>NZ_JBALCW010000093.1:0-95717 GCF_036917635.1 Nostoc sp.
TGAAAATGCCTGAATTCCTTTATGAACTGGAACTTAGGCTCTGTAAGACATAATTCCTCCTCGCAAGGTCAAAATCAGCGAACGTACAGTAATCAGCAGCGAGATTATTATTCTTAAATAATTTCTCTCTCTGTTTAGAGAAGTACTCTAAATTATCAAAACTCACCTCAGTTTGTTGTAAATAAGTAGATAGCAAAAGTTCTATTCTCTCGCTAGTTTTACTATCTGGAGTATCAATCAATTGACGAGCAATTTTTAGATACTCTTGACAACCCTTAATGTAATTAATTTCATTAATTACACTGAGTAATAAATAGTGGTATTCATCTTGTGTCATAATTTATCAGCCTCAATGTTGCTTAACTCAACTTGGGGAAGTCGTGCCGGTGGGGGAGAGGTGAAAGACTCTCTTGCCGGGGCGCATTCAAGCGCTGACTTCGTTTTTAGCCGGGATAATCATTTATCCATTCCACGTGGGTAGTCAACTTGGGAGCGACACGACGCTACGATTTACTCGCTACCACCTGTATATAACTGCCCACAATCCGCATACAACTAATATACAAAGCAATAACTAAACTGTCAACAATCCGTAGGCAATATGTAGGCGGATAGGTTAATCTTGTGGACAGACGTATGCAGCATACTTGTTAACTATGGCTAGTAAATCGTTTTCATTCCGTTTGCCAGATGAGATTGTTCAATTTGTGGAGTCCTCACAGTTAGAGGGTGAAACTCTCAACCAAACAGGACAAAGGCTTTTTATTGATTTCGTCAAAAGAAACAATCCTCTGTCTACAGATTTGACTACAGTTGTAGACGTTCAAGAACTGGTGAAGCAAGAGGTAGCAGCAAGCTTGGGTGAAGTGCGATCGCAACTAGAAGCGCAACTAGAAACCCAGCTAGAGGCACGGTTGGAGGAACTGCGGGGAAAGTCGAAAGCCCGGTAGTAGAGGAGATTAGCACTACCGGGCAATTAAGCAATGAAGAGTTAATCGTAACCCGCGATCGCACGCTCAACAAGCTAAAAGTTGGCAAGCAATCAACGGCAGGAAAGGCGATTGAAGCCTTTATTAAAGAGCTAACACGTGGAACACAAGACGGGTTATAGCCCAATTACAGTGCAGTATATCTAGCACACTTGACCGTCGATACCTTGTCTATAGTTGGCTATTTCCCTAACTTAAGTAGTTCTCGTTAAGCTCATGTCTTGTGCTGTTGTGGCACTATTGGCGCTCAATACCTCGTCAATCCTCTGTCCACCTCAGCTTAAAAATCTGTAGACAAACTGTAGACAATTTCTAGACAAACTCTAGACAACGCCCAACAGTGTGACTATCTCAGTCTACGGAGCGATTGTAGTCAGTGAGCAGTGGAACTATTGACCCCATAGAGTGCATTTAGAGAGCAACGTGAATTTGTCTACGGTGCCTACAGTTTGTCGAGAGGTGTAGATACTACTGTAGACGCTTAAAACCCGCTCACCAAGCCGATTTTAGCCAACTCTAGACAAATTTTAAAATGCCTATTTTTAACAAAAAATTGCCAAAAATAGGCATTTTTCTAAAATATTGCCCAAAAACGTAGCAGTGCTAATTTAATAAACCGTATTCTGCTGTGAGTCAACTAGACAGCACCTCACTGATTTGATGCCGTGCCAGAGCTTGCCTGAGATATTCCACCTCAGCCCTTAGTCGTGCATTCTCCTGTATCAACGTATCCATGTCATCTTTTTTATCCACGGCCTGCTTAATTACCTTCTTCCGGTTCTCCAAGCTGAACCACTTCTGATAAATCTCAGTGTGAATCTCTACAGAATGCCCCAAATTGTCAGCAGCAGCTTTAATTGGAATGCCCATCATGTGCGCTCGAATCGCCCAAGCGTGGCGTAAGTCATAGGGCGTAAAGGGAATATTTACGCGCCTAAACCATGATGAACAATTAACCCGAATAGTATTGATATCTGTAAAACTAGTTCTGTCATCAGTTTGAGCTTTTAACAGTTCCAAATACTCTACGTTTTTTAAATCAAACAAGTAAACCCATTCAGGATGTAGCGGTAAAGCTTCTCTATAACCAGTTTTAGTATCTGGGTGAACCTTCCATGTATTATCTTTATTTTCAGGATTCAACCACCAATCAATTTCAGGATTTACAAACAGTTCTCTTGGGCGTAGTCCGTAAGTAGCAAGCATTCCATATACCCATTCCCACATTTTCCAACTGTCTAAACAACTCTTTTTGATTGTTAGGCTTCTAGTCCAAGAATAATGATGAAAAGATTCCTGATATTTGATGATATCCTCATCACTGGGAATGTCCCTAGCCTGACTTTTGGGTTGTGTAGCTTTAAAATGTTCGAGAGTGAAACTAGTTAAATTAAGGGTTGATTTTAAAACTTTCAACGATTTAACGGCGCTGTATTTGGCAGAGTCTCCCGTCAACTCTGCAATTTTTTTATCAATCTCCGATTGATTCAGCAAAGTATCTAGCCCAATCAATCGCCGTAAATAGTCCTTGTAATAGAAGAAAGTGTGTTTACTTTTTTCTGTTAATTTGCGTGTTTTGAAATACTCAGTTTCAAACTCTTCTAAAACATCACCAAGGCTTTGGGATCTGTTGGCGACCTTAGCGATTTTACCCAGATATTTGTCAGTCCATTCAAACTGTTTACGGGCAAGCAGCTTGCCTAGCTCGTTTGCCTCTTCCTCTGCTGTTCTTAACCCGTCCAAGCTTGCAGGGATATTTAGCGAAATCTTGTACTGCTTAAAACCAGTTCCTTTGGTGTCGCGATCGCCCGGCTTGATTGGTAGGGATGCTTGCAATTGAATTGTGTCCCGTGCCACGACCAAACCCACTTTGACCTTAGCGGCTTTTAGACGGGCCCTAGTGTCTGTCAAACCTTTATCAAACTTGCGTTCCAGATGCTGCCGAGTAGCTTTCATGTGTTTCTGCGTTCCTAAATAGCTGCCATCGGTAGATGCTGGCGGAGTGAAATCCTCAAAAACGTCCTGTGCCTTGCTTTTCATTGTGTCTTAAATGTGTCTTAAAATTTAGTCCATTTAGAACAATGTTTAAATTGAGCAAAGTTAGACGTGGACTAAATCCTGGTATCACGATATATTAAATCATACTTCGTACAGGGTATACCGTAAGCTTCTTCCATGTGACGGCTGATGTAGTTCATCGACCGGTAACAGTGGATGAGGTTCATCTTCACATTGGGGGTCATCAACATTTCGTTGATGGTGCCATCACCAGACCACTGAGCGACTACGCGCAAGCCGATTTCTTCTAACAGGATGCGGCTAGCCCAAGCATCACCACCGATGTTGTAGTCACCAATAACGGCTACATCATAAGGAGTACCTTCAAAATTGAGTGTACCGTCTTTTTTCGCTTGGTCGGATCTGGTGAAAACCCAGTCACGAATCATGTCGTTAGCAATGTGGTGTCCCAAAGATTGGGAAACACCCCGGAAGCCTTCGCAACGAACGGGTACTACTGGCTTACCAATTTCTTTGGATGTCTTGCGAGCAACTGCTTCGATGTCATCCCCAATTAGACCGATGGGACATTCAGATTGAATGGAAACACCACGGTTGAGTGGGAAAAGTACATCAAGTTCTTGGATGAGCTTGGTAAGTTTCTTGTCTCCACCAAAGACGATATCTCTTTCTTGGAAGTCAGAGGTGAAGTTCATGGTACCAAAGGAGTCAATACCTGTAGTACCGATGTAGTAGTTACGACGACCAGACCAAGAATAATAACCGCAACCAACAGGCCCGTGGCTGATGTGGATCATGTCCTTAATAGGGCCCCAAACCACACCTTTAGAACCGGCGTAAGCACAACCACGAGCGGTCATGACACCAGGAAGGGATTTAACGTTAGACTTAACGCCGCAGTCGGACTTACCTTCTTCGTATACACTTAAGTGCTTTTCCCGTTTTTTCTTAGCTTTGTCGGGGTAAGCTTCTAGAACTTCTTTAATTAGTTCTTTTCTTTCTTCGATGATGTTTTGATTTTCTGGAGGTGTCATATTTAGCCTCTGTGACTCGTAAGGATCGGGATAGGGGGACTAGGAGTCCCCTCTAAGATTAGGGGGGAGATTAGAGGGAAAGGTAAAAGGTCAAAGGTTAAATGTGAGATTCTTCCTTTTTCCTTTTTCCTTGTGCTAAAGCGTTATTTATTAGCAGCGACTTAGCTTACAGGAGCTTCAGCAGCACTTTTGCCAACTAGCATTGCGGTATTTTCGTCGCTTTCGAGGATACCGAATTCAATCAACAATTCTTCTAGTTCTTCCATTTCGATGGGTGTAGGAATAGATAGATTTTTGTTGTCGATGATCTTGGTAGCCAATGTGCGGTATTCGTTAGCTTGGTTGCTTTCTGGTGCGTACTCGTTAACAGTCATCCGGCGCAATTCTGCGTGTTGAACGATGTTGTCACGGGGTACGTAGTGAATCATTTGGGTGTTCAACCGTTTTGCCAAGGTTTCGATCAAGTCGATTTCCCGGTCAGTGTTACGGCTGTTACAAATCAAACCACCTAAACGCACGCCACCAGTGTGAGCATACTTAAGAACACCACGAGCGATGTTGTTAGCAGCATACATCGCCATCATTTCACCTGATGTAACGATGTAGATTTCTTGTGCCTTGCCTTCACGGATAGGCATTGCGAAACCACCACACACAACGTCACCTAATACGTCGTAAGATACGAAGTCTAGGTTTTGGTAAGCACCATTTTCTTCTAAGAAGTTGATGGCGGTAATAATACCACGACCGGCGCAACCTACACCGGGTTCTGGACCACCAGATTCTACGCAACGAACGTCACGGAAACCGGTTAGCATTACTTCTTCGAGTTCGATATCTTCTACTGCACCACGTTCTGCGGCGAGGTGAAGAACGGTTGTTTGAGCTTTGCTGTGCAGCATCAAACGGGTGGAGTCAGCTTTAGGGTCGCAACCGACGATGAGGATGCGTTGACCCATTTCTGCCATAGCTGCTAGGGTGTTTTGGGAAGTGGTAGATTTACCGATACCGCCCTTACCGTAGAAAGCTATCTGTCTAATCTTTTCTTCAGTCATGATTCGTGTTTCCCTGCAATTGGTTGGTTGGTGGGTATGCGCGTTTGTCAGTTGCGTTCACGCCAGTTGAGCGACAGTAGTGAGCGCGTGTAGAGCATCGTTGGTAGCGTTGGCATAAATGCCTGCTGGGGGCGATCGCTCCACAGCCAAAGTTATTGAAAGTAAGTACATCTATTTCCTCGTTAAAATTTTTTTCTTTTTGTCCTTTGTCCTTTGTCATTTGTTTTGACAAAGAACAAAGAAAATTACGCAATTTACAAATACGTCATAATGTGTTTCAGCTTGGAAGACTCTATAGGACTTGATGTTGTTATTTGTCAACAATCAATGCCTAAGTCCTATTACTTGTTCAAAATAGCGCCCTTGAAATTTGAGACGCACTCTAGTGCAGCTTTGGTATCTTCTGGCGATTCTCCACGCACAGCCATTGATTCACCCAGGAGCTTGGCGATCTCATCAAAGTGTTGTTGCTGTAAATTCATTCCAGCGTGGGTTTTGTCCATTGGACGACCGTTGTATTGCTTTGGCCCCTCAAAAATCTGAGATAAGAAAGCAACTAGATGATTACGTTGCTTGGCCATATCTGTACCAGCAAAGATGGGATTTAAGAGGCTGTCTGTGGCAATGCGTTTGTGGAGTTCATCTACTATTTGTTCAATAGCTGGTTGTCCGCCAAGTTTGTCGTACAATGTCGTCATATCCTGTTCCTTTGAAGCGAGTTGGATGATGAAATTTGCTTTTTAGGCACTTAATCTATGAAGCCTATATGCTGTTAGCCGTAATAGCTAATTTAGCTATGGGTTGTTGGTAGGATTGAAGCATTGATGTGGAGAAAATTATATGGTTCAAATCCTACTTTCTGTTCCTGGCTGAATGCATATTAGGGCGTATTTGTGGAGTCCGTTAAGTCAAGAAAGCAATTCCTAAACTGCTTCAACTACAAGGCTCTTGCTGACACGATCTTGTAATCTGGCTTCGATCGCAATTTTGAGAGTTGCTGTACTACTAGAACAGGAACCACAAGCACCTTGTAGTACAACTTTAACGCGATCGCCTTCTACATCATAGAGTTCTACATCTCCCCCGTCTGCAATGAGTACGGGTCTGACTTCTTCATCGAGAACCTTTTGAATGAGAGCAATCTTTTGCACGTTTGTTAGCGATCGCTGCTTAGATGTAACAATTTCTGTGGCAACTTGTACGCCGTAATCGTTGAGAGCAGGTGAGGCGTATTCCTGTTGAACTGATCTTATAATATCATCAATGTTCGCCAGACAGGAACCGCATCCGCCACCAGCTTTTACATAATTTGTTACTTGTTCAGCACCAGTGAGATGATTTTCTAGAATCACGCGACGAATTTTGGACTCGCTGATGCCGAAGCAACTGCAAACTAACGCCCCTTCATCATCATCATCGTGGGTAGCTAGAGGTATGCCACGATAATTATAGATAGCGGCTTCTAGCGCTTCTTGTCCCATAACAGAGCAGTGCATCTTTGCTTCTGGTAAACCACCCAGGTAATCTGCAATGTCTTTGTTGGACACTTTCAGGGCTTCATCTAAGGTTAAACCTTTGATCATTTCGGTTAATGCACTAGAAGAAGCGATCGCACTAGTGCAACCAAAGGTTTGAAACCGAGCATCTAGAATCTTATCAGATTCTACTTCTACTTTCAGGTGCAATCTTAGAGCATCGCCGCAAGCAATGCTACCGATTTCTCCCATTGCAACCTTAACCCCAGGTTCGCTCGTTTCTTCAATTGCTCCCTGATTTTTGGGATCGTAAAACAGTTCTAATACTTTATCAGTGTAGTCCCACATAACGTATTTTAGATTTTAGATTTTGGATTTTAGATTGGGGGATTGGGTACTGGGTATTGGGTATTGGGTATTGGGAAAATTCTTCCCAAGTCCCCAGTCCCTAATCCTCTGTCCCTAATCCCTAGCGATGCGCTAGTGCTTGCTCTTGTTCTTGCAACCAACCCGCGTCATCATTTTTGAAGGGTGAGAGGGCGCGTAAACGTTCGACAATGCTGGGCATTACCTCTATGACTCGATCGATTTCGGCAACTGTAGTGTAGCGACAAAGACTGAAGCGGATAGAACCGTGCAAAGTTGTGTAGGGTAAGCCCATTGCCCGCAGGACGTGGGAAGGTTCTAGTGAACCGGAGGTGCAAGCTGAACCGGATGATGCACAGATACCGTATTTATTCAACGATAGTAAGATAGCTTCACCTTCAATATACTTGAAGCCGATGTTTGTGGTGTTGGGCAATCTCTGCGTAGGGTCACCGTTAACGACACAATCGGGAATTTTAGCGAGTAGAGTTTGTTCGAGGCGATCGCGCAGCCTTCTTTCTCTTGTGGTCGCTTCTTCTAAGTGTAACAGTTCTAGTTGGGCAGCTTTGCCCAAAGCGATAATTGCTGGAACATTCTCAGTTCCCGCCCTGCGTCCGCGTTCTTGGTGTCCCCCAATAATGAAGGGACGGAACCGAACCCCACGCCGGATATATAAAGCACCAATTCCTTTGGGGCCGTGCAGCTTGTGACCAGACAGAGTTAACATATCCACCGTGCTAGTCTTCATATTCAAGGGGATTTTTCCCACTGCTTGCACCGCATCTACATGGAAGATAGCACCATATTCTTTTACGCGCAACCCAATTTGCTCAATCGGGAAAACCGTCCCGGTTTCATTATTAGCATACATAATTGTCACCAGGGCGGTGTTACCTGTCAAGGAAGCTTCTAGTTCATCTAGATCAAGCTGCCCTTGATGATTTACTGATAGATAGGTAACACTATAACCTTGGGTTTCTAATTGTTTGCAGACATTGAGGACTGCTGGATGTTCAACTTGGGTAGTGATAATGTGGCGCTTTTCTGGTTGCGCCAACAGTGCGGCTCGAATGGCGGCGTTATCTCCCTCAGTACCACAACTTGTATAGACAATTTCAGACTCATCGGCTCCCAGGATGGCTGCAAGTTGTTCTCTTGCTGTTCTCACTGCTTTACCGACTTGCCCACCAAAGGTATGCATACTGGAGGGATTGCCGTAATAATCTGTGAGGTAAGGTAACATTACCTCTATAACTTCTGGGTCTACCTTAGTGGTGGCATTATTATCGAGATAGATGCAGTTATTTTGCATTGTTGTCTTCAATTACGAATTACAAATTACGAATTATTTGAGCTTCTGCACCCATTGTTTGGGGTTGACGCTTTTGCAACTGCTCTGAGTATTTCTGGGAATAGCTTTGAAACCAACGTTCCCAGTAATCTTGTTTATTTGTTAATTTAGCAACTACGTGATTGTAATTGGTAAACCAGCCTTCCCAATAATCGCTAGGCTGCTTAATGCAACCGTCGCAGGTGGGACAACCAGCTTTACACTGAGGCACGGTATGAATGCTACCAATACAATTTGTACAAAGTTCAGGGTCAATCCAGTGCTGTCCGTCAACAACTTTAACTGCATTTGTGGGACATACTGTTAGACAGAGATTGCAGGAAATACACTGGCTAGTAAGAATTTTGTAAGCCATGATTTATTCTCCTTTTGGGCGCGGGGAGTGGGGAGTGGGGAGTGGGGAGTGGGGAGTGGGGAGTGGGGAGTGGCGTTAGCGGAAGAACCAGGTTTAGCTCGTGGTGAGTGGTACGTGGTGAGTGGGGAGTGGTGAATATTGAAATTCCCTACTCCCTACTCCCTATTCCCTATTCCCTATTCTCTAATTCCTTAACGTATTGCTCGTAGAACTCCAAAGCAACCTTTTCAATCACGTCGTAAGCTTCAACAGCCTGTATTCCAGCTTCAAGCAATTTTTCTTGAGGACTGTTACCAATCTTGGAGACTAAAACTGCTTTGCAATCTGCGATCGCTTTCATAATATGCTCAAAAGAAGCTTCTTCGCCGTATCCACCTTGGCAGTATTGGTCAATTTTGCGATGACTGACAAAGCGAGCATCGTTTCCATCCACTTCGTAAATTTGGAATTCTTTGGCATGACCGAAGTGTTGGTTAACCAATCCGCCGCCTTTAGTTGCTACTGCAACGAGGATTTTCGGACTGTTGGCAAATTTCTTGCCGGCAAGCGCCTTGTCTTTGGCTACTTTAAGTTCTTCTTTAAACTTCTCAATTCCGTCGTGAACTTCTTGACGTTTCTCCATGTCATATTCTGGAGTCATTTCCAAGAATTTCTCTTTGGAAAATTCTTGGCTGCGGTCTTCTCCTAATAATCCTACTGCATCGGCGCGGCACTGGCGACAGTGGCGCATCATTTTCATGTTACCCGAGCAGTTGTCTTGAACTTCTTTAAGTTCTTTGGGTGTGGGGCCGCGTTGACCGATTAAACCGAAGTGTGTGCCATGTTCTGGTGCAGAAATTAATGGCATGATGTTGTGCAAGAATGCACCTTTCTCACGAATGACTCGATTCACTTCGACTAAGTGATGGTCATTAATTCCGGGAATCATTACGGAGTTGACTTTGCACAAGATATCAGCATCTTTGAGGGCTTGCAATCCTTCCATCTGTCTTTCGTGGAGAATTTTTGCGCCTTCAAGACCTCTGTAACGCTTGCGGTTGTAGTGAACCCAAGGATAAATTTTAGCACCGATCTCTGGATCTACCATGTTAATGGTGATCGTCACGTGATCTATATTTAATTGTTTAATGCGATCGATGTAATCTGGCAGCATTAAACCATTGGTTGATAAGCACAGCTTGATGTCTGGTGCTTGCTCTGCAATCAACTCAAATGTGCGGAAAGTCTTATCTGGGTTCGCCAGAGGGTCGCCGGGGCCCGCAATTCCCACAACTGTCATTTGGGGAATCTTACCACCAATTACCAAAGCTTTGTGTGCTGCTTCTTCTGGTGTGAGCAATTCGCTAACTACTCCAGGACGGCTTTCGTTAGCGCAATCATATTTGCGGTTGCAATAGTTGCATTGGATGTTGCAAGCTGGTGCAACTGCAACGTGCAAACGGGCATAGTGGTGATGAGCGTCTTCGCTATAGCAGGGATGTTTAGCAATGCGTTCTTCGAGCTTTTGATCCCTTTCCACGGTGGCGCTGCTGGGGCTGTCGCAGCCGCAACCACCTGATTTTGCTTGGGTTGTCGATTCCGTAGCGTTGGAGTTGAGGAGTCGTGTAGACGGTGATGTCATTGAGTTTCGCAAAAGGTCGGTGGACTTGGCTGCCACTGTGGGAGATGTTGCTGCTCTCTATGCCCAGAATTGAAGTCGCGTCTTCCACACTGCCTGCAAACCCTTGGGTTCGGGCAACTTGTTTTCAAGTAAGGCAGGCAATAGATATCTGATGTTCGGCTGGTGTGTGTCAACGTTCGGTTCTTGGGTAGAATTTGTGCTTACAGCCGCGACTTCTTTTCACTTCAGGCATGGTGCTATGTCATCCCTCCACTCACTTTTCGCTTTGTTTTGTTTCAGAGCGTTAGGTGATTGGCGATATAAGATTTATAGCAGCCGTCTCCCAGACAGATGTTGCGTCTCTCTAGGATAGAATTTATTGGATTTATTACGGTTGTACTCAAATAATAAAAACCCTAATTCTTCAAGGTTTACAAGAATTAAATTTTTTTTTTCGGGTAGGGGTTCTAGTATTTTTTGGTTGGGGTTCTAGTGTTTATAGATAGGGGTTCAGGATTTCTTTGTACTCAGCTATAACCCAATCCCAGCAATGACTTTAACTAAATTGAAACAGGATTTGGGTTATTTAAATGTGTACTCATATTCCCCTCAGATTCTTTCACAAGCAATAAATCATAAGGGTTTGAAGGTGAAAAACTGGCGTAGTCTATATCCTTCTACTCCATAAAAAAAGCCAAAGTCGATTCTGTATCTAACATATCATTTTTTCGAGGGTAAAAATGCACTTCATATTCTTTTAATTTTTCTTTAGCAATGATATTCAATTTGAGTTGTAACTCTTATCTGGCAAGCTATCGGAGCGACTATAAATAGACGTGTTCCTGCACATATTTTTCAAAAAATTTAAGTTTCCAGTCCTTTTTTTCATTCCCATAATGAGGAGATGGGTAGAAAACTCTCAGATTTTGTGTTTGAGAGAAACAACCAACTCAACTCTAACATGATTGAGCGATCGCAATGAATTTTCTGAATTGCTCACTACAAACCTTAGCAAAAAACCTAACCTTGTAACCCTCTTCCCGACGCTCTAAGGGGGAAAAATTTAAAGTCTCTCTTAGATTTAGAGAGGTTTTACCGATACCGTGAAAAGTCAGAGCGTCATTTAGATACAATCAAAACAAGCGTGAAAAAATCTTAGTTATGATAGCGATCCCCCAACAGCCGCCAGAAATGACCGTTGAGGAATATCTCGAATGGGAACCTCAGCAAGACGTTCGCTATGAATATGCCAATGGCGAAGTATTTGGCATGACAGGTGGCACAATTCCCCATAACGACATTGCACTTAACTTTTACACTGCGTTACGCCCTCATTTGCGTTCTAGAGGTTGTCGAGTGAATGTGTCAGACGTGAAAGTGCAACTTACTTTGCAGAGTCGCTACTATTATCCTGATCTTATTGTCAGTTGTGACCCTCAAGACCTCAATGCCCGCAAATTTATTCAACATCCCAAGCTAATTGTCGAAGTTCTTTCGCCAGGTACAAGCGCTAAAGATCGGGGTGAAAAATTTACTTATTATCTGACAATCCCCAGTTTGCAAGAATATATCTTGATTGACTCGGAAAAAATCTCCGTTGAGCGTTTCTGTCGGGGTGAGGGTAGGATGTGGCTTTACTATCCCTACACGGCTTACGATATCGTCACTTTATCGAGTATTGAATTTGAGTGTCCGATTGAACTGCTGTATGAAGATGTTATATTTACGACTGAAGAATAAAGAGAATGCGCTCTTTAAGCAACTGCATAACCTGTGTAGGGTCTTAACTCCGGTGGACGAAAGCCAAGGACGATATGTTCTTTAGGAATTCCAGCCCGTTCTAAATCGGCAGCAATGCCTTCTTCGGTGCCATCTTGTTGAATCCAGATTTTGCCATCAATCAGGTCAATAATCAAAGCATTTTTGACATTTTTGACATTATTTATATAGATGTCTCTAGCTGCCATACAGGTGTAATCTTAGACTGATATTTCTATTTTAGGAAATCGCTACACTAGATTTATCAGGAAAAACAGGCTGTCTAAGTTCATTCAGTCAAACAGGGTAACAGGAGGAATGCGATGAAAGCAGTGGTTATCCGTCGGTATGGCGGGGCTGAAGTGTTGCAGTATGAAGATGTGGAGCAGCCGAAAATTGAGCCAACGCAGTTACTTGTGAAAGTTCGTGCTAGTAGCGTTAATCCCATTGATTGGAAAATCCGCCAAGGGATGTTGAGCTTGATTACCGGCAGTAAATTTCCGAAGATTCTGGGGTTTGATGTGGCGGGAGAAGTCGTAGAGGTTGGCTCTGGTGTCACGCGCTTTAAACTAGGAGATGCTATTTACGGCAGTACTAACTTCCCTGGAGGAGGTTATGCTGAATTTGCAGCCATCCCAGAAAACTTGGCGACGCTCAAACCAACCAACCTATCTTATGAAGAAGCTGCGGCTGTGCCTTTAGCAGCGCTCACGGCTCTGCAAGCGCTGCGAGATCAGGGAAATATTCAAACAGGACAAAATGTATTAATTAATGGTGCTGCGGGCGGTGTAGGGATTTTTGCGGTGCAAATTGCTAAGGCTTTAGGCGCACAGGTGACGGGAGTTTGCAGTACCAAAAATTTGGATTTGGTAAAATCTTTGGGAGCAGACCGCGTGATTGATTATAGGCAACAAGATTTCACCGAAGATACAGCGCAGTATGACATTATCTTTGATGCAGTAGGTAAGCGATCGCTCTCAGAAACCAAAAAAGTCCTCAAACCCAACGGAGTTTACATCACCACCGTACCCAACCCCAAAGTCATGTTAGAGATCGCTTTAACAGCGTTCCTTCCCGGTCAAAAAGCTAAATTTCTCTTTGAGAAACCTAACGCTAAAGACTTGCTTTTTCTCAAAGAATTGATTGAAACGGGTAAGATTCGTGTGGTGATCGATCGCACATATCCCTTACAAGAAGTAGCGGCGGCTCATGCTTATAGCGAAACTGGGCGTGCAGTGGGGAAAATTGCGATCGCGCAGCCCCTCGTAGATATGGCAGTTTCTAGTTGATTGGAGAACAATAAGCCAAAAGCAGCACAGGCGACTCAATTTTTGATTTTGGCTCATAAAATTGTTCTCGCGTTTAAATTCGCCTGCTCTGGAACTTTTTTAAACTTTGGATTTTAGGCTATTCAATCCAAAATCCAAAATCTAAAATCTAAAATTCATTGAGTAGTGCTACTTGACTTCTATAAATGATATTGAGTTATCTAAGTCACCTCCAACAGATTTATAATCACCAGCACTAAACTCACGGCATCGACCACCGGTTTCATTTTGGCAAACACGTACCACTCTACCCGGTGGTACACTTAATGAGCTAATAGCGTCATTACCAACAACATTTAAGTCACCTTTGATCGCTTCGTATACTCCTGGACTTGTAGGAAAAGACTGGGAAACTCCAGTCAAATTAGGATCTCTGTAGACCTTAACCTGTTCTGGCGGCGTGTAGGAGAGCTTGTAAATAGTACCACTCAAGTCATCCGAAATTAACAAATTACCTTCCAGATCGACTACCATATCCACCGGTCGCCCCCAACGTTCTTCCGTTGTTGGAAGTAACCAACCGTTGACTAAATCCATCTCCTCTCCTAAAGTCTTTGTCGTACTGTTCCAGGGAAAGTAAGCTATTTTGTAGCCCGTTCTCTTCTGCCGATTCCATGAACCATGCAGCGCCACCACTACCCCACTTGAGTACAGGCTGGGAAAGTTGGTATTTTGTAAGAATGTTAGTCCCAAGGGAGCGGAATGGGCTTGAATACCCTTGCTAATCCTGTCCATTGCATCGCAATTAACACTTCCATTAGCATTGAACTCATAGTCGCGGTCAAATGGCATATTGTTGAGGCCAGTTGACGTGTCAGGATTGGGGTTGCAGAATGGCCAACCGTAGTTACCGCCATCTCGGACTTTCGTGAACTCCTCTGGCGGGTGGTCGTCTACGTAAGAGAGGATCTTCTTACCGTAATTGCCACTACTATCGTTGAAGGGATAAAGGATATCATCTCGATTATTAACCACTACCCAAAGGTCATTTGTGCCAGGTAAGAATGCTAATCCTTCGGCATTACGTAAACCTTGGGCAAAAAATCGCTGATTGGTTCCATTAGCGTCGTATTGGTAAATCGCACCACGTTTTGGGGTACTGACAGTATCTTCCTTGCAGGCATTGCATGTAGAGGCGATCGACACGTAGAGTTTGTGATTGGCATCAAGGGCGATATTTTTTAGCTCATGACCATAAGTGCCTCTGAGTTCTGAGGTGCTGTTGTCTGGTAAGCCAGTTATAACGATTTGGCGATTTTTTGCAATTAGGTCTCCAGAGTTGTAGATGAAGCGGTTGATTTGATGAGTCTCAGAGATATAAACGTATGTGGTGTTGTCAATCTTATGAAACACAATGTCGTGTGGTTTGCGTAGACCCGTCACAAAGTCAGATATAATCGGGTCTTTGCTGCCATTTGGTCGGACAATTAACACTTTACCCGTACTCGGCTGTGATACTAAAAGATCCCCATTGGGAGCAACTGCCATAAAGCGAGCTTTGCTAATCCGAGCATAAACAGAGACAGAAAAGTTGGGCGGCACTTTCAAGTAACGGTTAGTATTAAAGGGCGCAAAGGTCATTGTACTAGACACTTTGACTTTAGTATCAATAGATGCATCGGGCGGTTTGGCGATCGCTGCGGTGGTAAGAACTTCTAAGGACATCACACTAAGTAGTAATGCGGATAGGATGCTTCTAAGCATCTGTGTTGGTTTTAGAGCAAATGCAACCATTTTTAACTTTCCTCTAGCCGTGTAAATTTATAGCACAAACAACTCTCAGCTAGCTGATTTTACTGAGAGTTTGAACAAAGGTAACTCAGGGTTACTAGTTTTTTAAATTACTTAAAATATCTTTACATACTATTATTTTTTTTTAATTATCAAAAATGGGGGAATCGAAAGTTAGGGACTTTCAAGAAATAAATTACTCAAATAAACGAACCTTATTAGACACAGAGAACACAGAGGAATAAGGAGGAGAAAGTTTTTTCGCCAGTTTTTTGGGTATTTTTTTATTTGGAAGTCCCTTACAAAGAATAAATTGAATTTGATAAAATTCGTGTGGTGATTTATCAAAACAGAATACATGCGTCATATCCTGTCCGGTTAAAGACTTATCGGTTTAATACCCCTCCCCGATGCTTTGGCGGGGAGGGGTTCAAATTGTTTGATTTATGCAAGAGGTCTATTGATTCTGACCGGAGTTAACAAAAACGTCTCCGGCTTTGCTTCTGAATTATTCTTCAATCCTCAGCGTAATTTTAGCGTTTAATTTTTTACCTGAATCGCGGCGGTAATCCACTTATGAAGTGTAGTTGTAACTTCCTCAATGACTATTTCTTGAGAGTTGCGGGTTGCTCTTTCTACAACTTCGACTTTGCCATTTGCGATCGCACGTCCGGTTACAATTCTGTAAGGTATACCAATCAAATCAGCATCTTTAAATTTTACTCCCGCGCGTTCGTCGCGGTCATCTAATAAGGTTTCAATTCCCCTGGAATTGAGTTCTGTGTAAAGTTTTTGGGCGATTTCGACTTGTTGAGCATCCTTTATGTTGGGAATTGTGACGATCGCGTGATAAGGTGCGATCGCAACTGGCCAAATAATCCCATCTTTATCGTAAGATTGCTCTACGGCAGCTTGTGCTAACCGCGACACGCCTACACCAAAACAACCCATAAATAGCGGCTTTTCTTCACCCTGTTCATTGGTATAATTTGCTTCCATCGCTTGAGAATATTTAGTGCCTAATTGGAAGATGTGACCTGCTTCAATTCCCCGGGCGCTGAAGAGAGTTTGTTCTGGGTTATGAATGGCGCGATCGCCTGGTCTTGCCTTTCGTATATCTACTACTCGTTCTGGTAACTTAAATTGCTCACCCCAATTAGCACCAACTACGTGATAACCAGCTTCATTCGCACCTGTAACAAAGTTTTTTAAATCAACGGCTGTTTGATCCACCAAGCGCAAAAACTTGGGATGAATCTGTTTATTGGCAGTAATATACTCATCTCCGATATCTGGCGCAATGTAGCCTAAAGGTAGAGATTTGGCTGTCCATGTTTGCTGGGCTTCTACATTTGGTACATTCAAACTAATAATAGTTTTAGCGCCATATTCAGAAGCTAATTTAGTCAATTCATTTTGTAACTTGACCTCATTAACTTCCTGATCGCCTCGGATGTTCACCAGAACTAACAGCGTTACACCATTATCATAAACTGTCTGATAAAGGACATTTTTCACTAATTGAGTCGGAGAACAGTTGAGGAGTTGACAAACCTTTTCAATCGTCTCTGTTCCAGGTGTATCCCGTTTATCGTAGGTTGTAAACCGTGAGGTTTCGGCGTCAATTGGTAAAGAAACAGCCTTTTCTACGTTAGCGGCGTATTTACCATCCTCAGTGTAGAGAACTTCGTCTTCACCAGCTTCTGCCAAAATCATAAATTCTGTGGAACCAGAACCACCAATTGCACCAGAATCAGCTTCTACTGCCCGAAAAGCTAAACCAGAACGCCGCAGAATATTACTGTACGCTTTATACATATCCTGGTAAGTTTCTTTGAGGCTGGCTTCATCGGTATGGAAGGAGTAGCCGTCTTTCATGATAAACTCCCGTCCGCGCATTAAACCAAAGCGGGGACGAATTTCGTCGCGGAATTTGGTTTGAATTTGGTAGAGATGTAGCGGTAGCTGACGATAAGAGCGAATCATATCACGAGCGATCGCTGTGATTATTTCTTCATGAGTTGGGCCTAATCCTAATTGTTGCTCACGGCGGTCAATTAGGGAAAACATGATCCCCTCAGCTTTGGTGTAAGTGTCCCAGCGTCCCGATTCCTTCCATAAATCAGCCGGTTGTAATTGTGGTAGGAGACATTCTTGTGCGCCTGTAGCGTTCATTTCTTCCCGCACAATCTGGGAAACTTTTTGTAATACCCGCCACATCAAAGGTAGATAAGCATAGATCCCACTACCGATGCGACGAATGTAACCTGCACGGAGTAACAATTTATGGCTAGGAATCTCAGCATCAGCTGGATCATCCCGGAGTGTAACGAATAACATTTGTGACAGTCGCATCGTTTATAGCCTTTCTTTGATCACTAATTTCTATGTCAACTAAAGTATGAAGTATTAAGGATGAAGTACAAAGTACACAGTGTTATTTTTTTTCATTTTTACTTGAAAGCATAAGGCATTGGTTATTCCCCCTCATCCCCCTCATCCCCCATCCCCTTTAGGAGAAAACTACCTTGGCAGATGTAATTTATCAAGCACAACCACCCTTAGAATTTATTCCTCCGGCGTTTAACCCCTTAGTTCTACGAGTTGTCCATCTGTTGCTACCCAGTTGGATAAACTGGCAAACACCTATTACCCAAATTGAAGCAGACAACGTAGAGGTTTTGGTGGATCTCTATCGCCAGTTTCAGGAAGATAAGATCCGTTTTATGCTGGCATTTCGCCACCCTAAAACAGACGATCCGTTTTGTTTGACCTACTTCTTGTCTCAACTCGTGCCAAAGGTAGCACGATCGCAGGGTACAGCGCTACAATTTCCGATTCACGCTCATTTTATCTACGATCGCGGCATTCCTCTATGGGCAGGTTCCTACGTCGGCTGGATTGCTTCTCGTTTAGGTGGGACTCCGATTCAGCGAGGTAAGGCTGACTGGACGGGGTTACGTTCGGCGCGTGAGTTGTTTGCCAATGGGAAATTCCCGATGGCGGCGGCGCCAGAGGGTGCAACGAATGGTTTATCGGAGAATATTAGCCCCCTAGAACCCGGTATTGCCCAATTAGGCTTTTGGTGTGCTGAAGATTTGCACAAAGCTGGACGCGACCAACAGGTTCTAATTGTACCAGTTGGGATTAAATATAGTTACGTTGATGCTCCTTGGGATGCGATCGCTAATCTTTTAAGTGAATTAGAAGCGGCTAGTGGTTTACCTGTGCATCCACCAGAAAATGCTTCTATAGAGTCGCTTTATCCCCGGTTATTAACTTTGGCAGAACATTTACTTTCGTTGATGGAAAAATTTTACACGCGCTTTTATCATCTAAAGCTGCCAGATATGAAAACAGTAATAGGAGAAATTGAAGATAGAAATGAAGCGCTAGCAGTTCGTTTACAAGCTTTATTAAATGCGGCGTTACTAATATCAGAACAGTATTTTGATTTGCACTCAAAAGGCACTTTAAGTGACCGATGTCGGCGAGTAGAACAAGCTGGGTGGAATTATATATTTAGAGAAGATTTTAAGGATGCAAAAGGAATATCTGCTGTAGAGAAAGCTTTAGGCGATCGCGTTGCCGAAGAAGCGAATGCGCGGATGTGGCATATGCGTTTAGTAGAAAGTTTTGTGGCGGTTTCTGGTAATTATATTCGGGAAAATCCCACAGGAGAAAGGTTTGCTGAGACAAGTTTAATTTTATGGCAAATGATTGCTAAAATTAAAAGCGATAAAGGTTTACAGCGTCCACAATTGGGTAAGCAAAAAGTCAAAATTACTGTGGGTGAACCCATATCTATTTCTGAGCATTACCCGGCATATAAAGAAAACCGTTTGGCTGCTAAACAAGCTGTTGCTGATGTCACAAATGATTTACAACACGTCTTGGAAGGATTGATTTGAAAAATAAGATGAGGAATTAATTATGAACAATATTACTATATCTAATCTTGATGATGACATCAAATATCGTCTACAGAAATGAGCCGAAAAACATGGTCGTTCCCTCGAAGAAGAAGCTAGAGAAATTCTTTGTCTGGCTCTAACAGAAAATCACGACCATCCCTTAAACTTAGCTAATATACTTGAGGAACGTTTTGCGAATTTGGGGGACTTTGAATTACCATAAATTCCTAGAGAACCTATTCGCACCGTATCAACATTTGAAGAATGATTATTCTTGATACAAACGTTTTATCAGAATTAATGAAGCCAAAAAAGTCTGAAATAGTTCGTAGTTGGGCTGCTTAACAATCGTTAATGAGTCTGTTTACTACAACAATTACTCAATATAGCGATAACTAATTAAAGTTATGTGGTAGAGGATGGTAAGGTTTCGAGGTCTTCTTTATCTTCTTGTGTAGCTTCTTCTATAGCTACACCCCTCCAGGGAAAGTGAAAATATTTTTCCTGGATCATTTTCAATTCCTTTATTGAGTCTTTGAAAAAGAATTTAGTAGCAGATAACTGGTCTTTTTCAGATAAAAGTTCTTGTAGATTTTTTCTATAAAATATACTTGACCAAGCTGGTGTAACAGTTAAATTCTTTGAAGTCCATATATCAGGCTTCTCGTTAACTACATTCTGCATAGATTTAATAATTTTTGGGCGTTCTACAAAAGTAGGAGAAACCTCTAAACATATACCTAGATATGGATATTCCGTTAAACTATCTGGATTTAAATTAAAATATCCAAGACCACACCACAAATTCCAGCCAGAAAAATGAGTGTAGATAATATATCTACTACCCCATGTCCATTGGGTCATACTTGCTGTCTTTTCTGCGACCCTTCCAAAAGCTAACTTGAATTCCTCCTTCACTTCATCACTCAGGGTTGATTGCATCAAAATGAGAGTTTTGTTAAAATTAACCATTGTCAATAAGTCAACTGATGAAAATTGATTTGTGGTAGACATTCCATTTCTCTTCATGAAAATTAATATTTCTTGGGCTAAGATATCAGTCGCGTGTTGTTGTAAGCGGGCATAAAATTGATGCCACCTCAATTGATAAAAACTTATCTTTGGCTCTAAATTAGATCCTGGAGTTTTGATTTCGTCTTTTGGATCATAATCACGGGTGATATAAATCAAAATTCGATGTCTAACATTTTTTAATTTACTCAGAATCTCAGCATATTTTTCTAATTGTCGCCATCCTTCTGTAGAGCCAATTTTTGATTCCATAAATATTACATCTGTATTTAAACCATCTGACAGTTCAACTACAATGTCCAATCTACTATCTTCAGTATGGGTTTCAAGTCGTTTGTGTTCTTGTTGGGTTGAAATCTTGATGCTGGAATAATTCTCATCACTAATGATTGAGTGATGTTTTAGCCAATCAAGCAAAATATCATTATTCAGGGATAAAAAATAAGCAATAATTTCAGTAAAAAAATCTTCACGCGGTTTGTTTCCTGAATGCAGATTTAGTAGATTGGTAAACAAAGACATTTATAAGTTATGTTTGTATTCGATATTACTAGGGTTGCAGCAGTTATAACTTAGCCGATCGCAGTTTGACAAGATTACTATACGATACTTACAACAAATAGGGGTAAAATTTTTACCCCTACAAAGTTACGTATTATTTTAAGAGATTATTACTCTGTTAAGTGACTTTCTAGCAAAGATGCGATCGCTTCAGGATGAATATTCTTGTATTTCTTTTTACCAAGCTGTAAAACACAGTTGGGAGCGCTACCACAGCATTTTTGACAACTGGTATGTTCAATAGTAACTTTGTCCAGCAAACCGCGATCGCACAAAGTTTTTTCTAATTCTGATAATAACCCTTTACCACCACGTTTCAGACAACCGCCCTTTTGACATACCATAATCCTGGGTTTTGTTTGAGGCGATAGACCTTGATTTTGACACCCATCAACTGGTGTCACCTGATAAGCTTTAATTTTAATTTCACTTGTGCGTGAGTCTAACTTACTATAGCCACAAACACGAATTTGCTGACCAGGAACTAAGGACGAACTTAGAGAACGGCGCAAATCTTTAGATAGTTTAATTTCCACATTTCCAGATGGAATTGACAGTTGCAAATATTTATATTTTCCTGATTCACCACCAACAAAACCTAGTAACTTTCCCTCAAGGTTCAATTCTGATAACGTCAAATATTTGTCACTCATGGTTGATAAAAGTTAGGAGTGGGGAGTGAGAAGTTAGGAGTTAGGAGTGAGAAGTTAAGAATGAGGAGTTATGAGTTAAAATTCATAACTCATAACTTACAACTCATAACTCTTAACTTTTAACTCCTAACTATTTTTACGCGAGGCGTTTAGCTTCTACAGTTTGGGGTAAATTTGCAGTGTCAGGCAAATTACTAAATTCTAATTCCCAACCATTTGCTAAGGTGAGAATCTTGCCATCATTTCCATCGGTTTGTTTGACAACTTCTTCTTCCAGGTCTTTTTTAGCAACATAAACTACTAAAGTGCCGGCGTCATTCATCCTTAGCATTACTTTCATGAGATTCCTCAACAGATTCTAGTTCTTTTTTCTTACAGCCGACGACGAACCCTGTTTCTAAGAAATGCACAGCATAGATATAGGAACTCTGCAAATATGTCCCTATACTGGCTATGTAGCCGATATCTCCTTTGTTCACTAAAACTTGGCCGACTTCCTTACCAGGAAAAGTACCATCGTTTTTTAGCAGTTTCCGAACTCTGACTTTTTCACCAATTTCAAAAGCAGGTGGCAAGTTTAGTTCTAATTCATCGCGTTGCATGAGAGTACCTCTGTTCTCTGACCAAATTTAATAGTTCTTCTGTCGTCAAACTGCGTTTTTTCTGTACCGATTGATGGCGCACTGCATCTAAAACAGATTGAGTTTCTTGGGAGTTCAAGAAAATTCCGTGCTGTTCTAGCAAGTTTGAAACCAAATGCCGTCCAGAATGTTTACCTAATACTAAACGCCGTTCCCAACCCACTTCTTCGGGAGCAAATGGTTCGTAGGTGATGGGGTTTTGCATTACTCCGTGAGCATGGATGCCAGATTCGTGAGCAAAGGTATTTTCGCCAACGATCGCTTTCCAGGGTGGTACACTAGCACCTGATGCGGCTGCAACTAGTTGAGACAGTTCCAACAAACTGGGAGTGTTGATGCCCAAATCAACGCCGTAGATGCGTTTGATCGCCATGACAACTTCTTCTAAAGCGGCATTTCCCGCCCTTTCACCTAATCCGTTGACTGTGGTATTCACTGATAAAGCTCCGGCTTTGATACCCGCAAGGGCGTTGGCAGTTGCCAGACCAAAATCATTGTGGGTATGGATTTCTAGGGGAATCATCAAAGCTGAAACCAGCCGTTTTACCTTGGTGTAGGTGCTGAAAGGATCGAGAACTCCTACGGTGTCGCAGAAGCGGAACCGGGATGCACCCCATTCTTGGGCATAAAGCGCTACATCTAAGAGGAAATTTTCATCCGCTCTAGAAGAATCTTCTCCGCCGACTGCTACCCAAAGACCTTGATCGACGGCGAAGCTGATACAGTCTTTGAGTTTTTGCAAACTTACTCGCCATTGTCCGTGGAATTTGGCGGCGATTTGGATACCAGAGACGGGAATGGCAATATGCACCCGGTTCAGTCCGCAAGCGATAGAAGCCTTAATATCTGAGATGACAGCGCGGTTCCAGCCCAGGAGTTTTGCTTGTAAACCCAAGTCAGAAATTGCGGCGATCGCTCGTGTTTCTTCGTCACCCATTGCCGGTATACCAACTTCTAATTCTGGGATACCAATAGCATCGAGAAACTTAGCGATCGCAACTTTTTCTTCTAGGGTGAATGCAACACCTGCTGCTTGTTCGCCATCACGTAATGTAGTGTCATTAATTATGATTTGATTCATTGCAAATATCCCTCTCTTGGAAGTATTCTTAATAACCTTTCTCTCTACAATTCCCAGCGATGGTAAATGCTAAAAATATCACAATTCATAATGTAGGATACATGATCCTTTATTATTAACCGATTATCAGCATCACATCTGTATGGCAGGGAACTAAAACCATGTATAATTTACTAATCGTTTTTACCGATGTCAGTTGAAATTTCTTCGATTAGCAATGAACTGATATAGCTATTAGCAAATCCTGAACAAAGTAAAACACATAATCCAGCAATTAAGGATATAATCATCTTCGTGACCTCAGATTTTCTAGAGCATTGGTGTGTAATTTCAGCAGGTAATGGTACTCAAAGCTAAAGGGTTTAAATGAGCTAACTTTGTTCTGCTAGCCAGTCAAAAATCTTTCCTAGCTGCTCCAAGTCAACGAAACCATACTGCCACAGAAGCATCGGTAGTGGCCCATTTTGTAATTCACGGTGTCGCAGAGCTACAGCAATATCAGCATTTGAAAGTTCAAGTTCGTTGTGCAAAAAATTCAGAAGTTTTATATCTCTGTTACGAGTCGCCATAATTAATTGAACTTTGAATTTCTTAATTGGGAAAAAAATTAAAAATCAGAATTCTCCAGTCTTGTTTGCTAACTTCACCTTGGTAATTGTCGCTAGATGTCAGGATAATTTCAGATTTAGCAGACTGGATAAAATCTAAAACTCGGTTAATCTCCCTCAGTCTGCAACAAATTAAGTTAGCGTACAGTAGCTTCAACTTCTAAAGCTATTTGAGCTTTGTGCATCTATAACAAAGAGGGGAGTAAAAAGTGGGGAGTGGGGAGTGGGGTATGAAAAACTTTTCATTTGTACTCAAAACTCATCACTGTAATGCCAGCAACGCTCTAGCCACTCTAATAATTCTTGACGAGAAGCAAGAAATTGCATAACTGTACTGCGAATCAATATCGCTTCTAGCAAATTGTTCACTTGCACTCGTAAAGAACCATCGGGGGGACAGGAACTCTTAATTTTTAACTCTTGCAAACGGTGGTAGATTCGCCAGCGATCGCTCAAAGGAATCTGCAAAACTTGATCGCCTAAAGTGTGATTTGTCATTTGTCCTTTATCCTGTCTTACAAACTTCTGATGCCTACGACGGGCTGTGCCAACAGAGGAAACCTCCGCTCAGACTTTGCGCTTTGTCAGTTGTCCTTTGTACTTTGTCATTTGTCTTCAGGACTTACGCAAAATACCTCTCAAACTCTTATTTCTCCGTGTTCTCTGTGTCTAATAAGGTTCGATTTTCCGTTATCTGTGCGTAAGTCCTAGTCTTTTGCTAATGACCAATGACTAATGACTCTTGACTTTTAAAGTTTGCAGTTGTTTTTCCAGTTCTTCAATGCGCCAGAGCAAAGAACGAATCACGGTTGCTTCCACATCGGGTAGCTTTCCATGTTCTAAAGGAGAAAGACTAGCGTTTTGATTTTGGGAAATAATTCGGCCGGGAACTCCTACGACTGTGCGATCGCTAGGGACATTTTGCAAGACGATGGAACCCGCACCAATACGGACGCGATCGCCAATTTGCAGATTACCTAAAACTTTCGCACCCGCCCCAATCACTGCATTTTTACCCACTGTGGGATGACGCTTACCAGTTTCTTTACCAGTTCCGCCAAGGGTGACCTCTTGGTAAATCAGTGTATAGTCGCCCACAATCGCAGTTTCGCCAATCACAACACCCATTCCGTGGTCGATAAACACGCCCTGGCCAATCTCTGCACCTGGGTGAATTTCAATTCCCGTCAAAAATCGCCCCAAATGAGAAATTAAGCGGGGGATAAAACCGACTCCTCGACAATGTAACCAGTGAGCAAGACGATGCAAACATAGCGCGTGCAATCCAGGGTAACAAAACACCACTTCTAGCCAATTACGTGCTGCTGGGTCACGCTCAAAAATAATGCGAAAATCACTCAATAGTGGCTCAAAAAAAACGCCAGAGTGGAGATTTTTCAGCATGGATGTATGTGCAGAATCCTGCGTTTTGGTAGTCTGTCGTAGACATCGCTAATACTGTCTAAAGACTGTTGCATCGGTAATGTCTATCTGGTAAAAAAGTCATCTGCTATTTTTATGCTTATATCACGTGACTTCCAACTCGATAGAAAACTCAATGCTGATTGGATTTATTGGATTGATTAAGGTTGTACTCAAAAGCCCAAACCCCCACTCAAGATAAACTTAAAATTTATCTTGGGGTACGGGTGCTAGTATTTAACGATGGGGGTACTAGTATTTTTGGGGCAAGGTTTAAGAATTTATTTGCTCGCTATAATAAACTTTATCTGTAAGCCTTTACAAAGATTACATCTAGATATTTTGCAATATATTAAGCTGTACTCAGATGCACTCAAATATGAGTTTTATGGGAGCATCCCGTTAGGTGCAAAAACCTTGATAGCCCTCATCCCCTAACCCCGAATCCCGTCTGATGGGATTCGGGTAACTAGAATTATGTCTCCCCTCTCCCAGATGACGGGAGAGGGGCTGGGGGTGAGGGAAAAGATTTAAGCACTCATTGTAATGCTCCCAGTTTGATGAGGCTACAAATCGATTTTCTGTATATCCTACTACTATTAGTATCCTATTATTTGATTAGGCGAAACACAGGTTTCTTTATTTTATTTTAGGATTTGCTGTCTGTATGTATATATACGTTTGAAAATATAGTTATCGCTCATAGTGAATATCTTATTATATAGATGTGTTGAAAGAAAGCATTTCAATGAGTGCAAATATACCTACTTGCCGAATTGATAATTACTAAACTTTTCTCTCTTGATAATGACTCATCACTAATACCAATTTGAAAAATGATTGCGACAGATGGACAGAGAAAACCCAGATACAGTAAGCGGTTTTGAATCCAAAATCTAAAATCTAAAATTCAAAATGGTATAACCTTGACTACTTTCGTAATTTTTTCAATTGTTCTAAATAAACAGCAACCTCCATCATAATGCTGTTACATCTTTGTTAAGAATAGTTACAAGTTCTTAACACAAGGGAATATTTCTTATGCCAGTCTCACTTGAAAATAATGCACCACATCAGGTTGTTATCATTGGTGGTGGTTTTGGTGGACTGTATGCAGCAAAGGGTCTGAATGCAGCGAATGTAAATGTTACTCTCATTGACAAACGTAACTTTCATCTATTTCAGCCGCTTTTATATCAAGTTGCCACAGGTACGCTATCACCTTCTGATATTTCCGCACCATTGCGATCTGTATTTAGCAAAAGCAAGAATACAAAGGTGTTGTTGGGAGAAGTAAATGATATCGATCCAAAAGCGCAACAAGTTATTTTGGGTGATAAAGTAGTACCGTATGATACATTAATTGTCGCCACAGGTGCGAACCATTCCTATTTCGGTAAAGATCATTGGGAAAAAGTTGCTCCTGGTTTGAAAACTGTGGAAGATGCGATAGAAATGCGTCGGCGGATATTTGGCGCATTTGAAGCAGCAGAAAAAGAAACTGATCCAGAAATTCGCCGTGCTTGGTTGAATTTTGTGATTGTGGGGGGTGGCCCGACTGGTGTAGAATTAGCAGGTGCGATCGCAGAATTAGCATACAAAACTCTCAAAGAAGATTTCCGCAGCATCGATACTTCAGAAACGAAAATTTTACTATTACAAGGTGGCCCTCGCATCCTCCCACACATTGCACCAGAGTTATCGGCATCAGCAGCAGTATCTTTGCAAAAGTTGGGTGTGGAACTCCACACTCACACCAGGGTGACAAATATTGAAGGTGATATAGTTACTTTCAAACAAGGCAATGAATTTACAGAAATTGCCTCAAAAACTATATTGTGGGCAGCAGGTGTCCAAGGTTCTCCAATGGGGAAAGTCCTAGCAGAAAGTACAGGTGTAGAGTGCGATTACTCTGGGCGTGTAATTGTAGAACCTGACTTGTCTATCGAGGGTTATGACAACATTTTCGTAATTGGAGATTTAGCTAACTTCTCCCACCAAGATAGTAAAGTCTTACCTGGTGTTGCACCCGTAGCTAAACAACAAGGAGAGTATGTAGGTAAACTAATTCAACGACGGCTTAAAGGTAAGACTTTGCCACAATTTCATTACAACGATGTGGGCAGTTTGGCGATGATTGGGCAAAATTTAGCTGTTGTAGATTTAGGCTTCCTCAAACTCACAGGTTTCCTTGCTTGGGCATTTTGGCTATTAGTTCACATCTACTTCTTAATCGAGTTTGACACTAAATTACTAGTAGTATTTCAGTGGGCATGGAATTATATCACTCGTAATCGTCGCTCTAGATTGATTACAGGTCGAGAAGCTAATGTAGAACCAAAAACTGTTAACAATAGCGTGCAACAGCCTTCTGTGACACCTCTGTAACTTTAGGTATCATATAGTCAATGATGGTACAACGGGCTATTGGAGTGATGAGCGCCGTCTAGTGGCAAATCTTGGGCGAAGATTAGCTGTTCCAGCAAAATAATATGGGGATAATATCATGTCCGGTCAATCATTTACGGTATGTCATTGCGAATGTAACTAAGGAACGTGGATTAAATATAGGACTTACGCATCAAGTACGAAATGTAGGGGCAATTCATGAATTGCCCCTACGAGAAATCAAGGCTTTCAGTGCCTTGAAAGCGTAAGTCCTAAAATAAAATGCAAAACTTCATCAATTATTTAGCTTCCCTCTCCTTATCCTGTCTGTATCTAGCTTCCCTCTCTAAGCAATTTTGGCAATTTGGCATCTCATGACTTCGAGTTGCAGTTTCAATAGAGATATCAACACAATGGGACAGTGAAGAAGTTGTACGAGGGATAGGGCAAAACTTCCCGCTTCTCATGTCCCAGCTATGCCAGTTGTCAAATGAGTGCTGTAGAATAGCTCTACATAATTGATACAGCACTCAACAGAGTTCAGTTCCCGCTCTGCAACTGGCTAGAAATCAACAAAACCAAATATAGCCCAGATGGCAAAACGCTTGCCAGTGGTAGTCTGACTAATTAGTTACAGTTAGCACATCTGTGTAACGGAAAACTCTCTTTCCCTCAGCAAGAACTACGGTCTTAATGATAAGTCTTTAACGAGACACGATATGATATACCCAACTTCAGTCAAACAATTTTGGATTTTAGATTGACCCCAGCAATCAAGTCAGGGGCAAGTCATTTAATTTTAGGGGACTTCCAACAAATAAATTACCCAATCTTGTGGGGTGGGCATCTTGCCCGCCTTTGTATATGGGCGCTCATGTTGCCCACCCCACAAGAAGTAGTTGAGTATTTTTTTATTTGGAAGTCCCTATATTTTAGATTTTAGATTTGTTTGCGCGTTTAAATTCGGGGGCTTGTAACCCTTTTTAAATTTTGGATTTTGAATCTTCAATTCGATTATCCAAAATTTAAAATCTAAAATTCGGTCAGAAGTAGATTACCACATTCTTGTATTAGTGGGATAGGTTAATCAATCATCTCCAAAAAGAATGAGATTTACATAATTTGGCAGGTGACAGATTAGAAATAGAAATTCTAAAATTAAATCAGGGACTTGCAGAATTAAAAATAATCGTCTCCTCCAGGTAGCGGGAAACTCTTCAGTTATAAGTATCGTCCTTAACCAGGCTGCTCCTCACATAATTACCATATCAGCCCTCAGTCAGGAAGGTTTTGAACATGAAAGGCCAACAAGGATCTAATCGTATTTCTTCAGGCGCAATTGCAGCCGTGTCAGCAGTGGTTGTAGCGGTGGGTGGCGGTGTGGCTTGGTTGACTACACACTCCAGCAATACTCCCACACCAGTAAACCCCTCTGGGCGCATCGCTCAACCACCACAGCCATCAACTAAGCAGCCATCAACTAAGCAGCCAGCTAATGAGCAAAGCCCTAACGTTTATTGGCTCAGACCAACAGACAAAAATGTTACTTTAGTCCCCCAGCCTGTTAGAGTCGCTTCTATACGCCCGAACCAGCCATTAGAAGCAGCTTTCCAAAGTTTGTTAGCAGGCCCAACAGAAGGGACGACAGATTCTACAACTATCCCCAAAGGAACCAAACTTTTGGGGCTGAAGACAGAAAATGATGAGGTTCACGTTAATTTATCTGAAGATTTTACCAGTGGTGGTGGAAGCACATCAATGATGGGTCGAGTCGGACAAGTTGTTTACACTGCGACAACTTTAAATCCCAAAGCCAAAGTGTACATTGACGTGAACGGCAAACCGTTGGATGTTTTAGGCGGTGAAGGTTTAGAGTTACAACAGCCACTAACTCGTGAAAGCTTTCAGAAAAATTATTCGCTTTAAAAAAGTTAGGAGTTAGAAGTTAGGAGTGAGGAGTTTTAATTCATAACTCATAACTCATAACTCATAACTCTCTTAGAATTACCGTTTGCTATTTAACACACGAAAGTTACGAGCTTGCTGTTCTAACCTTGTGGCAAGGCGATCGCAAACCCGATTACACAAATCAAAAATCATTTCATCTTCCACCCGGTAATAGGCGCAAGTTCCTTCACTGCGTCGGCTAAGGATACCTGCTTGCCACATTACCTTCAGGTGTTTTGACACATTTGCCTGAGAAGTCTGTGTTGCCTCTACCAACTCTTGCACGCATTTTTCTTCATCCCGTAATAAGTGGAGCAGCCGCAGGCGCATCGGCTCACTTAACAGACTGAAGTATTCAGCTACTTGTTGCACCACTTCTGGCGGTAAAGGCAACGTTTGTTTCATCAGGATTAACCCGCAAGGACTGAAGTTTTAACGATGACTCATTTGGGATGACTCATTTCATATATAGATTAATACTTAATCAGGGTTAATTCGCATCAAAGGTTGACCATATTCTACAGCGTCGCCATTTTGGAGAAGAATTTCCATCACCTGTCCAGAGACTTCGGCTTCGATTTCATTCATCAGCTTCATGGCCTCAATGATACAGACAGTTTGACCCTTGCGGATGCGATCGCCCACTTCCACAAATGCCGTTTCCCCAGGTGCCGGAGCGCGATAAAACGTTCCTACCATTGGGGAAGGCACTTCTACTAATCTCTGGTCAATAATTGAGGGAGGACTTACTGACAACTGCAATTGTGTGCTAGTACTAGTATTCTCAAACACGCGAGATGTGGACACCTCCGTTCCCTGACTTGTGTTCAGCTGGTTTCCCCCAGATGAACCCGATGTCAAGCCCGAACCTACCACACCGCCTAAAGTCCCTTGACCTACCGACAACATCTGATTGCTGACGCTGGCAGCCTTACGGACTGTTAGTTCAAAATCATCGCTTTTGAGCGTCACTTCTGCAATATCTGTTTGGGCGATAGTTGCTAGTAGTTGGCGGATTTCATTAAAGTCCAATGGCACAGTTTTTATTACCTCGACCTATCCGTAAATGAGCATCTTAAGTGTGGCAGGGATTTAATCCCATGTAGGGATTTAAATCGGGACTTGCATCTTTGTAGAGATGAAAGTTATTCCCTGCTAATATATTTATCTTCCTGAGTATCAACTTTGATGCGTTCTCCTTGAGAAATAAACAAAGGAACCATCACAACTGCACCAGTTTCTAGTGTTGCTGGTTTTGAGCCACCGGTCGCAGTGTCACCTTTTAAACCTGGATCTGTTTGGACAATTTCCAGAACCACAGATTTAGGCAATTCTACTCCTAGCACCTGCTCGCCCCACTTAATCACTTCAGCTTCCATACCTTCTTTGAGGTATTTGACGCGATCGCCAATTTGTGCGCGGGTCAATCTGCCTTCTTCGTAGGTTTCCATATCCATAAAGACGTACTCATCGCCCTCTTTATAGGTATGCTGCATCGTACTTTTTTCTAGAGTGGCTTGCGGCAACGTTTCCCCGGCTCGAAACGTTTTTTCCATCACGCTGCCACTCTGGACATTTTTTAACTTAGTTCTGACAAAGGCGGAACCTTTACCTGGCTTGACGTGCAGGAATTCTAGCACCCGCCATACAGACCCATCTAATACAATTGAAACACCGGGTCGAAAGTCGTTACTGGAGATCATGAAACTTTCAAATTTTGGAAGACAATCGGCATTTATTGTACCCTTCTAGGGTCGTCATTGGGCATTTGTCATTAGTCATTAGTCATTTGTCATTTATCCTCCGCCCTTAACGTGGGAAGATTATTGATGGGTTACGTCCAGTCAACAATCTAATGCTGCATTTGAGTTATCCCATGCTTAACTTATTAAAATCCTGGCTGAAGAACAGCCTAATGGCAATACTGCTGGTAACAATATTTTTAGGCATAACTACAGTTGGGTGGACTCCCTCCAGTAGCGCCGCACTGCCATCTGGCAATGCAATTACCGACGGTAAGGCTTTGTTGCGGTATGCACTCCCGATAGATAACAAACCTGTACGGCAATTACAAGCCAGTTTAGAGGACATCTCTGCCCAACTGCGGGCTAATCGGCGGTGGGGTGCTATTTCCAACGACATCAGCAAAGCATCCCGTATTCTTGATAAACCCTCCCAAATCTTAACAAGCGTTCCCGCAGAACGCCAACCCCAAGCCGAAGCTTGGATTACCGAGTTAAAATCTGGGGTGGGTAAATTAGAAGAATTGGCGAAGAGTAAAGATAAAGAACAAATTCTCCAAGAGAGAGGTAAACTGCTAAATCTCATTACTGGGCTAGAAGAGTCAATGGTGAAAGAATTCCCCTTTGAAGTACCTAGTGAGTACAGCAACCTGCCACAACTTAAAGGTCATGCCACTGTAGAAATCAAAACCAACAAAGGCGATTTGACCCTTGTAGTAGATGGTTATAGCGCCCCTATCACTGCTGGTAATTTTGTAGATTTGGTACAGAGGGGTTTTTATAATGGCTTAGAATTTACCCGTTCTGAAGAATCTTACTTTCTGCAAACTGGAGATCCAGCAGGCAAAGAGGTGGGTTTTATTGACCCAACAACGGGCAAATATCGCGCTATTCCCTTAGAAGTCTTAGTTCAAGGCGATAAAGCACCTACTTATGGCATTACCCTAGAAGAAGCTGGTCGTTACGTTGATATGCCAGTTCTACCTTTTTCTGCTTTTGGTGCAGTGGTGATGGCTCGTCCCGAAAGTGAAGTAAATGGCGGTTCATCACAATTTTTCTTCTTTTTGTTTGAACCAGAACTCACCCCCGCCGGACGCAACCTATTAGATGGTCGCTATGCCGTGTTTGGCTATCTCACCGAAGGCAAAGAAGTTTTAGATCAACTGAAGGCGGGTGACAAAATAGAATCGGCAACCGTGGTTCAGGGAATAGAAAATCTGGTTGAGGCGCAAGCTGCATAATATATTTTAGATTTTGGATTGAATCCAAAATCTAAAATATATTGATAAGCTGTTCCACATTTAATTTGTATAATTAGGGCGGGCAAGATGCCCACCCCACAAGAGTTTGATTTAATTTGATTATGCAATTTAAATGTTTTTCAGCTTATCACACCCTCAACATTGACAAACAACCATAAAGCTGGCTCAATATTCAGTAAATACTGATGTAAGTTGCTATAAAGTATAATAAACTACATGTCTGATTGCTGAATAATAGGAATTTTTTCAATTTTCTCTTCCTTTTTATGACAACAGTTACAGGTGTAAACAATTGATTTTATTCCTTCTTCTTTAGTTGTAGCCTTTCTTACAATCTTAGAAGTTTTAGTCATAGTTAATTCGTTACAATCCTGACACAGTTTGAAATTATCCGATAAACTTACATAGGCACGTAAGTGGATAGAATTACGCTCAATTTTACTAGAACAGCTTTGACAATACCATGCTTCAAAACAAATACTTTTAATTCGCATGGCAATGATCTCTTTTTCATCTAAGAAATCAATTAATGAATTATTTATCAGCCTGAGTTTTTGCTGACATCTCTCACAATATATTGGTCGCAAAGAATTGCGTTGATTAATTATACTTAAAATGACTATGAACACAAACAAAATTATTAGTGAAATAAAGAAAACACCAATACATAACCATATAAATAAAGATCGATCACCCAAAATGTTAAAAATCTTTAGCGTAACAGCGAGTGATATACAAAAAAATCCTATAAAAAAGGCCAAGTGAACTGCGACATCATGAGCATCAGAACCTTTGATTCTTAAACTTTCCATCGGAGGAACAAAAACAGGTTTTGAGGAAAAAAATATTCCTACTATAAGACTCAAAATGCCTAGAATATAGAAAACATATTCAGATTTAAACTGTAGTATAGGCTGAATGACTATCAAAATAAAATTTAGCATTATTCTTCTCTCCTTAATTTTTCAGCAGTAGTCAAAGTTGCTCTCATTTCCGATGGGATGAAGATTGAGATATATGTGTTAACTCCTTAATTCCTATAGGATTACTATTTGATTTTTGAACGAAATTAGGTATTGTAGAGTGTGTTAGAACGGAGTTCGTAACGCACTATTATCAAGGGTTTGATGCGTTACGCTGTCGCTAACACATCCTACGTATATTTTCAGAAATCAAACCGGATTTCTATATTTTCAACCTCTTTCTAGATTATGATTTGATGCTTTTGGGTTAAACACATGGCAATACCTTTCTCGTAATAAGCTGCTTCATTGATAAAAACAGGATAGGTAGTTGAGTTAGCTTCATAGGGAATTATTTGACCATCAAATGTTAAGAACATAGGATCGCCAGGATTTAAAGGCTCATAATCTTTAAATTGAAGCTGAGGATGAATCATGGCTTGAATTTCTCCGTCTTTGTTTCTCGGATAATCAATTGCTTCTATGTATTTGTATAAGATAAGAGTATTTGAAAATAGTGGTACTTTTCCCTGGTTATACAGTTCAAAATAATCTAAAACTGTGTGAATTATGGCTTCAGTTTTCAGAAAAAAATCTGCATTTAAAACACCTTGAGGAACAGAGCCAACCTCAATACAAATGCCAAATCTGCCGAGCGATCGCAGCGAATTATCACCTCGACCAGAGTTTGCAGAACTATAAACCTTGACTGAAGGATTAACATAACTGAGATAAGCAGCTAATTGCAGATTGAAGGGATTATCATTGTCCACAATGATAGTCAAGCCCATGTTGGCAGTTGTACTATGTAAATCCAAGATAAAATCAACAGGATTTTTACCATTTTGACCAAACAGATGGTCAATCTCTTGAGCTAGTAAATCCTCATAACCAGAAAGTGTTGAATCTTCTAAATTTTGGCGCAGGAAGCACCGATTCAAATCTTTGTTGATGTATCGTCTTCCTGCTGTAAACGCTTGAGGGTTAGCGAACAATGTCAGTGTTTGAAAACTGGATCTGTGAATTTGTTCAGGGAATTGCTCAAACTTTTTGATCAAGTATGCTCCAGTGAACTCATTCCCGTGAGTTCCACCTACAATCAACACCCGATTCAGTTTATTCTTGGGCTTCATTTCTGGCTCTTTGCTGGCAAGTGGTTGTATTGCTCTGAAGATATCTTGGAAAACCATGATAAAATCATCTTCTTTATGCAACATTCCATGCTAAAACGTCATAATGCTGAAAAAACAAGAATCTTTAGCCCCTCACAAATGGTCGAATTGGGATGAGATCGAACTGCGTCACCTAAAGTATGCGATCGCTGTAACCCAAAAGCAGGGATTTACCAACGCTGCTGCATATCTGAAAATCGATCAGGGACTTCTGAGTAGGCAAATCAAGTCGCTGGAGAAAAAAATTGGATTTCAACTATTTGATCGCAAGCAGCGCCCGTTAAAATTAACAGATGCTGGAAATGACTTTTTGCAAGAAGCCCGTAAAATTCTCAGTCAGGTTGAACGAGCAATTGAATCAGGTCAACGGTTAAGTCGTGGTGAGAAAGGAGGATTAAGTATAGGAATCAATACATCTATCGCCAACAGCAAACTACCCGATATCCTCCGAGCATTTCATGAGAAGTTTCCAGAAGTAGAATTGGTGTTACAGGAAATAGCTTCCTATGACCAAATTGAGAAGTTGAGAAACCAACAACTGGATTTAGGTTTCTTTCACCTGCATAATTTACAAAATATCAAGAGCAATAACGATGATGTTTTGACTTTTATGCCTATTCTTCGAGAATCGCTGGTCATTGTTTTACCGGAAAACCATCGTTTCGTAAGGCGAACTAGCATTTCACTTGCAGCACTGGCAAATGAGCAATTTATCTTACCACCACATAACTTGTTATATAACTTACGCGATCAAATTAATAGGCTTTGCGTGGATGCGGGTTTTCAGCCAAAAGTAAGACAAGAAGCAGCATGGATATCAACTGTTCTGAGTTTAGTTGCTGGTGGAATGGGGATTTCACTACTTCCGGCAAACGTACAAAATCTTCAACGATGTGGTGTAGTCTATCGTCCTATACAAGGACAATCACCAGTATTAGAAATCGTTGGTGTTTGGCGAAGTAATAATGGATCTATAATTTTGAAGAATTTCCTTGAAGTGATTGGGAATTTAGTATGAATTTATCTTCAATATTTTTTAACTCAGCATCGCTGAGGAATCTTTAGTGTAATCATGATTGAAGGACGACTACTATCTATGATCTACTAGCCCAGATTACCTGCATTCAACACTTCTTCAACTGCAATATTAAATTCTGGAAAAGTCCGTGATCCAATTTGCTGATTGGCGGTAAAAACTGTTTCTTCATAAAATCCATCTTCCAGTAGTAACACCGAAATTTTTGCTTTCAGTGGGTCTATAATCCAATATTCAGGAACCTCTAAGGCCGCATATTCAGAGCGCTTATGGCGATAGTCCCGTTTAATTGATTCAGGACTTACCACCTCGACAATTAGTAACGGGGGTGACTGAAATACTGCTGAGGCATTCAACAAATCTCTGGCTTGTTCCACTGTCACTACACACAAATCAGTCAACCTAGATTTATTTCTACCTGTTCTCACTCCACTTTCCCGAAAACTCAGCCAAGGTAAGCTGCAACCTTTGATTTCTGCATCTAGTAATTGCTCAAGAAATTTGGCAATCAGGAAATGTTCAATAGTAGGTGGATTCATTAGCTCTAGCTTGCCATCCACCAGTTCATAATGGAAATCGCTACCATCATTATAGGTTAAGTACTCCTCAAATGTGATGCTGGTTACTGGTGTTGTTACCATCCCAACTAGCTCCTAGACGATACCCTTATATTAAACAGTAAAACAAATTATCAGTTTTCTTAGTAATTTCGCAGCACGGAAAACCGATTGTGAACAGTGATTTATCTTCTCAACAAGTAAAAGACATCGGTGAACAAGGTCTTTTAGAAAGATTGCAGCGCTTCTGTCCTCCAGAAATTATCGGCGATGATGCAGCAGTGCTTGTGACTGCACCAGAGCAATCTTTGGTAGTGACAACAGATGTGCTGGTTGATGGCGTGCATTTTAGCAATGTCACCACTTCCGCAGAAGATGCTGGTTGGCGGGCTGCTGCTGCCAATTTATCAGATTTAGCAGCAATGGGGGCTTCTCCATTGGGAATTACTGTTGGGTTGGGACTCCCCGGTGAAGTTAGGGTGAGTTGGGTAGAACGGCTATACCAGGGAATGACAGAATGCCTGCAAAAATACAATACCTCAATTGTTGGGGGTGATATTGTGCGATCGCCTATAACTACTCTGGCAATTACCGCTTTTGGTCAAGTTAACCCTAGCCAAATTATCCGCCGTTCTGCTGCTGCTGTGGGAGATGCGATCGTCGTTACAGGCGTTCATGGAGCCTCAAGAGCTGGCTTAGAACTGCTCTTGCATCCCGAATTAGGACAAGACCTCAACGACGCAGAACGCACGGCTCTAATCCTTGCCCACCAACGCCCACAGCCACGATTAGATGTATTACCAATCCTCCAGAAAATCTTAACTCCTAACTCCCAACTCCTAACTTCTAACTATCGACTCCCCATTGCTGGTATGGATAGCAGCGATGGTTTGGCAGATGCGATTATTCAAATCTGCCGCGCCAGTGGCGTTGGCGCTGTGCTAGAACGCAGACAAATTTCCATTCCAGCAGCTTTTGGCCATTGGCTGACACAACAAGCCCTAGAATATGCTCTATACGGTGGCGAAGACTTTGAATTAGTACTGTGCTTACCACAGGAGTCAGCATCAGCCTTAGTGCAACATCTTGATAAAGGTGCTGCGATCGTAGGCAAAATTACACCCGGATTAACAGTAGTATTGCACGACGAACAAAAAAAATTCCCTGACCAAGTTCTAAGTCTTAGCCAGGGATTTCAACATTTTGGTCAATAGTCCTACCCTGCGGGTACTGCGTTGGAGAACTCGTAGAGTAGCCGCTAGCGCGTCTATGTCATTTTTCTAATGACCAATGACCAATGACCAATGACAAATTATTGCCACTTCTCGGCTACCAATTCTGCCAAATCCAAAACTCGTTGGCTGTAACCCCACTCGTTGTCATACCACGCCATAACTTTTACCAGGTCATTACCCAAGACCAAAGTCAAGTTCGCATCAACAATCGAAGAAGCATCATGACCTTGATAATCAGACGATACCAATTCTAGTTCGCTGTAGGCCAAAATACCTTTAAGTGGCCCTTCAGCAGCATCTTTGAGAGCTTGGTTAACTTCTTCAGTAATAGTACGCTTCTCAACCTGAACTACGAAATCTACCATTGAGACGTTCGGGGTAGGTACGCGCAAGGCAACACCATTTAGCTTGCCTCTGAGGTCTGGGATAACCAGTGCAACTGCTTTTGCTGCACCAGTAGAGGTGGGTACAATGTTTATCGCTGCGGCCCTGGCCCGTCGCAAATCCCGGTGAGAAGCGTCTAGCAAGCGTTGATCACCTGTATAGCTATGGGTGGTGGTCATCGTGCCTTTGATGATGCCAAACTTATCGTTCAACACCTTGGCAATCGGTGCCAAGCAGTTGGTAGTACAGCTAGCGTTACTGATAATGTGGTGTTTGTTGTGGTCATAATCATGATGATTCACACCAACCACAAAAGTGCCATCCTCGTTTTTACCAGGAGCGGTAATCAGAACTTTTTTGGCTCCAGCATTTACATGCTTGAGCGCTCCTTCTTTGCTAGTAAACACTCCGGTTGCTTCGATAATTAGGTCAATTCCCCAATCTTTCCAGGGCAACTTTTCTGGGTTGCGATCGGATACGCACTTAATGGTCTTACCGTTAACGATGATAGAGTTATCATCAGCACTAATCTCAGCACCCTTGATCTTCCCTAGCATTGAGTCATATTTCAGCAGATGAGCATTGGTTCTAGGGTCTGAAGTGTCATTAATAGCCACAAGGTCGATTTGACTATTCTCTCTACCCACCCAGCAGCGTGCAAAGTTACGTCCAATCCGCCCGAAACCGTTGATTGCAACTCTAATCACAGTGTCTTGCCCTCTGTATTTATGCTTATATGTTGATATCGTTGACCCCAATCATATCGCAAAGGGGGGGGGCAATCTTAACGATAAAGTGTTATATCAATAAAAAAACACATAATTTATTCAGATTTGTTCCAGTAGAGATTGTTGTTAGTGATATATGATCTAACCGATTCTGGGACTAAATAACGAATTGACTGGCATTCGCGGCAAAATTTGCGGATTAGACTTGACGAAACTCCTACTAAAGGTATATCTAAGAGTTGCCAGTGAATAATATGTGACTGCTCTTTAAGTTGTTGCTCCACTTGCTTGCAGATTAATTTGCTTTGAGTTATAGTCTCACCACCTAGCAGTCGGGGTGCTATTAACCAATCACACATTTGTGCTAGTTCGTGTCCACGGTACCAACGGGGTAAAGTTTGGAAAGTATCCAAGCCTACGATCCAGTACCAGTGAGTATTTGGGTAAGAAGCAGATAAGTCCATCAGGGTGTTAATAGCATAAGAAGTCCCAGAGCGATTTGCCTCCACTAGTGAGACAGTAAACGCTGGGTTATCTTCTATGGCTAATTGCAGCATCCCCACACGATGCTTAAACAAAGCTGCTTGTTTGTGCGGAGGATTTAGAGATGGCACCCAAATTACCTTTTCAAGGGATACTTGATGCAAAGCTCTCTCGGCTACCAGCAAGTGTCCCCAATGAATTGGATCAAATGTGCCACCAAAAATTGCTAGTTGCTGCATCCAGTTATGCGTGGATTTTATGCAATTGAAAAATAGTTTCATTACCAATGTACTATTGTAGTCAATTCATGCCTAAACTGGATGCAATTTAAAATCAGCTTCACTAACAATGTATGATGTAGCCAATTCCAGTAAGGTAGCCAAAAAGATGTATTTGACATTACAAGAATTTCTTTCCCGATGCGACCAAAATTTTCAGAATAATCTTAAAAACAGTTCAAAAATAGTAAAAACCTCCAACCAAGGTAAAATCATTCTGAACAAGCAAAACCAGAGCATAAATATCATCTGGCCATCAAACATAAACATGATATAGGAGCTAGTTACGGTAAAAATCAAATTCCTGTTATGATACGCGTGTCATTTGTGATTATGGTGTGGTGTGGTGTAAAAGGAGCAAGAAATGACTAATTCTGTAGATTTTAGTGGTAGACCATTTCATTTTATTGGCATCGGTGGTATAGGTATGTCTGCTCTGGCATACGTTCTCGCCAAGCGTCAATTTCCAGTATCAGGTTCGGATCTTCGTGCTAACCACATTACGCACAAGTTAGAATCTATCGGCGCTCATATTTTTGGTAGACAAGAGGCAAGCAATCTCGAATTCTTTCGCCCTCAGGTATTAACGAATGCAGTAGCATTAAATTCACAAGAAGAATTACCTACTGTTACTAACTCAATACTGCCTCAAGTCATTTGTTCAACAGCAATTAACACGAATAATTTAGAATACAAAGCAGCGCTAGAATTAGGTTGCCCAATTTTACATCGTTCAGATGTACTAGCAGCTTTAATTGCCGATTACCACAGTATTGCAGTGGCAGGAACACACGGCAAAACTACAACCAGTAGCATGATTGGCTATATGCTTCTAGAAGCAGGTCTTGACCCAACGATTTTAGTTGGTGGCGAAGTCAATGCATGGTCTGGTAATGCTCGATTGGGACAAAGCCAATATTTGGTAGCCGAAGCAGATGAATCTGATGGTTCCTTGGTAAAACACGCTCCAGAGATTGGCATCATCACCAATATTGAACTCGATCATCCAGACCATTACGAGTCATTAGAAGAAGTAATTGACATCTTCCAGACATTTGCTAAGGGTTGTAAAACGTTAATAGGTAGCATTGACTGTGCCACAGTGCGCGATCGCTTGCAACCCACCCTGAGCTACAGCTTATACTCAGATACCGACGCTGATTACAGCGTTACTAATATTGATTATCGGGCTGATGGTACCACGGCTCTAGTTTGGGAAAGAGGCAAAGCTTTGGGCGTTTTGAAGTTACGCCTGCTAGGTCGGCACAATCTCAGTAATGCCTTAGCAGCAGTAGCTGTTGGTCGTCTCTTGGGCTTAGAATTTGGAGAAATTGCCAAAGGTATCGCCACCTTTGAAGGAGCAAGACGCCGCTTTGAATTCCGGGGTGAAGTCGATGGTATTACCTTCATCGATGACTATGCTCATCATCCTAGCGAGATTCGCGCTACTCTTGCCGCAGCACGCTTACAAGCAAGACCAGGACAAAGAGTGGTTGCCATCTTCCAACCCCATCGCTATAGCCGTACACTGACTTTTTTAAAAGAATTTGCCGATTCCTTTACCCATGCTGATTTGGTTGTACTGACTGATATTTATAGTGCAGGTGAACCCAATTTAGGGCAAATTACTGGTGAACATCTAGCAGCGGAAATTGCTAAACAGCGTTCTCCTGTAGTTTATCAACCAACTTTACCCTCAGTGTGTGAGTTCTTGCTACAAACACTACGCCCAGGAGACTTGGCGCTGTTTTTGGGGGCTGGGAACTTGAATCAGGTAATTCCTGAAATAATTACGACACTTTGCGAACCAGCTAAAGCCACATCTTAAGTGGAGGCTTTGCGAAGTTTGATTTCTGAGCAAAGCGCCCGTCTAGCAACGGTTCCATCTGTGAAATCTTTTACCGTATTTTTACGGTAGACAAATGTAAAAATTTTACCAAAAAAGTAAAGATGACCATTTCCCAGGCAGATGGAAACGTCTGCACAGTTTCTGCTTTGAATACAAAGAAACCCCAAACAACTAATTCGGTGGAGAGTGAAGTAATCTACTTACCCAATACTGATTGTGCGATAAAATCCCAGGCTTCTTTGTCAGCATTCACTTCCTATAGAGTTGGGGGAGCAGCTGATTTATACGTTGCCCCCCGAAACGTAGAAGCACTGCAAGCAAGTCTTAAATACGCAAAAGAACGTAATTTAAAGGTGACAACCTTGGGAGCAGGTTCTAACTTGCTGGTGAGCGATGGGGGTATATCAGGCTTAGTCATTGCTACTCGTCATCTCCGCTTCAGCAACTTTGACCCCCAAACCGGTCAATTAACCGTTGCTGCTGGAGAATCAATTCCTAGCTTGGCATGGGCAGCAGCAGAATTAGGGTGGCAAGGATTGGAGTGGGCTGTTGGCATCCCTGGAACAGCCGGTGGTGCGGTGGTGATGAATGCAGGGGCACATAATAGCTGTATTGCAGATATGTTAGTTAGTGCCCAAGTACTTTCACCCGATGGTACATTGGAAACTCTTAACCCCGATCGCTTAGGCTATAGCTACCGAACTTCATTATTGCAAGGTGGCGAGTCTCCTTCGGAAAGGCGTCGCCAACGCATAGTCACCCAAGCCACATTACAACTCGCGCCAGGTGCCGACCCAGCAAAAGTTCTGGCTATCACTAGAGAACACAAAAAACATCGGTTAAGCACTCAACCATATAACTTCCCCAGTTGTGGTAGTGTGTTCCGCAATCCCAAACCTTACAGCGCTGGCTGGTTAATTGAACAAACTGGTCTCAAAGGCTACCAAATTGGTGGAGCGCAAGTAGCACAACTCCATGCTAATTTTATCGTCAACCGTGGTGGAGCAAAAGCTAGTGATATCTTCTGTCTCATTCGCTACATCCAACATCAAGTACAAGAACGTTGGTCTATTAATTTAGAGCCAGAAGTCAAAATGCTCGGAGAGTTTCAAGGTGCTTGTGGATAAAAATGGGGAGTGGGGAGTGGGGGAGATGAGGGAAATGAGGAAGATGAGGAAGAAGAATTAATAACCAATGCCCAATGCCCTATTCCCTACTCCCCACTCCCTACTCCCCTTGGTTAAAGCAAGAAGCAGACCCATTTATTGGAAACTTTAGTTCAATAACTATCTTTTAAAAAGTTTAGTCAAGTTTTGTGTAGCAGGCAAATTACTTACCGCATCTATAATTGAATTTGATTTGTTATTCAGCGCACAGGCGTACAAATAATTATGACAGGTAAAGGACAAGGATTTGGCTTTGGCTTAGGAAAAATGAAGGAACTGGCTGACGCTTTTAAGAAAGCGCAGCAAGTTCAAGAAGGCGCAAAGCGACTCCAAGAAGAATTGGAGCAAATGGAGATTCTAGGAGAATCTGGCGGTGGTCTGGTGAAGGTGATTGTCAGTGGTAACCAAGAACCCAAGCGGGTAGAAATTTCTCCAGATGCTCTAGGGGAAGGTGCAGAAGTACTTTCTGATCTAGTAACAGTGGCAATGAAAGAAGCCTACAACAAATCCACAGCAACAATGCGAGAACGCATGGAAGAATTGACCAGTGGACTAGAACTTCCTGGATTTTAGTCATTAGTCATTAGTCATTAGTCATTGGTCATTGTTCATTGGACAAAGGACAAATGACTATTGACAAATGAGAAACCATATCTATGGCTTACAAGTTGCTATTTGTCTGCTTAGGTAACATCTGCCGATCGCCATCGGCAGAAAACATTATGAATCATCTAATTGAGCAGGCTGGCTTGAGCGAACAGATACTCTGTGACTCAGCAGGTACATCTAGTTATCACGTTGGTAGCCCACCTGACAGACGCATGAGTGCTGCGGCTGCTACAAAGTTGGGAATTAAACTACGTGGTCGATCCCGCCAGTTTCAAAAGTCAGACTTTCAAGACTTTGATTTAATTTTAGCGATGGATCAAGAAAATTATGAGAACATTCTCACTCTCGATCAAACTAAGCAGTATCAGCATAAAGTGCGTTTGATGTGCGAGTTTTGCTCTCGACATACCCTGAAGGAAGTCCCAGATCCCTATTACGGTGGTCAAGAGGGATTTAATCGGGTTATTGATTTACTGATCGATGCTTGTGAAGGTCTGCTTACAAAAGTTAGGAGTTAGGAGTTAGGAGTTAGGAGTTAGGAGTTAGGAGTTTTAAAAGTTATCAGTTAAAATAATTTGGTTTAAGTCGCCCACTATATCTGTTAACTGTTTCAAAGCCTACGCTGTACTCCAATAACTGATAACTGTTGATTGTTCACTGATTTAATTCCTCACTCCTCACTTTTAACTCCTAACTTTTTTTATTCCACCAAACCATGCTTTATCGCAAAACGAACCAATTCCGCTCGATTGCTGGTTAAGGTTTTTCTTAATAAACTGCTAACGTATTTTTCCACTGTGCGAGGACTCAGGTGTAACTGATGACCCATTTCGGCATTAGAAAGACCATGAGTCAATAACTCTAAGACTTCTTGTTCTCTATGAGTTAGGGATGAGTGCAAGTGGGATTTCTGAATTTGAGTGGACAAAGAATTATGGGCATCTACCCCTTTTGTGGAGGCGGAAATGCCCAAACTCTCTTTACGAGAAAACCGATACTCCGATTGAATAATTTGCGATCGCTCCAAAAGATTGCGGATTGCTGCTGCTAACTCTTCCAGTTCAAAAGGCTTGGGTAAGTATAAATCACACCCTGACTGGTAGCCCAAAATTCTTTCTTGGGTCTTAGTTCGCCCTGTTAATAAAATTACAGGTAATAACCGAAACACTGGTTGTTGACGCACCCGGCGCACTAATTCGTAGCCATTCATCTGTGGCATCACGATATCCGTAACAATTAAATCTGGATGATGCTCATCCACCATAACCAAAGCCTCTTGACCGTCATTAGCCGTAATCACTGAGTAGCCAGACAGTTCAAGATAGTCACTAACAGACAGACGAGTGCCCAAATCATCATCCACTACAAGGATCGTCAAGGGCATGGACAATACACCCCTACCATTTTTTTTTACTCAGAAATTTGCTTTTACGCGCTTGATCGGTGAACACAGCCAATAATAGTGTTCTTATGTTTCATACTATGACAGTATTACCAGCTAATGATGTCTTTAGGGATGATTTATAAAGAAAATCTTAAATGCTTAAGAAGGTTTAAAGAAGTGTAACTCACCTTTGACTCACTCTATTTAGGAGGCATAGAGAGCTTTGTATTTTGTAACAACTTATCAATAAAGCACAATAAATACTACTATATTGTAAATTAATATTAACTTAATAAATAATTTATTAAAAGGGTAAGTAGGGATAAATATCTTTTATTTTTTGCCCTTTGCAATTAATTATTAGCTAATCACTAACGATTATTGGCATCATAGCAATTCTTTGTGAAACTACACAAAATAAAACTAGGTAAGACTTAGGGCTTAAGCCTCAAGTCTTACCAAGCTCACAGGTAATCGATATCATATAATTTAAAGTTACCAGCAAACTCTTAATTGTGAACTGATAAAAGCTAAATTAGTGATATATGAGTTCAGAATTTATAGCGGTTCTAAGATACAGCCTATAATTAACAAGCCAATCCAAATAATTTTTTAGCTAGAACCGCCATTGATCCCACACTCCCGCTTCGCGGTGAGATGTGGGATCAATGGCGGGTGAAACATGACGACACTTCTTTGAACAAATTTCTCCTACGGGGAAACAGGGAGAAGGACATGCAGGAAACGAATAAGTATTGTGTTAGATTATTTTATAGCAAAGGTCTACTCGCTCTAAAATGTTAAATGTTGTCAAACTCAGGTTATATCGAGATGTTCAACAGCAACAGTCTCTAGCGCAAGCTTTTGGCAATTGCCGTTGGCTTTGGAACTATTGCCTTAGCTTGATGAACCAAACATACAAAAAAACAGGCAAAGGATTGTCTAGGTATGAAGTTAAAAAATTAATTCCGCAACTCAAAAAAGAGCATGACTGGCTATCATTGACCTACTCACAATGTTTCCAGCAAGTTTGCTTAAATTTGGGAGTAGCTTTTCAAAACTTTTCTGAGAAACGAACTAAATACCCAAGATTCAAATCTAAACATGCCTTGCAGTCAATACAGTATCCTCAAAACGTCAAAGTTACTGACAATTATTTAACTCTGCCAAAAATAGGGGATGTGTCAGCAATTGTTCATAGACCTTTTGAGGAGAAAATTAAGACTGTAACTGTTTCTAAAAATTGTTCTAATCAATACTTCGCAGCAATTCTGTTTGAGGATGGTCAAGACAAACCCAATCCAAAAACAGAAGGTAAAGCGATAGGCATTGATTTGGGATTAACCCACTTCGCTGTTACTAGTGATGAGTCAATGTTTGACAATGCCAGAATTTTTAACAAATATGAGAATAAATTAATATCGGCGCAACAACAACTATCTAGAAAACAGAAAGGTTCCAGTAACCGTATCAAAGCAAGAATTAAAGTTGCTAGAGTTCACAGAAAAATAACTAACTGCCGTGTTCGCGTAGCGTCTCGAAGAGAAGATTTTCTGCACAAACTGTCTCGTAGGATAGTTAACGAAAACCAAGTAATCGTGCTAAAAAATCTTAATGTTAAAGGCATGATGCAAAACCACTGTCTTGCCAAAGCTATTCATCAAGTTGGATGGGGTATGTTTTGCACAATGTTGAAATACAAGGCAGAGATAGAAGGAAAGATTTATCAAGAGGTTGACAGATTCTTTCCTAGCTCAAAAACCTGTTGTATGTGCCTAAATCAAGTTGGTAGTTTGCCGCTAGATATAAGATTGTGGACTTATGAAAAGTGCCAGACAACTCATGATAGGGATATCAAGGCAAGTATTAACCTTCGAGATGAAGGTCTACGCCACTTGCTTCAAGCAGGCGTTCCCGTCCAACACAGTGGCTCACGAATTTTGACCTCTGGAACGGGGGATAAAGCCTGTTGTCCAGATGTAAGTCGGAGTAAGCGAGGACGTAAGAAATCCACTACTACGCCTTCTGTTGGACAGGAAGCCTACAGTGACGCAAAGCACCACTGTAGGTAGTTCACGTACATTTAAAGCACACGAAATTATCAATGAGCGACAAGAGCGACAGTTACAAAGTTATTAGCGACAACCGCCAAGCCCGTTATTTGTATGAAATTCTAGAAACTTACGAAGCTGGAATTGAGTTGACAGGAACCGAGGTTAAGTCGATTCGTGCGGGTAAAGTCAATCTCCAAGATGGCTATGCTTTGCTTCGCAATGGTGAAGCATGGTTGATCAATGTGCATATCTCCCCTTATAACGCTAGTGGACAATATTTTAATCATGAACCACGGCGTACACGCAAGCTACTGTTGCATCGCAAAGAACTCCGCAAGCTAATTGGCACAGTAGAACAGCAGGGTTTAACTTTAATCCCTTTGAAAATGTATCTCAAACGCGGCTGGGTAAAAGTGAGTATAGCCCTTGGCAAAGGTAAAAAGCTCCACGATAAGCGAGAAGACCTAAAACGACGCCAAGACCAGCGTGACATTCAACGGGCAATGAAAAACTATTGAGCCTCAGCGTCGCTAAACTACCACACCAGAGTGATAAACTGATTGCTGTAAAAAGTATGTTGTATGTCCACAGCGTGAGTTGTGAAAATTCCTAATTTATAGCCGCAGATTGATTTTCTTTAGGTTGAGAATCGATAAAGTGGTGAGTAACTTCGGATGGCATAAGGAATTGTCAAAACTTATGAAAAGTAATTTCATTAGAGCTATTGGTGCTGGTGTTCTCACCTTGAGTATGGGAATTTTACCCTTAACTCTATCCGCACAAGCTCAAACGACAACTGACTCCGGAGCCAATACTGGTTCAGGAACGACCACTTACAATAACGATCGCAACAACGATCACAACGGTTTTGATTGGGGTTGGCTAGGGTTGATTGGTCTAGCTGGTTTGGCTGGTTTAGGTGGTAAGAAGAGTGGAAACGAACCCACTGCTTACCGCGACCCTAATGCTCCAGGCCCCACTACCTACAGAGACTAGTACCGCAAGGCCCAAGTTACCCATCCAAAAGTCAAAAGTCACTGATGGTTTAATTTTTTTGTGCTTTCTGGCTGTAATCAAATGGTAGGTTTATTTCTGCGCCCCCTGTACTAGACAATTGAAAATTCACTTAGTTGTCAGTTGTTTAGTAGAAAACAACTGACAACTTAATCATCTTAGTTTACTGTTGGTTCTAAGTTAGATGAATTTGTCTTATTTTGAGCTAAAGGTGTCCAATAGCTAGCAATTAAGGCAACTATGAGCCACCAGAGAGTATTAACTTCAGGACGATACCAAACAGTATCTACGGTTCCATGAGCTAGCATCCCCAACAAAATAGCGATCGCTCCAATTAACCAAAATCCCTCTACGCTTCTGAATCGTCGCAGTCGTCGCATTTGTAGAAATGCCATGTTAAATGTGACAATTATTAGCCAGAGAAAGCAGGCTAAACCAACAAAGCCAGTTTCTACAGTCACTTCAAACAAAATCGAATAGGCACTTAAAGCAGTGTAACGAGGGCGTTGGTAGAGAGGATAAACTTGATTAAAAGAGTTGTGTCCAGGGCCAATGCCGAAAATCGGGCGATCGCGGATCATCTCGAAAACAGCATCCCACACATTTCGCCGAAAATTATTACTGCTATCTTGACGGTCAGCAAAAATACTGAACACTCGTAGGCGCACTGGCTCTACAAATATCACTGCTAGCAACAATACACCGATTAAACCTCCCAACACAATCGGTAGCGACCAGGTACGCCAAAAACGAGGCATTTCCAAGCTTTTCCAATAAACTAGCAATGCCATCACAGCCAAAATTGCCACCACTAGTCCAATCCAACCGCCACGACTAAATGTGAGGATCAGGCAGGCAGTATTGACAATTAGCATTGTTAATGCTAAGGCTTTTTTGATCCAGCTTTGCCATGCAAAAATTGCCACAAAGCTAAAAATTACTGCTGGTAAGAGGTATCCAGCCAATAAGTTGGGATTGCCTAAATAACTGTAGACTCTGGTAGTCTTAGACATAGGAGATTCTGGATCAACCCAAGTTGCCAGTGCCGTGGCTCCAAAAAACCATTGCCGCAACCCATATACACTGACAATTAACGATATGTGCAGGTAAAGGATGATAATCCAAGACCGGAGGCGAGGCGACCTCAGTATCCTGGCACAAAGAGCAAATAGCAGCAAATACAAGGTTAACGTTCCCAAGTCGTTAAGTGCCGCCTTTTTGACTGGTGACAATGCCGTTGCGACTGCGGCAACCCCCCAGTAGAACAATACCAACAGGTGAATCGGAGTGACTGAGGAGACATTTGCTGGTGTTACTTGATCAGATAAAGTCAACAACAGCCAAAATGCTACACAAGCCCCCAGCAACAAGCCTACCAATGTACTCGAAGCAAAAGGTGCAAGCGCGTATACTAAACTGAGTAAAGCACCTGCTATCGCATCTCCCCACTGAATCAAGACGCTGGTTTGCCGCCAAGAACTTAACAGTCCCACCAGAGAACGGTGTACGTAACTGGTAGCAAGGTATTCTTTGAGCGGTAAAGATGATAAAGTAAATCGTTGCCAGACTAAATTCATAAAAAACATTGCGATCAATTAGTCTGCCGACGCAGAACTTGGAATTGATCATAATGCCTATGGCTATAAAAAGGTAATAACGAAAATCGCACATCGCATGATGGCGTTCTTATTCTTGGCACAATACGGCGCAAATGGCCGGAATATAATTGTTTTGAATGGGTGAATGCGTGACTTCCGCCTTGCGGTAGTAGCCATTAGCTACTAGGTTTAATCAAAAACTACTTCAGCCGATACTAAGTAGAGCGGCGTGAATAATTCAAGCTTTGTAGTGAAGCAGCACGATCTTGGGGGTTTCCCCCATGAGCGACTAACAAACCCGTTGGGTGAGGATTTTAGTCCTCATAAGATGGCTGAAGCCGCTCACTACTAACTAATCTCAAGACTTTTTACATTACTTAATCTAGTTTGATTTATTCTCACCGACTTACTTAAGTTAAGATAGCCGTTCATGTACAGCTGAAACAGCATTCATCCCACGTCTCACTTTTTCTTACCCCTAATATCTAATCGTTATTATGATTAGACATCGCCAATTGCTGGTGAAGAGGTCGCCACTTGCAGTGGCAAAGAAAGCACATAACGATATCCTGATTCTGGTGAACCTTGAATCAAAATTTGTCCACTATGCAATTCTGCCAGTTGACAACTCAGCAATAAGCCTAAGCTTTCACGAGAAATATTTCCATGTGATTTAGCTAAATTTATACCTGAACTAGCAGCAAAGAAATTTGAGTGATTCCCAGTAAAGTTTTTTGAGTTGTCCACTGCTACTGATGAAATTTCTCCTTGCTCCTGGCTTTGTGCATGAGTATTGTAAGTTGCTACCTCACCTGTTAGCTCCAGCAGCGACAAAGAATTGAGACGGAAGTAGGGATCAACTTCAGTAATACCATCTCCTAGCCAAGGATGGGAAACCCAAATAGTAATGTTGAGCGTATCTTCCTTGTAAGAAACATGAATGCGAACAATGCTACCTGTAGCCGAAAGTTGAATCACACTGAAAACTAGGTGATAGAGAATTTGTCGCACCTTGTCTTTATCTAAAGGCCAAATGCGATTGCGTCCCGGTTCTATAGAGAGGCGGATATCTTGTTCGCGGCGATTAGCCGCTTCATCAAGGGTGTTGATAGCTTGTTGACACAGCATTTCGATATCCACAGGAGCAATATTTAGCACGTTTGAGTTTTCATCCATAGCTCCTAGTTCGGTAATTTCGTTTACTAAGGAAAGTAAGTACCGACCACTGTGTTGGATAATTTCCAAATATTCTCTCTGCTTAGTCGTCAAAGGCCCATAAATTTCACGTCCTAAAACACTAGCCATACCGAGTACAGATGTTAAAGGCGTGCGTAACTCCTGAGTTAGCTGATCCAAAAGTTCCAGTTTCAGTTCCTTGGTAGAAACAGAGCCGCTTTCTGTAGTGGCTGGGGTGATTTTAATCTCAGTATTACGTTCGCCATTGATTGAAAATATCGGAGCGATCGCCGGAGTGCTTGATTCGAGTCTCCGTTGCAGGAGTCGGTTACGTTCAAATTCACTCATGCTCCAACGAGCTATGATTTGTAAAAACTCAATGTCTCGGTTTGTAAAATTGCGCGGTACTAAATCCATCACCGCCAATGCACCCAAACAATGTCCCTCAGCATCAATCAGTGGCGCTCCTAAGTAAGCACGAATACCATAATCCTGCACCAACTTGCTGCTAGCAAGTACTGGGTTTGTCAAGTTACGAGTATCATTAATTACAAATATTTGAAGACTCTCTACTACTTGAGTACAAAAGGATTCTCGGCGTGACAGTTGGCGGCTTTGTGCCAAATGATTCATCAGTCCCAGCCTAGATAAGCCTACCGCCGACTTGAACCAGTGACGTTCTTGATCCACAAATCCCAATATGGAAATTGGTGCTTCCAAAAAGTGGGCAGCAGTTTGTGTCGCCTCTTCAAAAACCGGAATCGTTTCTGGTTGCCGCAAACCTAAATCTGACAAAGCTTTGAGGCGTTGTTGTTCTCTTGATTCATGAGAGTCCCAACCATCCTTTAGGGCAAATAATTTATTTTCAGGCTCCATCATTGCCACTGCTACCTTAATAATTTCTCGATACTGTAATTGATATAATCCCTATTTCTGGGTTATCAATTGCTATTTTAAGCATTCCCTAATTTTGCCTCTGACAAACAAATTTTGAGCAAAAATTTTTTATCTCTTACATTAAGTCGGCGACGCGCTATCCACAAGTTACTAGTTACTGCTGCTGAATATTCTTTATCTAGCGCTGGTGTAGCCTTTATTGCTTGGGATTTTACAGCCAGACTGCGTTAGATTTGGATTCCGTCAGGGTAACCTAATGCTAACGATACAATACAAAGGGGCTGTGATTCTTTATGTACAGAAGGAAAAATTCTTACTGAAATATTTAAAGTAAATTTACTTAGAAGCGTTTTAAGTATGTAGTTTTTATAGCAAAGAATACTTATGATAGCTAGCATTGATGGCTGACAATCCTAGATAGTTTATATAAGTCTCAATCCAATAGATTAAACCTATTACGATTTCATGCTGAAAATTGTGCAGGGGTTTCTATTTTTTCCATCAGAGGAAATATTTTTTTGAGGACAATTCGTAATGAATAAAATGACCATTAGAGTTCCTTTTGTAGACCTGAAGTTACAACATGAACCAATTCAAACGCAATTGCAAGAAGCAATCCAATCTGTATTGGAACAGGGAGATTTTATTTTAGGGCAAGCAGTCTCAGATTTTGAAGCAGCATTTGCGGCAGCGTCTGGGGCAGCTTATGGAGTTGGGGTTGCATCAGGAACAGATGCGATCGCTCTCGGATTGCAAGCGTGTAATATTGGTGCTGGCGATGAAGTGATTTTACCAACAAACACTTTTATCGCAACCTTAATTGGGGTACAACGGGCTGGCGCGAAGCCAATTTTGGTAGATTGCGTGAGCCAAACAGCTTTAATTGACTTAAAAAAAGCAGCAAAGGCAATTACGCCTCATACCAAAGCAATTATCCCTGTGCATCTCTATGGTCAAATGGTATCACCAGATGAACTATTGAACTTTGCCGATACCTACAAACTACTAATTTTTGAAGATGCCGCACAAGCACACCTCGCCCAAAGAGACGGATATCACGCTGGTTCGGTAGGCATAGCAGCAGCCTTTAGTTTCTATCCAAGCAAAAATTTGGGAGCATTTGGGGATGGAGGAATGCTGCTGACACAAGATTCAGATGTAGCCCAGAAGATGATGCGCTTGCGAAATTATGGTGCATCGCAAAAGTATTTTCATACTGAACCAGGTACAAATAGCCGCTTGGATACTTTACAAGCAGCAGTTTTGTACCATAAACTACCATATTTGTCACAATGGAATCGCGATCGCTTGACTATTGCCCAGCAATATGATGTAGAACTAGCACCATTAGCAACTGCTGGTATTATTCCTATGGAAAACCAAAGTGATACCGGCCATGTGTATCATCTTTATGTGATTAGAGTTGATGATTCTTGCCCCATAGAACGCCAGCAACTCCAGGAAAAACTCACAGCCGCAGGAATTCAAACTGGCATTCACTACCCAATTCCTTGTCATCTTCAGCCAGCATTCACCAACTTAGGCTATCAGGCGGGAGATTTTCCCCAAGCAGAAAAACTCTCAAAAGAAATATTATCATTACCAATGTATCCTGGTTTGAGCATTAGCCAAGTTAAAGAAGTTGTAGCTGCGATCGCTGATGCAGTCTCAACTTCTAAAGCAGAAGCAAAACAGGGAGTGGGGAGTAGGGAGTAGGGTAATACGGGAATGAGGAATACTCCTACTTAAAACAGAGCAACTGAATTTATTCATGGGGTTCCCCATTCCCCATTCCCCACTTCCCACTCCCCTTAAACACTGAGAGTTTTTGAATTACTGAAAATCATGGCACTCCCGCAACAGGTTAAATACAGAAACGCCTCAGACTTATTAAATCTAGCTATTTTAGGCGTTTTGGTGCTGCTTTATGCTCCTATATTGCTACACTGGTTGGATGGTTGGCTGAACAAAAATATTAGTACAGAACACGAATATTTTAGTCACGGGATTATTGGTTTACCATTTGCGGCTTATTTGGTTTGGATGAACCGGAAAAAGTGGACACGTTTACCAGATACGATCCATCCTTTGGGCGCTGTTTTGTTGTTATTCGGAGCAGTGTTTTATCTTAGTGGTGTTACAGAGTGGGTTAACCTTTCCTTGCCCGTTATACTGGCAGGATTATGCTTGTGGTTTAAAGGAATAGCAGGTTTGCGATCGCAAGGATTCCCCCTACTACTAGTATTTTTGGCAACCCCAACGGCAGTACCCTATCTCATTGCTCCCTATACCATGCCTCTCCAAAGCTTCATTGCTGGTACAGCAGGCTTTATACTGAATCAATTTGGTATGGACGTAACCGTAGATGAAATCAATCTCTACGTGGGAGGACGGATTGTAGAAGTTGCCCCCTATTGTGCAGGGCTAAAAATGTTGTTTACTACTCTCTACGTCGGCTTGATGCTGCTTTATTGGACAGATGCTTTGTCTTCACGCCGCACAGTTATAGCGTTTTTATCTCTTGCTGCGATCGTTAGTACTTGTGCCAATATCATTCGTAATACTTTACTGACTTTCTTCCACGGCACAGGTCAAGAAGCGGCTTTTAAATGGCTGCATGAGGGTTGGGGTGGTGACCTGTACTCTTCTTGTATGCTGGTGTCATTAGTACCCTTACTAAATTGGATTAATAGCTATTTTTCAGCATCAGATACTCAGCAAGAAGGCGAAAGTCATTAGTTGGGAGTCTTGAGTAATTTTTAACGAGTATCAGAACTCCATTAATGAGTCTTAGGACTTACGCAAAAAACCTCTCAAACTCTTATTCCTCCGTGTCACGCCAGTTGCTTCAACTCTCTTAACCGCAAGGGCGCACTGGCTTCTCTGCGCCTAATAAGGTTCGTTCCGTTACCTGTGCGTAAGTCCTGAGTCTATAAAACTAGGTTATGCGATGCGATCGCTTCCAAACCGGTAGCGATCGCATTATGAATTTTGAACTATGCGGGTTCCTACAGCATGAGATTTTACACACTTCAGCTTTTATGAGCCGACAGTGACGGGGTAAGACAACACAAAGGGCTTGAAACTAGCTCCAGATTTGGGAGTACCGCTTAACTCCAACTCATAAGCTCCTACTTTAGGAAATACGATGTCGGCTCCGGGAATGCTTTTATATTGCTTGGTTGATACATTATGTAAACTGGGCTTCAGCAATGGGGTATCAGTTTCATTGTGAGGTTCAGGGTAGACACCCAACTGACAGTTACATTGTGTTAGAGGGATTAGTCGCCCGCCTTTACGGGTGAGGACAATCCAAACATGAGCGGTTTTGCCAGCTTGAGGATTGTCATAGGGTTCAATATGCAGCATCCCGCCCACATCGTTTGATACCTTTTCGGTATGGGCATTAACTGGTGTGGCAATCAAAACCGAAATTAATAATAGCCATCCCAAATTCTTCTCTAGAGTAAAGTGGAACATAGAGTTTCTAAGAGTAAGCGAAGTAGAACAGGGTAACTGGGGAAAGGCAATTAAACCAAAATTCAAAGATTTTTTATGTTATTTTCCACCAGATATTTAAGAAGGATAATTTTAAAAGAATAGTTGCGTCAAAAGACAACCTGTCAAACTTTGCCCAAAAATTCCTTACTACCTACTTAAGACTCAATCTCAACTAAAAACTCCTTGACTCCTGAACTTTTACCTAAATATCTAACTTAAAGCTATATCAGCTTATTTCTTATGATAGTTACTAAAACTCATTTGGATGAGTGAAAGTAATGAGTGAGAGTAAATATACTTAGTAGCTGAGGTTCAGAGCATGGACTCAACAGGTAAGGTTCAAACTATGGACTCGTCGTGGTCTCTTCCACTGCCGTTGAAAGAGTATGCAATGAGCCGAGTAACTGTCTACTTTTATAGCGACAGATGGGTTCCAATTAAATATTGTTTTTTGGTAAAAGCAATTTTGCTTCACCAGAAGGCGAAATTAGAAGGCAAGGAAATTTTATTATTTCCTGTTAATCTAGACCCTAATGAAGTCTCAAACTGTTTTAACTAAAATGCCTTGAGATAGACTATTTTTAAAATATCTTGCCAACAAATGAATCGGCTATAGAGGCGTACATAAATACGCCTTTATTTTTAAATGGAAGGGATTGAAATACTTATTCATATTGTTTAAATCAAAGTTGCTTTTTTTGAGGTTTATTTGTGTAAGTAAGTGGGCGCAAATAATCATCACTGGCTCGTAGTTGCCCTAAAGCGCAAGAGGGCGCAACTACGAGGCAAATACAGAGATTTTACTTTTCGTTACATAGTTTGGTTTTATCTTGTCTAGCTACTTATTTTGCTGCATTTGTTTTTTAAACCAACCCAGAACGCAGTGCCACAACTGCTGCTTGTACGCGATCGTCCACTGCTAATTTATTCATAATCCCTCGGACGTGAGTTTTGATGGTGTTGGGACTGAGATAGAGTTTTTCGGCAATCTCCGGGTTACTCAACCCGTCTACCATAAGTTTCAAAACTTCTAACTCGCGCCCAGATAAGTTGGCGTTGTTTTTGGCGGGTGAGGGCGGTTTGAGATTATCAATTACTCGCCGCGCAATTTGGGGATCGAGATAGGCTGCACCATCAACTGCGGCTGCGATCGCACTTAACAATCGTTCCACACTTGCACCTTTAATACAATACGCATCTGCACCACTAGATAGTGCCGCAATAATTTCTGTCTCCGTTTGATGAGATGTCAGCATCACCACATGAGTTGCTGGTAACGCCGCCTTAATTTGCTGTGTTGCTGCAATCCCATCCAATCGTGGTAACCCAATATCCATAACCACCAAATCAGGTTTTAGTTGCAGTGCTGCTTGAACTCCCAAATAACCATCTTCTGCTTGTCCAACAATTTCTAACTGAGGATGAGCCATTAACGATTGCTCTAATCCCAGTTGCATCATTGGATCATCTTCAATAATTAACACACGCAATGGCAAAGCATTGGCTGGCAGATTTAAGGGATATCGAGTATCTAAAGACATTTTTATTAATTAGGAGTTAGGAGTTAGGAGTTAAGAGTTAGGAGTTAGGAGTTAGGAGTTGCGAATAGCTATCAAAGTTAAGTATTTAGGTTTCCAAGAAATAATTGAGGAATTTCTCAATTATTAAACTGAGATTTAGGACTTCAGACAATTATGTTGGTTCTCAAACTCAATAAATTGGTCTAATCTGAAAACCTACCAATTATAAACAAAGCAGGAAGTCAGGAGTTATTGATAACTCTTTAACTCCTAACTCCTAACTTAATTTTATTGTTCGACGCGATAGCCTAACTCTGCTAAACTGATGCGCGACTGTCGCCATTTTGGCTGAACTTTCACAAACAATTCTAGGTAAACTTTACCAGAGATTAACTTTTGAATTTGTTCGCGGGCTTCACTACCAATAGCTTTGAGCATTGCTCCACCTTTGCCAATGAGTATGCCTTTTTGGGAATCGCGCTCGACGTTGATGGTCGCAAGTATACGGGTAATGCTGGGAGTTTCTTCTACTAGATCAATGGCGATCGCTACTGAATGGGGTACTTCTTCACGAGTCAATAATAAAATTTGTTCTCGGATTAATTCACCCATAATAAAGCGTTCTGGCTGGTCAGTTACCAAATCTGGCGGGTAGTATAAAGGTCCAATTTCTAAATGTTCTATTAATAATTCTTGAAGTTGCGGTAATCCTGCACTCATCTTGGCAGAAAATTTTACGATTTCCCATTCATGGGACTGGGCCATGTGAGCGTAACTATCATCTAGAAACTGAGAATCGGACGGTTGTTGGTCGATTTTGTTCACGCCCAAAATCACTGGTGTTTTGCTGCGACACAGCAACTCGGCAATATAGCGATCGCCTGCTCCACAAGCTACCGCTCCATCTACCACAAATAGCACTACATCTACCGATTCAATGGCAATTTTGGCATTTTGTACCAATACTTCCCCCAATTGATGATGAGGCTTATGAATTCCTGGGGTATCTACAAAAATTAACTGGGCTTCTGGTGTAGTTAAAATACCGCGCAAACGGTTACGTGTTGTTTGCGCTACTGGTGAGGTAATGGCAATTTTTTGTCCTACCAATTGATTCATTAAAGTAGATTTACCGACATTAGGACGACCAACAATGCCGATAAAACCTGATTTGAATTCAGGAGGAGCCTGTGGAATTGTTACTTCTCCTGGAAAAGAGAAGTTGTAATTATCAATACTAGTCACCTTTGGCTCCACCCTCATATTTTACAGCTGGGATAACTTGGTTTTTTCTTAGACATAAAACAAGCATAAAATTCCCCTGGTATTTTTAGGGATTGCTTTTGCCGAGGTTTAATCTACTACTGGCTCTACACCTATATTTTACAGCTAAGATAACTTTGTTTTGTTTTTAATACAAAACAAACATAAAATTACTTTGGCATTTACAAGGAGCGGATTTGGTTTTAGCTTTAATCTGCTGCTAACTTTCGCTTAAATTTCATCGATTACTCAATATATTTGGATCAAAATGTCAATAAAAAATATGGGAGAACCCAAACGCATAGGAATTCTTAGCAGTGGAGGTGATTATTCTGGCTTAAATGCTTAGAACTTACGCAAAAAACCTCTCAAACTCTTATTCCTCCGTGGATGCGTCCTAATAAGGTTCGATTTTCCGTTCCTTGTGCGTAAGTCCTGATGCTGTGATTAGGGCTATAGTGAATTGTGCTGTAGATACACTTACGGCTAGGAGGTTTTGGGAATTCGTCAAGCCACTCTAGGATTAATGGCGCATCCCCCACAATTCACTAAACTGGAAGTCAATCAAGTTGACTAGCTGTTAACTGCGGGTGGTACAATATTGTGGACAACCAATAAAGGCGACCCTTTTGCTTTTCCAATGGCGGCTCGAAGTGTAAGCGATCGCTCAATATAATCCCGTCGATTCCAATGGTACTTTAGTTAAAACTGCCCGTGGTATGGGTATTTATTTTGGAGACTGAATTTAGAGTTTAGACTGATGAAAAAGGTTTAACCCAACGGAGTTGAATAGCAATATTAAGAGCCAACGCAGCCAACGCAAACCACAACACACTTTCTCCAGCCAACAGCAAAAAAGGCCAAATTATGGTGTGAGAATTCCAAGCAAGTTCTATCTGAGTTAATCCCCGCACCAAGCCAAAGGCCAGTACACCACCAGCTTTGAGTTGAGGATTTTTATCTGAGCGGATGATATAACGGTAGGTGACACCAAATAGTAAGCCAGTAAAAGTTGCAACTGCACCACTTACCCACAAGTGCAAGTCAACATCACTTTGCAGAAATGCGAGTGTCTGAAAATACTTTGCAAAAACGAAAGTATTTAAAAGAATAGAAAGAGCAAAAGCAAAACACACAGATAAACCCCCAATTATTGCAGCTTTCAAGGATTCTAGGCGTTCTGCCATTAGTTGAGCATCTAAAATTGCGTTCACTCTATATAGATAAAGATTAAGTATTGGGAAATTCTTCCCCAGCTTCCAATATGATAAATGTTAGAGCAGCTTTGTAATTAATTAAATGCTGCTCTTATGTGGGAATTTTGATGATAAACTCGGTTCCCACACCTGGTTGGGAATCCACATCTAATACACCTTTGTGTTTTTCTACAACTATTTGATATGCGATTGACAAGCCAAGTCCAGTACCTTTCCCAACGGTTTTTGTGGTAAACAACGGCTCAAACAAGTGTTGTTTGAGCCTTTCAGGAATACCAATGCCATTGTCACCAATCCGAATTATGACCAATTCAGAATCTATTTCTGTTGTAATTTTAATCTGAGGAATTAGATTGCTCATTTTGCTCTGCATTATAGCTTCATCAAGGGCATCAATCGCATTTGCCAGAATGTTCATAAATACTTGATTCATCTGCCCAATATAGCAGTTTATCTCTGGTAATACTCCATAACTTTTAATAACCTCAATGGCGGGAAGATCGCCATTAGCTTTGAGGCGGTGTTGCAAGATCATTAATGTACTATCTAGTCCTTGGTGCAAATCAGCAGATATTTTTATATCAGTATCCGATCGGCAGAAGCTGCGAAGTGAATTAGAAAGGTTTTGAATTCGTTCACTTCCTACTTCAAGTGATCTCAAAATTTTTACCATATCTTCGAGAACGAAGTTCAGTTCCAAGTCCTTAATAGCATTGGTAATTTTGGTTGTTGGGTTTGGATATTCTTGTTCATATAGTAGGAGCAACTTGGTTATTCCTGCAATGTATTCTTGCAAGGGTGGAATATTGCTGGAAATAAAGTTGATGGGGTTGTTGATTTCATGGCCAATACCAGCGATTAACTCTCCGAGTGTTGATAGTTTTTCTTGCTGCACTAGTTGGACTTGGGCTTGTTGCAAAGCCTTGGTGCGATCGCTAACTTGTTGTTCTAAAGATTCAGTCAATTGTTTGAGTTGTAAATGTACGCGCACTCTAGCAATCACTTCCTCTTGTGCAAACGGTTTAGGGATATAATCTACTGCACCAAGAGAAAATCCCTTCGTTTTGCTTTCCGTATCCGCTAAGGCAGTGGTGAAAATAATCGGAATGTTTTGGGTAACAGGATTGGCTTTGAGGCGGCGACAAGTTTCAAAACCGTCAATACCGGGCATTTGTACATCCAGCAAAATCAACTCTGGTTGATTGCGTTCGGCTTGAGCGATCGCAGTTTCTCCATCAACTGCAACACGGAAACGAAAACCCTCACTATTGAGTGCTTCACACAGGACAGATAAATTTGTCGGATTATCATCCACAATCAAAATAAATTCGTTATTTGCAGTTTTGCCCATGATGAATTTTAAATTGGAATTTAACTCAAATTAATTGATGTATTGTTGAATAAAATAATTCAGGAGTCATAACTCAGAATAGAATTAGCATAGTTAGTCACTTACTAACTTCCTGAAGCTTAAGCTTGCAGTTTATATCATTTATTCTGACTCCTGAATTCTGACTCTTGAATACTTACAATAAAAGTTTCTAAACGTTTGAGTTGGAAATTACTAGCAAGCTGTACAAGTTGCTGAATAAAAATGCTTAACTGCTCATCAGATGCAGAAAGTTCTTCAGCAAGTTCCAATATTTTTTGAATATCACCGTCTTGTGTCAGTTCGAGTAACTCTTGTAAAACCTCTTGAGTAGGATAAATCATTTCATTTGGTTGATCCAAACTACCTGTATAGTATTTTTTAATTGCGTCTACCTTCCCATCAAAAATCCATTCCAGTTGCAAAAATTGTCGTAGTATTTCCAGCAGCATTTCAGCTTCTACAGGCTTTGGTAAAAATGCATCTGCACCTACATCAATACTCTTGTGCTGGTCGATTGCAAATACGCTGGCTGACGAAGCAATGACAGCAATCTCTTTAAATAACCCAGACTTACGCAAACGTTCGATCAACTCAAATCCATTCAATCTAGGCATCACTAGGTCAGTGATAATCATCTGTGGTTTGTAGAGTAAAGCCTGTTCCCATGCTTCCTCACCGTGACTAGCTTCTACAACAGTAAACCCAACAGGCTCTAATAAATTTACAATTACCGATCGGTTTTCCCATTTGTCATCCGCAATCAAAATGGTGCGCCTTTGTCCTTGATAACCAATAATGGTTCCCTGCTCAACCACTCTAGAAACCTTTGCCCAGTCTTTAGATTCTGGCAATGTTGCCTCAAACCAAAAAGTGCTACCTTTGCCTAATGTACTTTGCACCTGAATTTGGCTACCCATCAACAAAACAATGTTTTGGCTAATTGCTAATCCCAAGCCTGTACCTTCAGATTGTCGTTTCTGATTTCCCACTTGCTCAAAGGGCAGAAAGATTTTTTCGGCTTGTTCAGGGATTATACCCGTGCCGGTATCTATTACCTGAAAGCGAATTTTGTAGTTAGTTTTTCCGTTGGCGTTTGATTCTTGACCAATCACCTGAACTTTGAAGGTGACACTACCTTGATTAGTAAATTTAATCGCATTACTAAGCAAGTTAATCAGTACTTGCCGCAAGCGTTTTTCATCAGCATGAATACCCGTTGGCAAATCAGGATCGAGTTCGATCTGAAATGCGATGACCTTTTGTTCTGCCCGGATGCGGCAAATTTCAGTCACGCTATCGATAAAGGCAGGTAAGTAAAAATCTACAGGATACAATTCTAGTTTTCTGGCTTCTATCTTGGAGAGATCCAGGACATCATTAATTAGGGTTAAAAGATGAGAACCACATTGATAAATTATGCCGACTCCTTTGCGTCCTTTCTCACTTAAAGATTCTGTGCGTTGGATAATTTGTGTATAGCCAAGAATACCGTTGAGAGGTGTGCGTAGCTCATGACTCATATTGGCAAGAAACTCACTCTTGGCTTGGCTGGAGTTTTGAGTGACTTCCTGTTCAAGGCGTAGTTCTTTTTCGATGTGCTTGCGCTCTACAATTTCAGTTGAAAGCGCTCGATTGATAACTTCTAACTGGGCTGGGCTAGGTAGTGTTAGAGCTTGAGGCATCAGATAAAATAACGCAAATGCCGTATATATCGAAATAATGGCAGTTAAAGCTTTTAAAGCACCTGCAATCCAATAGTCTGGATGCCAAAGCGTCCAAATATCCATCAAGTGTCCAGTACCGCAAGTAATGATAAAAGCTCCAAATAACAAAAAGACTCTATTGAAAGGAACGTCTTTGCGCTTGGAAATAAAGTAAATTATTAGGAAGGGAATAGAATAATAGGCCAAAGCGATCGTGGCATCAGAAATAATGTGGAGCCAAACTAATCCAGTTTTCCACAGATAACAATGTCCGTGGGCAACAAAACCGTTAGAGTGGAAAGGATAGTTGAAAAATGTCGGCATGATACTAGGGGATGGTAGATTTGAAATATATACGCATAGCCCTAGTATTCCCAAACCATCAAGTCAGAAAGCGCGATCGCTATTTTTTTACATTTGTCTTTATTAATGGTTGAAGTACTAGCGTACCAAGAAAAAATGGTGTATCGTTTGCGCTCGCTTGCAAAACTTGCAATGTCATTTATAAAAAAAATCTGAGCCTGCCCAATCCCTGTATGATAAATATTAGAAACGTTTTGTAATTATTTGAAAAGCGGGACTATGGAGATTTTGACACTAGGTTGGGTATCACTGTTAGTTGTGTTCACTTGGTCAATCGCAATGGTAGTTTGGGGACGTAACGGACTATAGAGGTATTGTGGAAAGTCCATTTTTGAGTATTTTAACAATAGTAGCCATAGTGCTACTCGTAGTAGTCACAGGTGGTATTGGTTATTTGACCGTGGCAGATTGGCGCGATCGCCGTCGCCGAGATGAAGACAAACGCACCAGCCGCAGCGCCACTCCCAAGCGGCGATAATTTGTTTGTGGTTGAGAAATGTTTTTGTAGGGACACGCTATTATCCTGTCCCTACACTATTTTATTTGGCATTCCTAAGAAAGAACTGTTACCTTTGCGATCGCAACGGGAATCATGAGATAGAAGACTTTCAATATTTCAAGTCCCACTGGGAATGGAAAACTCCTCTACTACTCAACCCATAGAACCAAATTCAGAACAGCAAGAATCTCATTCACGCCAGAATGAGCAACAAAAAGCCTTGTCTGGAGTTATTGCCCGCATCCGCGAGTCTCTAGATATAGAAAACATCTTCAAAATTACAGTCACTGAAGTCCGCCAGCTTCTGAAAACCGATCGGGTTAGTGTGTTTCGTTTTTATCCCCAATTGGGATGGGAAGGGGAATTTATCTATGAAGATGTGGGAGCAGAATGGGATTCGGCATTAGCAGCGAAACTGCACGATCACTGCTTTGCTGCGGAGTTTGCACAACTATATCAGCAAGGTCCGATTAAAGCAATGGCTGATATATATCAAGCTGGTGTCAGTGATTGCCAGGTCCAAATGCTAGAAAGATTCCAAGTGCGTGCCAATATAGCTGCCGCCTTGATGAAGGGTAAAGATTTATGGGGATTACTGTGTATTCATCAGTGTAGTAGCCCTCGGCAATGGGAAGCATCAGAAATTGAGTTTGTGCAATTAATCGCCGAACATCTGGGAGTTGCTTTACAGCAAGCAGATTACCTGGAACAAGTAAAACTACAATCAGCAGAACTAGCACAAGCGAAAGCCAGAGAAAAAGCAGCCCAATGGCAAAGAACCATCGCCATAACCATTGAGAAAATTCGTCAGTCTCTAGACTTGAAAAACATTTTCCACACAACCACCGGAGAACTTAGGCACCTGTTAAATGCTGACCGCGTGGCTATTTATCGCTTCAATCCAGATTGGAGTGGTGAATTCGTGTTTGAATCACTGGCAGAGGGTTGGATTTCCCTGATAGATGAGCAATTGCAGCGGTCGGAAGTGAGTGAAAACGTCAGTGGATGTAGCGTCAAAGATTTAGCTAAACCTCCAGTCGCTGACACCTACTTACAAGATACCGAAGGTGGTACTTTTAGTCAAAATGAAGTGTATCGTGTTTGTAATGATATTTACAATTCAGGTTTTAGCGACTGCTACATTAACATCTTAGAGATTTATCAGGCAAGAGCTTATGTAACGATTGCCATTTACCAGGGTCAGAAGCTCTGGGGCTTGCTAGCAGTGTACCAAAATGCCAGAACCCGTGATTGGCAAAAAGATGAGGTTTACTTGCTTACCCAAGTTGGAACCCAACTAGGTGTAGCTTTGCAGCAAGCGGAATTTATCCAACAAATGCAAACCCAAGCAGCAGAGATCAGCAAAGCTGCCCAAAGGCAAAGGGCGTTGGCGAACACCGTAGAAAAAATTCGTCAGTCTCTTGATATTGAAGCCATCTTTAAAACCACAACTCAAGAAGTCTGTCGATTATTAGAAGTGGAACGAGTAGCAATTTATCGCTTCTATCCTGATTGGAGTGGCGAATTTGTCGCTGATTCTATTGTTGATGGCTGGACACCAATTGTTAAGCCGCAGCCTGTGACAGAAGGCGTTTTTGTACAAGGAAAGCAAGCGGGTAAGTATGCACGGAATGAAGTTTTTGTGCCAATTTCTCAGGGCGAGAAGTTGTGGGGATTGCTAGTAGCTTATCAAAATTCCCGGCCTCGTTATTGGCAAGATGAGGAAATCAACTTATTGGCACAAGTTGGCGCTCAATTGGGAGTAGCATTGCAGCAAGCTGAGTCTTTGAAGCAGATGCAGGTGCAAACCCAAAAACTAGCTCAAGCTGCTGCACGAGAACGGAAAGCAGCCGAAAGAGAGAAAGCATTAGCTGCAACGGTGGAGAAAATTCGCCAGTCTCTTGAGATTCATACCATCTTTGCCACCAGTACAGAAGAAGTCCGGCGGCTATTAGAAGTTGATCGAGTCACAATCTATCGATTCGGGGCTGATTGGAGTGGCGAATTTGTTGCTGAGTCTTTAGCCCAAGGTTGGACACCAATAAAAGAAATTGTACCTGTAGTTGCAGATGATTACTTACAAGAAACGCAAGGCGGAAGGTTTGCTAATGCTAGAAGTTGTGTCATTAAAGATATTTATAGCGCCAATTATTCTATTTGTCATATTGCCCTGCTTGAGTTAATGGAGGCTAGGGCATATATAATTGTGCCGATTTTTCAGGGTGAGAAACTCTGGGGATTACTAGCAGCTTATCAAAATATCAAGCCCCGTGATTGGCAAGAGGATGAGGTAGATTTGCTGATGCAGATTGGTACTCAATTAGGGGTAGGACTTCAACAAGCAGAATTACTCGAACAAACTCAACGTCAAAAAGAAGAAATTACCCAGACTCTTAAAGAATTACAGCACACTCAAAGCCAGCTGATTCAAAGTGAAAAAATGGCAGGTTTAGGGCAGTTAGTTGCTGGTATAGCACATGAAATTAACAACCCGATTAGTTTTATTTATGGCAACATCACTTATGTTACTGAATATGCCGAAAATTTATTAAAATTACTGCGCCTCTATCAAAAACAGTATCCTAAGAGAACAGGAGAAATTCAAAAGCAAGCAGCAGCACTGGATTTAGATTTCATTAATGATGACTTGCCCAAAATTCTAACTTCAATGAAAATAGGGGCAGATCGGATCTCTCAACTGGTCTTATCATTGCGAAGTTTTTCTCGACTTGACGAAACAGGAATGAAGCCGATTGATCTTCATGAAGGCATCGACAGTACTTTGTTGATTTTACAACATCGATTAAAACCAGAGACTAATTCTTTTACTATTGAGGTAGTTAAACAATATGGTGAATTACCTGCATTAGTCTGCTATGGCGCCCAGATGAATCAGGTATTTATGAATATTCTCAACAATGCGATCGATGCACTAGAAAACTCAGAAACTAGTAGAAAAAAAATTGACAATCCTAAAATTTGGATTCGTACAGAAGTGATATCCGGGAATACTATTCTGATTTGCATTGCTGACAATGGTTGTGGGATTCCAGAGATGATGCGATCGCGCATTTTTGAACCTTTCTTTACCACCAAACAACCTGGACAAGGTACTGGCTTGGGGTTATCTATTAGCTACCAAATTATTGTGAAAAAACACGGCGGTAATATCAAGTGTGTTTCTGAACCTGGTAACGGCTGTGAGTTCTGGATAGAAATCCCGATAAAACGGACAATTTAGGGGTTAACGATACCTGCGGTAGCCTTTTCTAGGTAACACTACGCGTAGCTTTACGCTTTTTTGTCTGATGCAGAGGCGCAAAGAAAGAATAAAAAATGCAATACCTGCTGTAAGCTACGCTAACGCACACTCTGAAATAACAAAAGTAATGTTAAAATCATATATCCATAAAGGAGAAGATTATGAGCAATCAATCTGTTCCTAAAACCAATAGTCTCTATACACAGGATTATCACTTGTGGTTAGAACATACTGTTTATTTATTAAGAAATAAAAAATTTTTAGAATTAGAGTTAGAAAATTTAATTGAAGAAATTGAAAGTATGGGAAGAAGTGATAAAAATGCTTTAAGGAGTAATCTTAGAGTCCTTTTAATGCACCTTCTCAAATATAGATTTCAACCCCAGAACCGATCCAATAGCTGGTTATATACAATCTATGAACATCGTCAAAGGTTACAAGAAGCATTTGTCGATAGTCCTAGCTTAAAATACTATTACACGGAAGTTTTTGACAGTTGTTACCAACACGCTAGAAAAGAAGCATCTATTGAAACAGGTCTTCCTCTGTCTATTTTTCCTAAAGACTATCCTTTTTCTATTGATGAAACCTTAGATTCTGACTTCTTCCCAAATTAATCTCCACAGATGTAAACGTCGGGACGTTCTATGAAAGGTCTTTCTATTTAAAATAGGATGAGTGAGGTTATTATTGCCACAAGTAATAAAAAACATTTATCTATTTTTATTGATGCTAGAGAATGGCAAGAAATTTAGAATGTGAAATCTGCGATCGCCTTTTTTAACAAACCACAGAGGAACAGCGATCGCACTATAGAGATTTTTCAGGCGATCGCCTTTTTTAACGAACCACAGAAGAACAGCGATCGCACTATAGAGATTTTTCAGGCGATCGCTTATTATAATTTCACTAGTATTAGTAATATAGTTGCTCTATAAATTAATATGGAAACCAAAGAAATTCTCCAAGCACTTCCAAATTTGAGCATAAGCTATACTCCTACGGAGTCACTTCGTGAACGCCTAAAGATAGCTGAATCAGCCCTGCAATTGGTTCTTCAAGAAAAACACTCACTCACCAAGGATCAGCAAAAACGCCAATTAACACTAGCTGCAATCACAGCGATCGCAGACTATGCACCTGGTAGTGAATTAGATATATTCTCTGACTTAGAGGGAGACGATTTTTGCGACTATCCAGATGAAGACTTCCACAACTCAGAGAATTATGTGCAGAGGTGAACTTTGGCTATCCCCTCTATGCTCAGACAATTTATGAGAAACTAGAAAATATTACAAAAAAATAATTTATGTTAGGTCTCGAAAGAATTACATTTAATCCTCGGATCATGGCGGGACAAGCGTGTATTCGTGGGATGCGAATTCCAGTTTCATTGGTGGTTAATTTGGTAGCTAATGGTAAATCTGTAGAAGATATTTTAGAAGAATATCCTGATTTAGAACTAGAGGATATTCGTCAATCTTTACTTTACGCAGCTTGGTTAACTCAAGAACGGGTTTATCCCTTCCAAACGGCTTAATTCAGTAAAATGAAATTTTTAGCTGATATGGGAATTTCTCTACGCACTGTGTCTTGGTTGCGTACTGCTGGTTATGATGTGGTACATTTGCGTGATGAAGGGTTGCAAAGACTACCAGACGATCAGATTTTAGTGAAAGCTCGTACATAAGGAAGGATTTTATTAACTGTAGACTTGGATTTTGCCCAACTTTTAGCGACTAGTGGGGATAATTTACCCAGTGTAATTTTATTTAGATTAGGAAATGAAAATTACAACGCAATTAATGAGCGTTTGACGGAAGTTTTAAGGGAATGTCAGTCAGATTTAGAAGTAGGGGCAATTATTTCTGTCAGTAATGAAACTTTTCGGGTAAGGCAATTACCGATATAAGTTAAGTTGATTAATTGTTAGTGTATCTTACCGAAGCGATGCCTACGGCGGGCAACTCTTGGAGACGCTATGCGAACGCCAACGCTTTTTTGTTTCGCACAAAGTCGCACGGAAGCGATCGCTACTCAAAATCTTCTATACTTGTACTATGTAAAGGTAATCAAATTCTCTATGATTACAAACACTAATACCCAAATGAAAATCAATCAATACCCATTTGCGGAAGAATTAATCACAGATACTCAAGGTAACATTCGTAAAGTAATTATAGATTTTCAAGACTATCTACGCTTATTAGAAGTGATTGAAGATGAAGGATTGATATTAGCAATCAAGGAAGTACAACAAGAAACACCATTAAATATTAATGAAGCATTAGCCGAATTAGAAAGAGAGTGAATACCCAGTATTTATCCAGTTTTATTAAAGATTTAAAAGCACTCAAAAGTACACCTTACTACGGAACGATTAAAGTACTTGCTTTTGAAGAAATACCACAAATAGCTAACTTTGAAGAAATTACTAATATTAAAAAGCTGCAAGGATATGATGATATTTATCGTATTCGTATAGGTGATTATCGGCTCGGAATTATATTTGACGGTGAAACACTAATATTTCAGCGTGTGCTACATCGCAAAGATATTTATCGATATTTTCCAAAGTAAGTAACATTAGTTATCTTGTAGAAGTCAGCGATCGCTTAATTGATCGCATATACTTAGATCGTGAACGGATTTTTGATAAATTGGATACCATCTAAGTGGCGGGAGTTGATTAGGAAACCAAACTAGCCATTCACGCTAAAATATAATATAACTACCAATCCTAAAATCAATTAATATCTACTCGTGTTATTAAACTATCTACCTGGAAGGTAATATATGAACAATAATGAACCGATAACAGCACAATCATCAACTACACCCCGCGCTGATTTATTATTAGAAATTGAACAAACTCCAGAAGAATATCTACCAGAATTGTTGCAATTTGTACGTCTATTTCGTCAAAGCGTGACGATGAAACAGACAACATTAAATGACTGGGAAAATGCTATCAACGAAATTAATCATAGTGATGCCATTAGACAGCAAGAAAGAAAAACAAACATTAAAAAATTATTCGAGTCATGGAATGAGTTAGATGATCAACAAGAGCAACAACAAACCTTAGAAATTATTGACTCTATGAAAGGCATTTCTATTTAAAATAGGATGAGTAAGGTTATTATCTTAGATTCTGCACCTGTCGGATTAATTACTAATCCCAAAGCAACGCCTCTCGCTGTGCAATGTCAAGAATGGTTTTATACGCTATTTGAGAGAGGATATGAAGTAATTTTACCAGAAATTATAGATTATGAAATTAGACGGGAATTGTTGAGAGCAAATAAATTATCTGGACTTAAAAAACTTAATCAACTCAAGTCGGAAATTATCTATCTTCCTATTACAACTGAAGTGATGTTGAAAGCAGCAGAGTTATGGGCTGAGGTTAGAAATCAAGGTAAATCTACAGCAGATAATAAGGCTTTAGATGGTGATGTAATTTTGGCATCTCAATCTATTCTAGTTGCTAATTATGGGCATGAGGTGACTATTGCCACAAGCAATAAGAAACATCTATCTATTTTTATTGATGCTAGAAAATGGCAAGAAATTTAGAATGTGAAATCTGCGATCGCTCTTTTTTAACGAACCACACAGGAAGAGCGATCGCACTTTAGAGATTTTTCAGGCGATCGCTTTTTTTAACAAACCACACAGGAAGAAGAGGAGCGATACCTACGGTGGGCTTCGCCTACGCACGGTGGAGATTTTACAGGCGATCGCATTTTTCCACGAACCTTTCTAGGCGCAGAGGACACAGAGCAAGAAGAGGAGCGATCGCATGATAGCGGTTAAATATCTACTATACTAGAAATTATACTAATTGTAGTATAGTATCTGATATTTAGGAGACAAGTATTGTTGTATCCCTAATGTATACAGCAATCTTTTACTCTGCCCAGACGTTGAGAACACTGTAGCAGATAGAAACAATATTATATTTACATAACAAAATGCTAGATATATTAACAGTAAAGAAACTGACAACAGACATAACAACTTTTTTTAATTTTTTTAACTCTGGAAAAACTTATGATCTGAATGATCTTCAATCATTACCTAATTCACCTGGTATTTATGTTGTAGCACTAAACAATAAAAAAGAATTGCAGGAATTTAGTCAAATTCTCTATATAGGAGTAGCAACGCAGCAAACTGTTGAAAAGCGTTGGCAAAACCATCATAAAATAAGGGCTTTCAAATTTATTCAACAGTTAATTCAAAAGTTAGGTGGAAATACTTCTGTAGTAATTTACACTAGTTCTTTTAATAACTTATCACACGATGATCTGAGAGCGCTAGAAGAAAAACTAATTTACGATTTAAAACCTCCCTTTAATGAAGTTATAAACTATCCTGTAAAATACTATTGGCTCCAATGGTCACAAATTCATGATAGATTGGCACGTACAATGATAACTGTTGCTCAAAATGATGACTATATGACATTTTCGATGCCCCTAGATGTAGGCCTTGCCTGGAAAGAATTAATAGTTTCATGTCATCTAAAGAAATTAATAGATTATGTGGATTCTATGGAATTATATGGACACAAAGATTACATAATTCTTATCGGAAAATTAGTTGAAAATAATAATTTATAAAAAAAGGCAAGTTCACCTTTAATTAATTTAAACATAAACTAAAACAAAAAAATTTTCTATAAATACCCCTAATGACATAAGTATTTTTTGATTAACTAAAAAAATTGCCCTGGGAATATCACACTCCCAAGGCAAATAAACTCTCTAAATTCTTTCTTTACTTCGCGCCCTTCTCTGCGAGACGCTACGCGAATGCGGTTCGTTAAAGTTGCTTCACTTCCGAAACCAACTTCGCCACCATATCCTTAGCGCTACCAAAAAGCATCGTCGTTTTATCCTTGTAGAACAACTCATTATCTACACCGGCAAAACCCGTACTCATCCCGCGCTTAATTACAATCGTCTGCTTTGCCCGATCTACTTCCAAAATCGGCATACCATAAATCGGGCTATTTTTATCACTCCGCGCCGCCGGATTTACCACATCATTTGCCCCAATTACTAAAGCCACATCCGCTTGCTCAAACTGGGGATTAATATCATCCATATCGTACAACTGGGTATAAGGCACATTTGCCTCAGCCAGCAACACATTCATGTGTCCCGGCATTCTCCCAGCAACAGGGTGAATCGCATACTTAACATCAACACCCATTTTTTCTAACTGATCTGACAATTCCCGGACACTATGTTGCGCTTGGGCAACTGCCATACCATAACCAGGGACAATTACCACAGAACGGGCATAACCCAACATCATCGCCCCTTCTTCAGGATCGATACTGCGGACGGTTTGATCTGTCGCACCACCACTAGCAGCAGCACCACCAGAACTAGAACCTGTACCAAAAGCGCTGAACAGCACACTAAATAACGAGCGGTTCATCGCCTTACACATAATTTCGGTAAGGATTAAACCAGATGCTCCCACCAAAGCCCCAGCGATGATTAACATATTGTTCATCACCACGAACCCCGCCGCCGCCGCCGCCACACCTGACAACGAGTTCAACAGCGAGATTACCACAGGCATATCACCGCCACCAATGGGGATGACGAACATCACGCCCAATACTAAAGAAACGCCAACCACTCCCAAAAATATGGGTAAGCTATTTGGTGTGATGATTAAGTAAGCACTACCTACTATATAAGCACCCAGAAGCAAGAGGTTAAATGGTTGCTGGAAAGGAAATGTAATCGGGGAACCGCTAATTAAACCTTGCAATTTGGCAAAGGCTAAAAAACTACCTGTGAAGGTAATACCACCGATTAACACATCCAATAGGATGGAAATGTTGACATCTAGGGGTATCGCCTGGGAACTATCTAATAAGCGCCAGAATTCGGCAACAGCTACTAAAGCCGAAGCCGCACCGCCCAAACCGTTGAGTAAACCCACCATTTGGGGCATTTCGGTCATTTGGACTTTGTAGGCTACGATCGCACCAATTCCCGATCCAATGGCCAAGCCTAACAATATCATCTCGTAGTTCAACACATGTTGATCGAGCATTGTCGCGGCGATCGCTAGCAGCATCCCTACAGCAGCAACGAGATTACCATTCCGCGCGGTAGCAGGTGATCCCAGCTTTTTCAAGCCCAGAATAAATAACGATGCAGCGACTAAGTACGTCAGCTGAATGCCAGTTGGTAAAAAGTCGCTCACGCCTTAATCTCCTTCTTCTTGAACATTTGCAACATTCTGTCTGTCACTAAAAAACCACCCACAACGTTGATTGTTGCCAATACCACAGCAATCAAACCGAGAATTACTGATACATTCGTGTCTCTCGCACCAGCAGCAACTATTGCTCCCAGTACCGCAATGCCAGAAATCGCGTTTGAGCCTGACATTAAGGGCGTGTGTAAAGTCGGTGGGATTTTGTTGATGACTTCAAAGCCGATAAAAGATGCCAAAACAAATACAAACAAAGCAGCAAGTAATGCCTCTGTCATGAAAATCAAAACTCCTTTTGTAAGTGGGAATCGGGTAATTCAATTTTGGATTCGACTTCAATCTAAAATCCAAAATCTAAAATTCCTAGTCCCTAATTAACCGCCGGTTGTTGAGTATTCAAAGCTTGCAGGGCATCCCGGACTCGTTGATTGCGAATTTCACCAGCGTGGGTAACGCAAGCTGCATCAACGATGTCATCGCTAAAGTCCACCTGCAAAGCTTTGTCTTTAATTAGCAATTGCATCAACGATGTTACGTTCTTGGCATACAATTGGCTGGCGTGAATTGGCATCGATGATGGGAGATTGATGGGGCCGATAATTGTTACGCCGTTCCAGACAATATCTTTACCGGGTTCAGTACAAGCGCAGTTACCACCCTGTTCCGCAGCCAAATCTACAATTACTGAACCGGGTTTCATTTGTGCCACCATTTCTTCTGTAACCAGCCGTGGGGCTTGTCTTCCAGGTACTTGGGCGGTGGTAATCACCACATCAGAATTTTTGACGTGTTCGGCGACAACTTCTTGAGTGCGTTGTTTGCTAGCCTCAGAAATTTCCTTGGCGTAACCACCTGCGGCGACGGTTTCTTCCTCTAATTTGACTTCAACGAATTTTGCCCCTAAGCTTTGCACTTCTTCTTTAACGGCGGGACGGATATCAAAGGCTTCTACCACTGCTCCCAAACGTCTAGCGGTGGCGATCGCTTGCAATCCGGCTACACCAGCGCCCATAATAAATACTTTCGCTGGAGCGATCGTGCCGGCGGCTGTGGTTAACATCGGGAAATATTTCGGTAATGCAGCTGCGGCAATTAATACTGCTTTGTAACCTGCTAATGAAGCTTGTGAGGACAAAGCATCCATACTTTGCGCCCTGGTAGTACGGGGAATCATTTCCATACTCAAGGCTGTGACTTTCCGATTTGCCAATTGCTGTGCTACAACGGGGTTTCCCAAAGGATTGAGGAAACTGACTAAAACAGCCCCTTCCTTTAACAACTCAACTTCTGAGCATCCATCTTCTCGTTCTTGTGGTGGGCTGACTTTTAAGAGAATATCTGTTTCGCCCCATAATTTGGCAGTATCGCTGATTATTGTGGCTCCTGCGGCTTCATAGTCCGGATCGCTGAAAAAAGATCGCTCTCCTGCACCCGATTCTACCCACACTTCCAAACCTTGTTTTACCAATCGAGCAACGGTGTCAGGAATTAATGCCACACGACGTTCACAAACTTCAATTTCTTTAGCAACTGCTATTCTCATGAAATCTCCTGAAGATAAATACCTAATTTCTGCTAAGTAAATGATTGTCTAGATAGGGGATATCCTGCATTCATAGTACTTAGGCAGGAACATCAGCCATGAATTTTACTTGTAGATTGAACCTTGAAACTTTCCTCTCCCACTCTTAGCTGTCCAGGCAAAGCCTGATGACGTTTGCAGATGTCATATCACATAGTTGCAAACAGGGTTACGTATTGCACATCCTAAATTGATTCCCAAATTTTGCATCTTTATCTTCAGCTTGTTTTCGGGATTGAGAAATTTTGGTATTCCTTTCTTATAGAGTAATATTGACCCAATTTTGAAAGCTTTATAATTTTCCAATTAAATTTTAATGATTACGATTTTGATTCCAACTTATTTTAATCAATTTAGTTTAGTTTAACTGGCGATCGCTGATGGCACGCCTCAATTTTTATAACAAAATTCTCAAATTTAGATACACTTATACATATTTGGAAACACAATCTAATCCCGACTGTGTTTATATTTAGTTTAAAATATGACCAACCTAATCATCAAATTAGCACTGTGTAAGGGGAATGAAGTAAATTAAGTATACGTTAAATTTATAACTAAGTAGTTTTCCTGTCGCCCAAACCTTAGTGAGGATGGCACTTTTTTTTGTTATTGAACGTCAATTGTCAGGAAGTCAGTAGTAAAGTTTAGTAACGAATAATAACAGACAGTTATTTGAGATAACAGATTTATATTTTGGTAGAGGAAGCCTGATTATGCGACGTTTACTTTCTGCTTTAGCCCTGACTAGCTTTGTAGTTACTGGATTACCAGCCCTAACTTTGGCACAAAGTTTACCTGGATTTACGCTCTTTAGCGGTGTCAAAGCCGAAAATCAGCTGCCCTTCCGGTTAGATTATGGTGGGCAAGCAAATGGTTGGGATCGATACATATTAAGAATTCCAGCTAAAAGAATGAAATTGGCAGTTGGTCAATTTGCAATTACCTACCCTGATTATTACAAAGGAACTTTTGATCAGAAAAAAATTGAAGTCCGAGTCAAAGGCAAAGCAGTTCCGCTTTCTGAGGTGAAGTGGGACAAAGAAGGTAAGCTGATTAATATTTTTCCCCAAGACCCAGTGCCAGCAGGTAGCGCAGTTGAGGTAGTCTTATCTAACGTGAAAAATCCATCTTTCGGCGGAGTTTACTATTTTAACTGTCAAGTCCTCTCCCCTGGCGATGTGCCACTCCTGCGCTACATGGGAACATGGATTTTGAGCATCAATTAAGTTTGGGGAGTGGGGAGCAGGGGGAGAAAGAATAACTAATGACTATTCCCTATTCCCTAATAAAGTAATAGAATTAGAGATTGTGAGTTTTTATAAAAATCACCTAAGAGGAGAAGAGTATGAAAAGAACACTAGGCGGCACTAGCCGTAAGAGAAAAAGAACCTCTGGTTTTCGGGCTAGGATGCGGACACCAGACGGCAGGAACGTGATTAGCGCCAGGAGAAGAAAGGGGCGTCACCGTCTAAGCGTTTAGGGCGTATCTAAGCTAAAAGAGCATCTGTGGCTTTGCCTAAAGCAAATCGGCTAAAATCCCGCAAGGATTTCCAAGCAGTTTTCCGGGAGGGGATTCGGCGTCATGGCTCTTATTTAACATTGAGAGCCTTAAAGCCGTTATGTTTAACAAAACCTTCTTTGTCCACTGCTACCCAAACAACACAAGCAACTGACTTAAGCACTCTTCCCAGTACGCGGATTGGCATTTCCATAAGCACAAAAGTCAGCAAAAGGGCAGTGGTTCGTAACCGAATCAAACGGCAAATTGCTTCTGCTTTATATAGCTTGCTGCCCAAATTATCACCAGGATGGCGGCTAGTGTTCATTGTCAAACCCACAGCAGCAGAATCTAAGTGCGTAAGCCCACAATTTCTGCAAGAATTAGAGCAGTTGTTGGCACAAGCTGAGGTGTTCGATGGGAATTCGTGAAGATGTTTATTATGAAGGTGGCCCCCATCTTGGGGATTTAATTGTCAACGTGTTGATTGGGCTAACCATTGTCGGGATACCATTAACAGTTGGGGCAATTGTCAGAGCATTGTGGCTGCGTTTCCGCATCACCGATCGCCGAATTACTGTGATCGGAGGTTGGCAGGGACGTGATCGCACTGACATAATTTACTCAGAAATTGTCAAAGTCGTTACAGTCCCCCGTGGCATTGGCTTGTGGGGAGATATGGTACTAACCCTAAAAAACGGCAGTCGTCTCGAATTGCGGGCAATTCCCAAGTTTCGGGAAGTATATGACTACATCAACGAAAAAATTGCTGCGAAAAATCCCGAATATAGCGCTGCTGCTAATAAGTGATGGGAGTAGGGAGTAGGGAGTAGGGAATGCAAAATTTACTCAGATAAAATCCAAAGTTAAGAACTTGCCACTTTCCAAAAACTACATACCACTCCCAATTCCCCACTCCCCACTCCCTTTTTTTGGATGTGCGGCTATCCGTAGCGAAGGGTAGTCGCACATAATTCATGATTTAGATAAATTAGATTCAGTTTACAGTAGCTCAGGTTGAATTCAGAATAATGGATTTTGGTATCGGCTTTCTCTCGAACAACGTGATGCTGCCAATCATAGATTTTTTCTATGGTATTGTGCCTAGCTACGGATTGGCGATCGTTGCTTTGACATTGATAGTCCGCTTCGCGCTCTATCCCCTGAGTGCTGGCTCAATTCGCAACATGCGGAAAATGCGAATTGTACAACCTCTGATGCAGAAGCGGATGGCAGAAATCAAAGAGCGCTATAAAGATGAACCGCAAAAGCAGCAAGAGGAAATGGTCAATGTTCAAAAAGAATTTGGCAATCCTTTAGCAGGTTGTTTTCCATTACTAGTGCAAATGCCGGTCTTATTAGCGCTGTTTGCCACTTTACGGGGTTCGCCTTTTGCAAGTGCTAACTACAGCGTTAACCTGCAAATCTTACCCGCAGCACAAATCGAACAAATTCAACCGCAAGCCTTTGCCACTGCTCCTCAAAATATTTACGTTGCTGATGGAGAACACGTTAAAGTAGCTGCCATCCTTCCTAGTGGTAACAAACTAGCGGTGGGAGAACAAACTAAGATCCAATATCAGACCGTTGAGGGCAAACCATTTCAGGTACTCTTAGCAGAACACCCAGAAAATAAGCTAGTTCCTGATTGGAAAATTACCAAAGGTGAAGATAGGGTAAAAATTGATGCCCAAGGCAATGTAGAAGCATTGCAGCCCGGAGAAGTTACTATTCAAGGAACAATTCCTGGACTAGCAGCAGACAAAGGCTTTCTATTTATTGACGCCTTAGGCAGGGTTGGCGCAACCGATCCAGATGGCACAATCCACTGGGATATCGTCGCCATGATCGTCTCCTTTGGAATCAGCCTTTATGTTAGCCAAATGCTATCCGGGCAAAATTCCAGTGGTGGCAATCCGCAGCAAGATACAGTTAACAAAATCACTCCAGTTATTTTTTCTGGCATGTTTTTGTTCTTCCCCTTACCTGCTGGGGTGCTGATGTATATGGTAATTGGCAATATTTTCCAAACTGCACAAACTTATCTTCTGTCCCGCGAACCTCTACCAGAAGAACTGCAAAAAATCGTAGCAACCCAGGAAAAAGAAGCAGTAGTGGCAGAACAAAAGGCATTGCCATTTGAACCAAAAAGTGCCAAGAAAAAGGCGACAGGGGGATCATGAGCAATATTCCCATGCAGCGAGGTCAGCAGTGGTTAAAAACCCTGCTGGAACTCACTGGAATACCTGCTGAAATTCAGGGTCATTTAGAAGCGGACCAATCTCAAGAGAGCGATTCGCCAGAACCAGATAACTACTGGTTAACAATTGATCAAACTAAGTTGACGACAGAACAAATCCAGGTATTAATTGGTGCCGATGGTTCTGTGTTAGATGCAATTCAGTATCTAGCAAATTCGGTTTTAAACCTAAGCCAACCCCCTGAGGAACAAGCTTCTTACACCATTGAGTTGAATGGCTACCGGGTCAAAAGAGAAGCCGAAATTCGCGCATTAGCAGAAGCAGCAGCCGATGAAGTACGCTTTTCTGGTAGAGAAGTGGAAATCAAATCCCTTAGTTCTGCTGAAAGGCGACAAATCCATACCTTCTTGAAGGAGTTTGGAGATTTGGAAACCTTCAGTCGCGGCAAAGAGCCACATCGTCATCTGGTTGTGCAGCCAGCTTCGTTGGAAGAAGAGAGACGCGATTAATCGCGTCTGTACAAGAGTTAATTGAAAGGTCAATATAATTTCAAAATTTCTCTTGTTCCTAAAAGCTAAAATAAAGATGTAGTATCAGTATTATTGCTGATAATGACCATTAATTTTCGTGAGGATGTCTCACAAATCCTATGGACGCAATTTATATTCCGCAGCTAACCAAAGCCCCGGAGCGGACAGAGGAAGTTCAAGTTGAGGAATTTCTGCCTGGTCTGGAAACGTTGACACCAGTTCGCGGTCGTGTGCGCGTGCAGCATCATGGCAATTACCTGGAAGTGTCCGCTCAGGCAGAAACAATTATTACTTGTACCTGCAATCGCTGTTTGCAGCAATACAATCGACGTTTAGGGCTTGATACGAAGGAAATCATCTGGTTAGACGAAACTGCAAATCAGGCAAATGACTTGCCCCTAGAACGGGAAGTGATTATGGAAGAGTTGCTTGAAACCCTACCGCCCGATGGTTATTTTTATCCCAACGAATGGCTGTATGAGCAAATGTGCTTGGCAATTCCCCAGCGCCAGCTGTGCAGTAGGAATTGTCTAGGTATTCCTGTAAGTAGTACAGTCGATAATTCTGATATTCCTGAAACTCCAGTTGATAACCGTTGGGCTTCTCTGGAAGCACTGAAAAAGCAACTTCCGGGATAGTAATTTGGTAATTCAGTCAGACTTCAGTCTGCACCTACACGAACTAAGCCTGTCTATACAGGCTTATTTAGGTTTGTATAGCAAAATCTTCTGGGTCAACACCCCAATTCACCCAACTAATCGCTTGATGTGCAGATTGAATATTAGGTGGTACCCGCAATGCATGAATTCTACCAGTGCTAGGACAAGTCATCTTCAAAAGATAAATTGGTTCTTTGTCTTCGCCCTCACTGATTTTCAATAAAGTGTATTCTTGATATGAGTCTATGACTGTAGCTTGTAACTCCTCAGCAATACGTTCATAGCCGATTTCTTCAATTAACACTCGACGCAATTCCACATTTTGTTCTTCTAAAAACCATGAAACTTGCCAATCTTGCGGGCGGACTCTACCATATTTTGCGGGTAAAATAACACCGTGATAGGCATAAATGTCACATCCATTTGCTATTTTGATAGTTGGTTCTCCCTCCGCATGGAGGCGATAAGCGCTGTCATAAAGAAATTCTAGAGGGTAATCACATATCAAACACAACTTTTCAAAGGGAAAAATCCAGCCACAATATTTGATAATATTTTGAAATGCTTCGCAAGCTTTAGGCGAGTAAATACAATTTAATTCTGAAATTATAAAATCATATTTACTCGCAATGTTTTCCCAGGTTTTGGGATTAATACAATCATAAAAAATATCAGTATATAAATTAATATTGGGATGTGGTAAATTATGTACAGCCGGAATATCTGATAACATCTGCATATCAAGGTATCTATCAAGTTCGTATCCAATTTGATTAGTAAAGCGTTTATTTAATTCTGCCATTAGTTCCTTTGGCAGTTCTCTTGCAATACATTTTCCTAAGTTTTCACTAAGTTTTTTCCGATCTTTTGTCCCCAAGTAACCAAGTAAATAAGGTGCATGTAACCTTTGAAAAATTATTTTTAACGCAGAATTTGTGCTATGTGAAAAGATAATTTTTGGTTTGCTTCTTCCTACTAATTCATAAGCAGTCTTAACTGCTTCTTTTGCTTGAGAACGGTCTAATATGTCACTTGAAACTACAATATTACTCCATTTTTCTCGATAAAATGATATTAAAGGTTCTTGTTCTGAAGTTATTTTCTCGATTTCATTATTAGACATAATAGTAGTTAGAAAGGTTATTTCTATTCACACTGGAATTAGGGCAATGTTAAATATTTTTAAAAATCCCTATTCATTATTAAAAATTAAATTATCTTAATCACCTAATGATTTAGATGCTGCTTACCGCAATAGAGCGATCGCTTTAACAAATATCTCACACACAGCGATCGCACTCGCAACCGCTATGAACTGGTAGATGTTGGTTTTTTAGTTGTTAGAGGTGATACAAACCTGAACAATGATAGAAGAACTAATAACCACAGCTAAATATGAACTTCCGTGAAGAGTTTAAACTGCTGCTACGCGCCCGCTACCCCTTAATTTATATTCCCACTTATGAAGAGGAGAGGGTAGAAGCAGCTATCCGGGAAGAAGCCACCAACCAGGGTAATCGCCCAGTGTATACTTGGGATTTTGTCGATGGCTACCAAGGAAACCTCAATGATGTTGGGTTTGGGCGGCGTAACCCATTACAAGCTTTGGAATTTATCGAAAAATTACCAGCTTCGGCATCTGCGGTATTGATTCTCCGAGATTATCATCGCTTTTTAGATGATGTAGCGATCGCTCGCAAACTCCGCAACCTGTCCAGACTTCTTAAGTCGCAACCAAAAAATATTGTCCTATTGTCGCCGCGCATCGCCATTCCTGACGATTTAACCGAAGTGTTGACAGTCGTCGAGTTTCCCTTACCCGCGGCCCCAGAAATTAAAACTGAGGTGGAACGCTTACTACAAAGTACTGGCAACTCCCTTTCTGGGAAAGTTCTAGATGATTTGGTGCGCTCTTGTCAAGGGCTTTCGATGGAACGGATTCGCCGAGTTTTGGCAAAAGCGATCGCTACCCACGGAGAATTGCAACCAGAAGACGTGGATCTCGTTTTGGAAGAAAAGCGCCAAACTATCCGCCAAACCCAAATCTTGGACTTCTGCCCCGCCACTGAGCAAATTTCTGATATTGGCGGACTAGATAACTTAAAAGACTGGCTGATTCGGCGGGGAGGATCATTTACTGATAAAGCGCGACAGTACGGATTACCGCACCCCCGTGGTTTAATGTTGGTGGGTATTCAGGGGACTGGTAAATCGTTAACCGCAAAAGCGATCGCTCATCACTGGCATTTACCGTTGTTACGTTTGGATGTGGGAAGGTTATTTGGTGGTTTGGTGGGTGAGTCAGAATCTCGGACTCGGCAAATGATCCAAGTAGCTGAAGCCCTCGCTCCCTGTATTTTGTGGATTGATGAAATAGATAAAGCCTTTGCTGGAGTTGGTAGCAAAGGTGATGCAGGAACAGCCAGCCGGGTGTTTGGGACTTTTATTAACTGGCTAGCCGAAAAAACCTCACCCGTTTTTGTTGTCGCCACCGCTAACGACATCCAAGCTTTACCCCCAGAAATGCTCCGTAAGGGGCGATTTGATGAAATTTTCTTTGTGGGATTGCCCACCCAAGAAGAGAGAAAAGCAATTTATGATGTTCATTTATCCCGATTGCGCCCCCATAACTTAAAAAGTTATGACATCGACAGGTTAGCTTATGAAACGCCCGATTTTTCTGGAGCAGAGATTGAGCAAACTTTAATTGAAGCGATGCATATTGGATTCAGCCAAAACCGCGACTTTGCGACTGACGACATTTTAGAAGCAGCCAGTCAGATCATCCCCTTAGCGCGAACTGCTGTAGAGCAAATTCAGCAACTCCAAGAATGGGCTGCTGCTGGGAGAGCGCGTTTAGCATCTAAACACAATCCTTTAAGCGATCGCCTGCGGCGGACTACATGAACGCATTCAACGGCAGCTAGAATAATTGGTTAGTTGATAATTGCTAGTTAATAGTTAATAGTTAATCATGATATTACTATTGACTATTGACTATTGACCATTGGCGATCGGGTTTTAACTATGTTGTCTGGCTTCATAAAGTTTATACTTGGGTTTTTCTTAGCGATCGCTGTGCTAATAGGTGGCGGCGCCGCAATTGGACTCTATTTCATGAATCGCACCGGCATACCCCCTGCCAAACCGGTTTTTTCTAATGATAGTCCCTCAGTGAAAGCCCAAGCTCCCAAAGCAACTGAGCCTAAAGGAGCTAAACCCACACCTGGGACAAAGGCTGAATCGTCTCCAAGCCCAACTTCGACTGCCACAGAATCACCAAAGGCTACCCCATCACCAAAACCATTGCCATCGGGAGCTTACCGAGGGCGTGTTAGTTGGTCTGAAGGCTTGAGTTTGCGATCGCAACCAAATCAAGAAGCTGAAAAAATTGGTGGGGTTGGTTTTAATCAAAAAATTATTATCTTGGAACAAAGCGAGGATAAAGCTTGGCAAAAGATCCGTTTGGAAGGTAGCGAACAAGAAGGTTGGGTAAAAGCAGGTAATACTCAAAAAGTTGATGAACAATAAAGATTGGGCGTTGGGCATTGGTTATTAATTCTTGTCTCTCACTCCCTCACTCCCCACTCCCCACTCCCCACTCCCTACTTCAATCACTTGTAAAGAACCATACACAAAATAAACACAACATAGAGCAAGTCATATAATTAGGTGTAGTCATAACTTGAAAAAAACAAGTGGAAATAGGGGTAAATAGCTATTTAACCAAGCTTGCCTCAGTCTACGAGGCATCCGCAAGTGTCAAGGTTGTTCTTACCGTAGCTAATTTCAAATTTTTAAATTGGAAAAAGTTATCTAGTGGTGTGGCGATCCGTCTTTTGTGCGTAGCACTGACTACGTGGCTCTTGAGTATCGCTGGACAAGCTTTAGCACTTCAGAAAATAGGAAGTAATGGCGCTGAAGTTAGCAGTAGCCAGAGGTGTTTAAAAAACTTAGGCTACTTTAACGGCCCGGTGAGTGGCAAGTTTGCTAGCTTGACTCAGAATGCTGTGATCAAATTCCAGCAAGCCAATAGAATTCCTGCTGATGGTGTTGTGGGTGCTAGTACTCAAAGAGCCTTGCAACGAGCATGTCAAAGTATAACTTCTAGCAGGAATACCAGTGGTGGATTGCGGCCAAGTGGTCAATATCCTGTTCTCTCTCAAGGCAAAACTGGTGCAGCCGTGACAAGGTTACAACAGCGTTTGCGGCAGTTAGGCTACTTGAATGCTAATCCCACTGGGAATTTTGGCCCAATGACTAGAGATGCTGTAATTGCATTCCAGCGAAATTATCGCATATCTCCTAACGGGATTGTGAATCAACAAACTTGGAACGTACTACTAGGTTCCTCTCCGACTCCAGGCAGATCAAGTCTCTCAACTCAACAAGTGAGAGAATTACAAGTGCGTTTGCGGCAGCTAGGTTATTTTAATACTGCTGCTACGGGGAATATTGGCCCAATGACTAGAGATGCGGTAGTTGCATTCCAGCGAAATTATCGCCTACCTGTTGATGGCATCGCCAATGCTCAAGTCTTGGAGTCAGTGCGTAGAGCCTCCACACCTGGATATACTACTCAACAACCAGGTAGAAGTTATCTGACTATAGGCGATCGCGGAGAAAATGTCAGATTAGTTCAAGAGCGTTTATCGCAGTTGGGTTTTTCTAATACCAATCCTGATGGCGTTTTCAACGATTACACCAAAGAATCTGTGATTGCATTTCAGCAATCATCTCGACTTAATTCTACTGGAAATGTAGATTGGCAAACTTGGCAAGCATTAGGATTGAATAGTCCGACTGTGGGCAATTCTGCTGAGGGAAATGGTTATGTATTGACTAATACTAATGACTATGTAGCAACTGAAAATAATCGCTATTTACCTCCTACTAATAACTTAGTGCCTGTGACTAATGGCAACACATTAGTTGCGAATAATCCCTACAGAGTAATAGTGCCAATTTCCAATAATGATACTCTGAGTAAAGTGCAACAATATATACCCAATGCTGTAACTGAGCAATCCCATTTAGGGGATTATGTGAATGCTGGAGCATTTAGCGATCGCGCCCAAGCCGAAACACTAACGAAAAAGCTCCGCTCATTAGGTCTTGATGCACGGGTAAAATACAATTAAATTGACAAACTCAACTGCGAACCTTCTTGAGTTTTATTCACCTCAATCCTGGCTTGGAAAGCTTCTTTGAGGTGGGGCATGTGTGTGACAGTGAGGATGCAAGCGAAATCGGAAGCGATCGCATTAATCGCTGCAATCAAGCGATCGCATCCTTCGGCATCCTGTGTACCAAAACCTTCATCCACAATCAACAATTGCAACGCCGCCCCCGCCCGTTGCGCTAATAATTTCGCCAAGGCCAAACGGATGGCAAAGTTAATTCTAAAGGCTTCCCCACCAGAGTAAGTTTCATAAGATCGTGTTCCTCTAGAATCGGCGATTAAAATATCTAAGGTGTCTATCAGCTTGGCATTTTTCTTGGTTGATTTAGCACTACGCCCAGCTTTTTGAGTAATAAATTGTACATGAAATTGATTACCACTCAGCCGCGAAAGTAGTTGATTTGTCTCAGCTTCCAGTTGCGGTAACACATTTTCAATCATCAGTGCTTGGATACCATTTTTACCAAAAGCTTGCGTTAATTCCTGATAAACACGATATTCCTGTTTGCAAGATTGTAATTGCTGCTGCTGTTGTTCATACTGAATTTGTAGCGTTTCTAGTTGATGCGCCAGCTGTTCTAAACGCCCTAACTTGGCAATTTGCTCATCGAGTTGCCGTCTACGTATCGCTAACTGCTGCTCTAGAGCTTGAATTTGGGCAGAGGGGTTAGCTGTTGCTTGTAGTTGCTGGATAATGCTTTCGATTTGCCCGCCGAGTTTTTGCCGCTCCGTTACTCTGGCGCTTCTGGATTCCTCCAACTCTTGCAATCTCGTCTGGAGTTGGGGATATTGCTGCTGGGCTGACAGCAGTTGTTGATACCGCAAATGCCAAGATTGAGCTTGGCGGACAGCTATACGCAGATTGTTGTGTTGCTCGGAACTGTAGCCAATTTCGGTAATGTGATGCTCAAGAGCCGCGATTTGTTTAGCACATTCAGAATCAATCTGATCCTGTTGTATTTTGGCTTGTAATTGAGCAATTTGGGATTGTAATTCTGGTTTTCGGGCTAATAGTTGCGCTTGTCGCTTAGTTGCATCTTTAATCTGCTGGAGTTTTATTTCTGCCCATCGCCATCGCTCAACTTCACTCCGGGCGAGAGCGTGGTCTTGTTCATTATAATTAGCTTGTTGCAGATATTGGTCTAGTTGCTGGAGTTCGGCTTGTTTATCGGGAGCGTAATCACCAGCTTGGAGCGATCGCTCCAAATGCTGTTTTTCGGCAGCAATCTGTTGTAACTGTTGTTGCACATCAGTTGTAGCTTCTAACTGGGCTGCCAACTGTCCCCGGTGTTCGCGTAAACCATCGTAGCCCGCCAATTGTTGGGAAATTTCCCGATATTCCTGCCTGAGTGTCTGAATTTCTTTGTCTGACACAGCCAATTGTTCCCGTAGTACCCAAAACTGCCCTTGAGTATCCTCTATCTCAGCCTGGGTTTTTTCCACCACGCGACTCCAGTGATGTTCATCTAAAGGACGCTCGCATAATGGACAAAGCGCTTCAGGATTTTGGAGCATTTGCAATTTCTGCTCTAATTCTCCCAGCAGTTTTTCATAGTCGCGTTGATGAGCTTGCAGGCGTTCAATAAAGTGTCGCCTTTCTTGCCCTTTTTCCTGCACTCGTTGCAAATAAACCCGCTTTTTCTCCAGTTCTTCAATCTGGATTGCCACATCCATCACTGCTTGTTGCAGCTGCGGTTGGCGGCGGTGCTGGCGTTGCAATTGGTTCTCAGTACTTTGGAGTTGTTCGAGTCGCGCTACTAAACCAGCATGAGTGCGATCGAGTTGGCTTTGTAAAGTTGCGCGTTGTTGCAACAAAGGAGTCACTTGCATTTGTAGTTGATCTAAACGAGCAACATGGTGACGGGCTGCGGTTAGTTGTGACAAAGCAGCTTCTACTTCACCTGATTTAGTCAAAGTTTGCTGAATTTCTCGCTCTTGTTGCTGCAAAGCTTCGATTTGGGCTTGGGCTTGTTGCAATTGCCGTTCGATTTCGTGAATTTGTTTGGTAAGCTGTTGTTGCTTTTGTTGGCGAGTCTGCCCAGCGCGGGTGTATTCTTCAAATTTGGCAGCAAAAGCTTCTTCTTGAGATTGGAGACTTTGATATTGGGCGTATCCAGCTTTAATTTCAGCTTCTTGGTGTAATATTTTTTCTAAATCTGATAGCTGAGAGCCAATAGCTGATTGTTCTTGTTGGAGGCGATCGCAATCTTGGGTAAGATTTTGGTATTGCTGCTTGACAAAACTAAGTTGTTGTTCCCAATTTGTGCGCTGGTGCTGGACAACTTGCAAACTTTGTAATTGAATATTATCAAAGGCTTGCACCTGTTGCAGTTGGTTGAGTTCGGCTTCTAACTCGACTCTTTGCGCTTCGGTTGTCTGGCGTTGTTGCAACTGAGTTTTAATCGACTCTAAAGAACGCTCTAACTCTAGCGCCTGTGCTTTGAACTGACGAGAAGATTCCTTTGCCCGTTCTTCTAAATCATCATACTGATTGAGTTTCAACAACTCCGCTAAAATTTCTTTGCGTTCGGTAGGGCGTTTGAGCATGAACTCATCTGCACGGCCTTGGCGTAAGTAAGCAGAATTAATAAATGTATCGTAATCGAGCTTGATGTGTTCTAGAATCAAATCTTGGGTTGCTCTTACCCCTTTGCCAGTGAGTGAGCGAAACCCAGATGGTATTTCTATTTGAAATTCCAGAACGCTAGTACCTCCCCGAATTCGGGTACGAATCACGCGATATTTTTGCTGATTACTTTGGAAAGTAAAATCAACCCGAACTTCTTTCGCCCCAGAATAGATCACATCATCTTCAGCAGTGGCACGGCTTTCACCCCAAATTGCCCAGGTGATTGCTTCCAAAAGTGAAGATTTACCCGCACCATTGGAACCACAAATGCAAGCCGTATGCAAACCGCCAAAATCTAAACTTGCATCACGGTAACTAAGAAAATTTTTGAGGATAAGTTGTACTGGGATCATTCACCCTATAGCGCCACATCTACTTTTAATAATTAACAGTACAGATGCACTGTTTGTTAGTTTAGCTATCTAGATATCAGGTTTCTAGTCTTGAAGACATCAAATTTACAAAAATTAACAATATAATCAGCAAATTTCTCTTGTTGCATGAAGAAGTTTTGCTGTCTTAGGAGAAAAATGAAACTTCTGTGGAGGTTTGTTGTTATTTCTGCCTGTTATCTGAGAGAAAAACATTCATAGGGGACTGACAACAAATAAATTATTCAATCTTGTGGGGTAGACATCTTGTCTCCCCTAATCATGGGCAGACAAGATGTCCACCCCACAATAAGTAGTTGAGTATTTTTTTATTTGGAAGTTCCTAGAAGAGTGATTACAACAATGGTCAGCGCTAATGCTTACGACCAAAGTACGATTAAGCAAGTTGGGAAAATTGACGCAAACCAAGTAAGTTTTTAATTAAATAGGGTGGATAGAGTACCAAGGGACTTCCAAATAAAAAAATATCCAATTAACTCTTGTGGGGTGGGCGTCTCGCCCGCCATATAAACTGGGTGGGCAAGATTGTCCACCCCACAAGATTGGATAATTTATTTCTTGGAGTTCCCCAATACGGTTCGGATAATATCCCCCCGCCTATGGCGACCCCCTTAAAAAGGGGGTCAACGAAGAAATTAGCCCCCCAATTTATCGGGGGGTTGGGGGGATCTTCGCAGGGTAAACAAGCTAACCGAACCGTATTGGATAGAGTATACTGCCCACCCTAAAAATTTTGATGTTTCGAGTTCTGAACACGAACGACCGAGTTCTGAACACAAACGACCGAGTTCTGAACACAAACAGCCGAGTTCTGAACACGAACGACCGAGTTCTGAACACGAACGACCGAGTTCCGAACACAAACGACCGAGTTCCGAACACAAACAGCCGAGTTCTGAACACAAACGACCGAGTTCTGAACACGAACGACCGAGTTCTGAACACGAACGACCGAGTTTACAGGCACGCAACCTATTAATGCTGATTTCCAGGTCTTAAACTATAATTATAACAACGCAAGTTTATCCCAGCAATTGTTGCCAATTAGCCAATTTAGACCAGAGGATAATTGTGAAGCCAATGACAATTTAAGTTTGTTTGCTGATACTTTTATTAGTGTTTGCCGAAAAGCGCCGATTAGGCGGGAGTTTCCTAACTATTATTTAGAAGATATTAAGAAAAACAAATCTGCTACTGGCAAAAAAGCTTGGAAGTTATTGAATGATAGTAGATTCAAAAAGTAGCTGTGGAGAAGATGAGATGAAAACGAAAAATGCAGATAAATTAGAATCATTCTACATTGCGATAATTCTCTACAAATCATCTTTAGATCAAGCTGATTATCAACCTTTGTACCAAGAAAGCTTTGTTTTGATTAAATCTACATCTTTAGAAGAAGCAAAAACAAAGGCTTTCAACCATAGTAAAAATGAAAGTATCAGCTATACAAATGAGAATAAAGAAACTATTACTTGGTCTTTACAGCAAGTAGTAGACGTGAATTCAGTTTTGTATGATGACTTTGATTCATCTGAGGATATTGTTGATTTATATACTCGACATTTTCGGAATTATGAGGTTTATCGCTCATTTGAGCCATTGTTATCTAAAGAGCAATTTGAGTGATAGTTATAAAACCACGCGATCGCTCTTGTCGATTCCCATCACAGACCCAAAAGCGATCGCAAGTGTTTTTACTTTATATCTATAAAAATCTAGAAGACCGTTCTTATGGGTTCCTATCAATGATAATTTTAAGCATTGGGAACCCCTAAAAATCAAAGTTTATGAACGCAGCCGACGATAAAACGATTGTTCGTGAGTATTTCAATTCCATAGGATTTGACCGTTGGAAGCGAATCTACGGCGATGGCGAAGTCAACAAAGTCCAACTAGACATCCGCAATGGCCACCAGCAAACCGTAGATACAGTTCTCGGCTGGCTGAAGGCTGATAACAATTTACCAGATTTATCAATCTGCGATGCTGGTTGTGGTGTTGGTAGTCTCAGCATCCCCCTAGCGGTAGATGGTGCGAAAGTCTATGCCACCGATATTTCTGAAAAAATGGTGGAAGAAGGCAAGGATAGAGCCAAGCAAACTTTGCCAATTGCCGAAAATCCGACTTTTGCCGTGCAGGATTTGGAATCGTTGAGTGGTAGTTACCATACTGTTATTTGCTTGGATGTTCTCATCCACTACCCCCAAGAAAAAGCGGATGAGATGATTTCTCACCTCTGTTCTTTGGCACAGTCGCGGATAATTCTTAGTTTTGCGCCGAAGACCTGCGCCCTGAGTATATTGAAGAAAATTGGCAGTTTCTTTCCCGGCCCAAGTAAAGCGACTCGTGCATATTTGCATCGTGAGGCTGATGTAGTGAAAATCTTGGAAAGTAACGGCTTTTCATTGCAACGAAAAGCGATGACGAAGACTCGTTTCTATTTTTCCCGCCTACTTGAAGCTACACGTAACTAAAGTTAAAATCGCAGCAAGATAAATATTATACCTTTGCTGCGATTTAAAAATCTGAAAGCTTAATATTGGTAAGTATTCTAGTACAGCGATCGCTCTGATTGGGAGCATGAAAAATTATTATAGCGATCGCCCAGCCATATTTAAGTAATAAAGCCAAAATTTATACTATATTGTTGACATTTAATGCGATCGCTTTCCTGCGTGACAAATAAACAGTGGGAGAACCGTAAGCGCCTAGATGCTATGGAGAAAAAACCAAGAAGATAGAAGAAGGGTTTACAAACCTAGTAGATTGATATATTGGAACCTTTGCGAAAGTCAGGTTAAAATCGCTAGCAAAGTGTAAATCTGAAGTGGAACTATGAAAACTGCTGAAAAATTGGCCGCAGCTTGGCTACTGACAATGGGATTCATGTTTATAACTCTATCAGCAGCAGAGGTATTTAATAAAACGACTACGGAAAAATCAATCACGCTACCCTTAGCTTGGGATGGTTCGATTGAGTTCTCACAAAATACCCCTGTAATTGATGATACTACGGTAGAACGTCTAATTTTTGGCATTCCTAGCCTAACATTGGGGGCATGGTTAGTATTGGGATTATACTGTCAAAGCCGACAGGAGAAAAAGGCGCTTAATCAACAAGTTAGCGATCGCTTGCAATCGATTTTTTATAAAATGCTACAAGAAAATCATGGGCGCGTAACTGTATTAGGCTTTGCCATGCAGTCACAACTACCCGCAGCCCATGCTAGGCAATACTTAGATGAAAAAGCTAAAGACTTCAATGCAAACTTTAAGGTGAACGAAGAAGGGGCTGTATCATATCATTTTGATGTCTAATTGTCATTAGTCATTAGTCATTTTTTATTAACTAATGACTAATGACCAATGACTAATAGACATCTCCAGAAATTAAATATGCGTAACCTGAAACCCTTGTAGAGACGCGAAATTTCGCGTCTCTACATTCATTGTCGGAGATGTCTATTCTGTAGTCAGCCTCATCTTGACTTTAACCCCCTTGGATGGCACTTGGGGCATATTGTCATTTGAATCAGTAATAAGTAGGTAGGCGTAATTAAATATCTATATCAAACCTCACCCTCAATCCCTCTGCTTAATATTGTCGGGGTCAGCCGGATTCAGGGTGAGGTTTTATATTTAATTTGACCCACTTACTTATCAAATCCGGTAGCATTTTAATGATTAAAAAACCGCTCCAGACGCAAAGGGAGACGACAAAGCAATAATTCCTATACAAACGGATTTGATATAAATCCCTAAAAATACCTTTAAAGCTTGAGCAATATTGCTCAAGCATGATTTTATTAACTATGCCTATGTGTTTCACTAATTAGAGTAAAGGTTTGCCATCACAGCTAACCTATTACGCCAAGCATACGGAGGTTTAATGTCGATATCTAAAGCTCTTAACAAGAACGTTACTTCTCAAAACACCGTTGAAAAACGCTTGCAGATAGAGCGTTTGATAGGAGCAACTCAAATAGTTGCACCTAGTACTGGGAGTGATGTAGTGAAGGGATTAACTCAAACATCTAAATCTCTACCCCCTTGTTACTTTTATGATGACCGTGGTTCTGAGCTATTTGAGCAAATCTGTGATTTACCAGAATATTATCTCACACGCACAGAAAAAACAATTTTACAGCAGTATGCTGGCGAAATTGCCAAGATAACTGGCGCTTGTGAATTAGTAGAACTTGGCAGTGGCAGTTCTACCAAAACCCGCATTTTACTAGATGCCTACCAGCAGCTAGACTATCCCCTGCACTACTTACCAATTGATGTGAGTGCAGGTATCTTGGAAAGTAGCGCCAAGCAGTTATTAAGAGATTATTCTTTACTACAAGTTTATGCTTTAGCGGGAACCTATGAATTAGCTCTTGCAAAACTCCTACCGACGCAATTACGCAGTAGGATGATTTGTTTTATTGGTAGCAGTTTAGGTAATCTTACGCCTAATGAGTGTGATGTATTCTTCTCTAAAATTACAGAAGCCCTACAAGTAGGTGAGTATTTCTTGTTAGGGATAGATTTACGAAAGCCGAAACAGATTTTAGAACCAGCTTATAACGACAGCCAGGGAGTGACGGCAGCATTTAACCTCAATATGCTAGAGCATTTAAATCAACAGTTTGAAGGGAATTTTGATCCTACGCAGTTTGAACACTGGGCATTTTACAATGAAAGTGAGCATCAAATAGAAATGCATTTACGCAGCTTGCGATCGCAAATTGTAGAATTACGCGCTCTTAACCTCAAGGTTAATTTTGCAATAAATGAGACTATCCTCACCGAAATTTCCCGCAAATTTGACCTCAATACCATAAAGCAGCAACTCACCGCACAGGGTTTATTACCTCTTAATGTGTGGACAGATGCAAATCAATGGTTTGGTTTATTGCTCTGTCAGCTGCAAGCATAAAGCAAATCAGAGTATGCCTCACATATATATTGGTTCTCAGTTGAGTCCAATATAAATCGCACAAAAGCAGCCCCAACCTTTGTAGGGTTGGGGAATAAAACTTCTATTCCTCTCTTCATTAAGAAATCTCGCACTGCGTTTCTATCCCGCCTCAGAATGAATTCCGAGTCTCATAAATGAACTTTAGTTCTGGGCGAGATGTCGGTGAGTGTGACAAGTCTAAGTATGTTGTATCCAAACGAGAACCGCTATAAATCATATTCCTCCCACACCAATGAGAGAGAAAAATTAAAATCTCTCTCACTGTCTTAGTATTTTCACTAAGTAAGCTTATATATGATAAGTAGGTAGGCAAGATAAAACCAAACTATGTAACGAAAAGTAAAATCTCTGTATTTGGCTCGTAGTTGCGCTGTCTTGCGCTTTAGCGCAACTACGAGCCAGTGATGATTATTTGCGCCCACTTACTTATATAAATTCATGTCTCTACCAGCCCAAACAAGTAAACTAAATATTTAGCCTCTGATTATTGCTGCATCGAAGTTGTAGGAAAAATTCTGCTGAATATAGGAAGCCGTGGTTTCGGCTTAGTTGCAACATTGCCATTAGCAGCAGAAGAGTTATTGGCTGCCTCAGAGAGGATAGATGGTTTGCTATTAGTAGAATTGGCAAAATCACTCAATTGGATAGCCGAAGGTGAATTTGAAGATATGGAAGTAATATTATCAGTATTTTGGCTGTTGGATTTTACCGGAGTTTCAGCTTGAGATGGACTAATGATAAAAGCCGAGCTTGTTCCTAATACCAGTATTAGCAGATTAAAAATATATTGTCGCATGGGGATTTTTCAAAAAAGCTTCAAGAAGTTGTATTTGTTCTCAGTTGGAAATAAAACTGTGATTTTTCAAGATAAATCACTCCGCCGTTGCAGAAAACCTGATTACAGCAATTTTCAGATGAATAGACTCAACCAAATCTTAGTTGAGAACCGTAGTTTTCACCCTCTCCCTAAATCCCTCTCCCTCTCTCTGGGAGAGGGAGTTTGAAATTCTGGCTCCCCGAATCCCGGATTTGGGATTCGGGGTTGGGGGATGAGAGCAAATCCTTTTCATCATGGAACAACTATAGGTTTCAAAATAGACGTGGTTTAGTAGCTATGCTTCAGATTTGAACGCAGCTTAGTACATCGATTCACTCACAAAAACTTAACCCCTTCAGTTACCTTTCCTATAAGGTAGGGGAAAGCTAAACTCTGCTCTCCTTTTAAGAGAGGAGTTATTCTATAATTACGGAATCGTTCTTATATATAGTCTGCAAATAGATACACCTGAAATAATTGACGTTTATTCATCAATTAAGCCAGCAGAACTATTAATAATTTAGTTGCATTTTATTATTCTTAAAAGAGAAATTTTACTGAAGTTTTTGAAAAAGACGCTTTTCAGTAAATCAGCTATTAACTTGCATATTTAATGAACTACAACCAACAATATATAAAGTTTTAATAAAAGCTGACTTTTATAAAGTACGTGTATGCGTTCTGGGACGGATACTTGAGGGACGTAGCCCAATATTTGCGAGGTTTGGTTGGGTTAAGCAAAGCAATTTTTCACAAAGCCAAGCGTATTTATTGATAATCATGGCATCCGTTAAGTTAATATAGCAATCTTAAGAGGCGGATAAATTTAACTATATTAAGTAATATAAAATTATTGTAATTAAGTTCGTAGTAAGGACTTCAGTCCTTACTACGAACCTTTAATTATTCACGCCATTTCACTTAATGCTTAAGTTATAGTGTGATGCTCTATACAAACATTTTTAACTTATTAATATCAATTAGCCTTACTCTTGGTTATGCCAAATAGTTCCTTAATAGATTTGTCAAAATCGAAAAGCTCAGATTTCCAGCTTTTCTAAGAAGCCGAGAATCTTTTTGGGCAAAAATGTATTCAAAAACACAAATAAACTTAACTTAAACTATGTATCTTTGGTAGTAGTCGCTTGATGCTTGTGATGGAAGTTAAAGAAAAGATTATCAGTTATTCTAAGTAATCATGGAAACAATTATTATTAGCACTAAATCATTCATTAGGAGAATGATTTACTGGGTTAAACAAGAATAGGAACTTAAAGTTGAGATCGAGGGTTTTGTAAATGTGCTGTTTTATCTAATTTCTCTGCTAGTCATAATTGTGACTGGCTTATAAGTTTAATCATAAATTAGCATCATCTTAGGTCAACGGATTTTGCATTGGTATTTAGCTGAGTTTAATAAATCTTCCCACTAAAGGCAGAAAGAATACTTAGCAAAATGCTGTAAGCTTTTTTATAAAAAAGCATGTAATTGGAAAAGGTATTAATGGACACTGTTTAATTTCCTAGATTCAATCTGCTTTGCTCATCTAGGTTAAATCCAATACATGTCATTTACAAAACCCTACCACCTGTAGTCCTATGAAACATAAATTGTTGAAAACTTAGAATAGACGTACTCTTATAGGTTCTATTGAGTAATAATTGCAGTTCAGAACTAAACTAAATTTATATATATAATAATAGGAAATGCTGCAATTTTTCCAAGAATTTACCTAGTAGATTTTTTGCTTAAACTCTGCAAGTAAGTAGCGGTAATTTAAGGTGAACATAGAAAAATTTATCCAACGCTCAGAAACATTGCACAATCGTTTAGCAGATTTATACCAAACTGCTAGTGTATTACCTTGGATTTCACCGGATCTGCTACCGCAAGCTTTTAAGGAACTCTATAACACCTCAAAGGTAGTGCAGTTAGCAGCAGAGGAACTCCATCAGCAAAATGAGGAACTAATAGAAACACGGAATTGCTTAGAAACAGAACGCCAACACTATCAAGAATTATTCGAGTTTGCGCCTGACGCCTATTTAGTGACTAATACAGAAGGAATCATTCAAGAAGCTAACTTCACCGCAGCTAAATTGCTCAATGTTTCAAAGCAATTTCTGGTGGGCAAACCAATGATTAACTTTGTCCCTCTAGAAGAACGTCAGCACCTTCGTAGCGAACTTATCGAAGTATCTGAATCAGACAGAGTTAAAGAGCTATTGATCCGCTTACAACAACGTCATGGCGAATTATTTGATGCAGCTTTGACAGTAGCAGTTGCCCGCAATCAGCAGGGTAAACCAACGTCTCTACGCTGGACGGTACGTAATATTACTGAACGGAAAGGAGTAGAATCAGGAGTTGTCAAAAACGATAGCGACCTCTTGTACGATCGCCCCGTGCAGAAATATTCTAAAGGAGAAACCATTCCCCTTAACCCATTAGTAATTTTGTATGTTTGTCAGGGTTTGGTGAAACTTAGTACTTACTGTGAAACGGGTGAAGAAGTTTTAATAGGATTGGCAACAGCAGAAATGGTTTTTGGTTCTAGTTTGACATCTCTAAACATTTACCAAGCGACAGCCCTCTCGGATGTTGAGTTGGTGTCAATTTACGCAGCAGAGATAGCAGCTTCCCCCAACCTGAGCCATATCCTTTTACCAAAAATTAATCAGCGCTTACGCCAAACAGAATCTTTTTTAGTCATTTGTGGAAGACGACGGGTACAAGAGCGTTTACACCATCTATTACAACTTTTGAAGCAAGAAGTTGGTGAAACTGTGCCGGAGGGAACTCGCCTAAGTGTTCGCTTTACTCACGAAGATATTGCTAGCGCTTGCTGCACTACCAGGGTAACAATTACACGATTAATCGGCAAATTACAAGAAGAAGGTGTAATCAGTTTTGACTTAAAAAAACACATGATATTGAGAGTTTTTGATTAATTACTTATGGGTATCCTATGAGAAAATTTGACCTTTTTTTAATTAAAAGTTAAAAATTAATGAAAAAGAATAATTTTCAATTATTTAATTTTGGGTAGAGAGCAAGTACTGAAATTAAAGATTTCAGTGGTCTACAATCAGTGGTGGGTACAAAGCAAGCACTGATTGCAATTTTTAATTAATAATTTTTAATTTTTAATTTTTAATTTGGAGCGAAGCGACTTGACCTCATTGTTATCTTGCAAAGAGGGTACACGATCGCAGAATTTAAAAATGTACCCAAAATAATGTATATCTAATTTGACGTGTATTGCTAAAATCGCCTACCCAGCATGTCAAAATAGGTATGCACACACTTAACACAACTCCATTTTCACTCTAGTAATTCAATTTGTAAAGTCAATCTCTGCTCCACCCAAAGGCAATCTTATGAAACCATTACGCATTTTCCTAAGCGGCTTAAC
>NZ_JBALCW010000094.1:0-303466 GCF_036917635.1 Nostoc sp.
AACCTGAGTGGTGCTGATCTTACAAAAGCTAACCTGACAGGATCTAACCTCACTAATGCTAACCTGAGTGGTGCTGATCTTACAAAAGCTAACCTAAGTGATACTGACCTCACTAATGCTAAACTAATTAATAATAACCTAAGTGATGTTGACCTGACAGGAGCTAACCTTACTAATACTATTATAAACAGTGCCAGCAAGGCATTTGAAGAATTTCTGGAAGCTGATCAAAAAATAGTGCTGGCAACTTCAGAGCTTGATGGTTACGAAACTACCCTTGAGAATATATGTAAAAAAATTCAAGAAGAATTTAAATTTGACTTTATTAGTATATCGTTAGTTATGCCAGAACAAAATACTATTGAAGCTGTGTATGGAACTGGCATTGCTAAAAAATGGGTGGATCAAGTAAGGCATCATATTGACGAAGAAAAAAATTTAAGAGATATTCAGGCGGATATTGTTAAAACTTGTCAAACTGAAATTATTGTTGGATGGGATAAGCGATTTGATTTGGGTGTCTACGATAGATTTAAGCATGATAGTGTTAGCCGTATTTTTACTCCTATTTTCTTAGTTGATGACGAAAATAATAAGTTAATGGATGACTGGTTTAAAAAATATAATTGGGAGAATAACTTTATTCAAAAGCAAGAAGATGGACATAGAGTTTTTCATATGGATAAATTGCCTGATAATATTTCACTGGAAGTGATTGGTACGTTAGAAGCAGGGTATGAAAAAAAAGATAAATCAATTACAGATCAACAGGTAATCTTGCTAGCAAAACTACTTGCTGAGGAAGCGTTGAGTATACGTCGAATAAGGTTAAATTATGTTTTAGAAACTATTGCTGAGAGTGCTAGAAAACTTTTTCATGCTGATCTAACTACACTCCACTTTTTATGGAATCCGCAACAAGAAGGAGGAAAATATACATATGAAATTTTTTCGGGGAATCCAGGTCCCACACCAGTAAACAAATTTTATCCTCGCCAAAGGGGATTGGGATGGCAAGCTATTACTGAACAAAAAGTAAAAGTAATATATTCTTCTCAAGAAGATGGAACTTTAAATCCTGAGTTTAGTGAGAAAGCTAGGGAAAGAGGATCAAGAGCTTATACTGCTATTCCATTATTAATTAATAGCGAAGATAAAGTTATACTACGTAGTATATCCACTATTAATGAAAAAGATAACGCTCAAAAAAACGAACAATTAAAGCCTCTTTTAGTAGGAGTGTTGTACGTGCATTATTGGGAAGAATCCCAATTTTCTAAAGAGCTAGTAGAACAACTACGAAAGTATTTTATTAATAAAGCTGTTGTTGCTATAAGAAATGTTATAAAATATCAAAAATTGCGTGAAAAAACTCGTCAGCTATCAGCTTTGCAATCTATTACACAATCTTTTAATGAGATAGGTAGTAAATTAGTAAGTTATATTGCCTGGAATACATTGAATGCTTTGGCAGCAGATGTTGTTGTTATTTATGAATATATCCAAGCAGAAAACAAGTTTCCATTTGCACCAACTTTTGCAGGTAAGTTTCTGGAAAATAAAAATATGGATACAGAAACTATTGATGATAATGCAGTACCCTGGTCACTAATCAAGGGTGAAAAAGACATTTATGCTTCTAAAATTTCTGATGAACCTATTCTAGAAAACTCATCATTTGTTAATCGAGAAAAAATTAAATCTGCTGCTGGTATATTGTTGAAAGCAAATAATGACCTGCTCGGAGTCATGTTTATTAACTATCGACGAATTCACAACTTTGTGGATGAAGAAAAGGAAATTATTAACTCTTTAGCATCTTCCGCTGCTACTGCCATTCACAATCAACGATGGTCAGAAACACGAGATAGTATTGAGCTAGGAATCATAACAAATCAGGAGGACATAAAACTAATTGTACAAAAAGCCGTACAAATCACAGGAGCCGATGTAGGAGAAATTACTATTTTTGATAAGAATAATAAAAAAATTATTACACAAGAGAATTATGCTAGTGATAACCAATTTGAAGTTTCTTATAGACACGAAAAAATAACTGAGAATGATGCTGCTTGGGTAAAAATGTATGAAAAACCACGATGTATTAGTGATGTGAATGATGTTGAAACTAAACTAAAGTATCAAGCATATTTTAATAATATTAATTCAGAACTAGGTGTATCTGTTTGGGATCAAAATAAAAGTCAACGCGGTCTACTAATTGTTGCAAGTCATCAAAAAGAAAAGTTTAATGAATCAGACAGACGAAAACTGGAAGATATTTCTAGTTTAGCATATATTGCTGTTCACTATGCAGAAACAGACAAAACTATTAGGGAGCAGACAATAGCTACTGTTGGTGATTTATGCAGGAAGTTATTAAGTCGGATTAATAATGATAAAGATACAACAAAAGTAGTTTTAAGTATATTAAAAGAACTTATTAGTCAGTTACATGAAAATAATGTAGAAGAAGAAAATCTAACTAGTTTAGAACATATTTTATTATCAAAGGAGCCTCCTGTAAAACAAATCATTAATGATTTGAATGAATCTAATGTAGAAGATAGTAAACAAAGAGGAAATATTTCCTTAGAACTAATTAGTAAAGAAGTTGATAAAACTTCCATTATGTTTTCACAATTATCTAGCTACTAGGAAAATTTTTATTAGTAAATAATATGCGTTTGCCCTGTCTTACTATTACTGATACTAGCAGTCAAACGATTTATTTTGTGGAGATTCAATTTCAAAAAGATAACGGATTTTACGCTCGTTTATTTTCAGAAATATTTCTCTATTTACGACTTGACGCACCTACCAAAGAAGGAGATTTAGTTGCTTGGTTGCAAGATAATTTAACTCAAGCTTGAATTTTTGATGGAGTGAATAAAACATCGTAGGGTTAGCATCGCAATGCCCACCCTACAAACAACTAAGGATGTTGACGTATCCTTTGCCAGATAGTAAAGCCCAAAAGAATGATAATACTACTAGCGGTAGCTGTGATCACAGCCCAACTCATACCTTGTATTCTCATCGCCAGCAGGTTGAAAACTAAGGTAATTGACCAAAGTGTAAATGCAGCATTGCGCTGGGAGAGTCCCCAAGCAAGTAAGCGATGGTGCAAGTGGTCTTTCCCAGGAGTACTCAGAGGGTTATTACCTGCTAGTAGCCGCCGTACAAATACTTGAGTGGTGTCTAGCACTGGTAACAACAAAAATAAAACCGTAGGAATTAGCGCATAAAGTGTGTTTTGTTGCAGTTTTCCTAAAATACTAGTTGCTGCCAGCACATAGCCAAAAAAGTATGCTCCAGCATCACCCATAATAATCCGTGACGGATGGAAGTTATGACGCAAAAAGCCTAGTGCTGCACCCCCCAAAGCTGCGAGTACCAAAATTGCCGCCGCCCGATTGTTAAATTGGGCTGCAACGCCCAACAAACTCATGGCGGTAATAAAGCTGATCCCTCCTGCCAACCCATCCATCCCATCCATTAAGTTGATGGCGTTGGTAATCCCTACTACCCATATTACTGTTAGCAAGATCGACAGCAGCGAGTCGATGGGGGTGCCAAACAACACTTTGACGCTGATACCATTAGCTACTAGCAATAGGGCTGTGATGATTTGCGCCCACAATCGAACGGAGGGCGGTAAACCGAACTGATCGTCGATAAAGCCCACAAGGACTAATATCGAACCCCCCAACAGAATAGTAAGCACCTGAGCCAATACATTTTGCAGTTCAATCGGTCGTAAAAGGCTAGCTAATACCAGCGCGGCAATTACACCCGCGTAGATAGCCAGCCCCCCTGCATTGGGTAAAGGTTCTCGGTTGAGCCTCCGGGCATTGGGTTGGTCAGCCCAACCTACCCGCAAGGCGAATTTGCGTACTGTCGGAATTAAACGCCACGTTACAATGCAAGCCAAGAGGAATGTAAATACTACCGCCAACCAGCCGGTGCCGCTAGGGTCGGCAATACCAAGGGACTTAAGGGAGTTGTCTAGATTCATCTCCCAATTCAAGCATTAGTGCCTGTATCTAATATGAGCATCACCTGTATATTAATCAATTTTTTTTATTTCCATTTGTAATTTGAGCCAATTGGGAGATTAGCACTCTTGGCTTGTGAGTGCTAAATTGTCTAATGGAAGCGCTGGAGAAATAAAACATGGCGAAAATTATTGCATTTGACGAGGAATCTCGGCGAGCTCTAGAAAGGGGTGTTAACGCCCTTGCCGATGCCGTAAAAATCACCTTGGGGCCTAAAGGTCGCAATGTCCTTTTAGAGAAAAAATTTGGCGCACCTCAAATTGTCAACGATGGTATCACTGTTGCCAAAGAAATTGAATTAGAAGATCCTTTGGAAAATACTGGTGCAAGACTCATCCAAGAAGTAGCCTCAAAAACTAAAGATGTTGCTGGGGATGGGACAACCACTGCCACAGTTTTGGCACAAGCCTTGATTCGGGAAGGTTTGAAGAACGTGGCGGCGGGTAGTAATCCAGTTAGCTTAAGACGCGGGATCGACAAAACTATTGAGGCACTGGTACTAGAAATTGCCAAAATAGCCAAGCCAGTAGAAGGTAGTGCGATCGCTCAAGTTGCAACTGTGTCTGCTGGTAATGATGAAGAAGTTGGCAATATGCTAGCCGAAGCAATGGAAAAAGTCACCAAAGATGGTGTAATAACTGTTGAAGAATCTAAATCTCTAACCACTGAACTAGAAGTAGTTGAGGGGATGCAGGTTGATAGGGGTTATATTTCTCCCTACTTTGTCACCAACAATGAGCGACAAATCGTCGAATTTGAAAACGCCCGAATCTTGGTGACTGATAAAAAAATCAGCAGCATCCAAGATTTAGTGCCGATTTTGGAAAAAGTCGCCCGTTCTGGTCAGCCTTTGCTGATCATCGCTGAAGATGTTGAAGGTGATGCTTTGGCAACTCTGGTGGTGAACAAAGCGCGGGGTGTACTAGCTGTAGCTGCAATTAAAGCACCTGGATTTGGCGATCGCCGCAAAGCTTTGTTAGAAGATATTGCTATTCTCACCGATGGACAGTTGATTTCCGAAGAAATCGGCTTAAGTCTAGATACCGCTGCTCTAGAAGCGTTGGGAACTGCCCGCAAAATCACCATTGACAAAGAAAGCACTACAATTGTCGCTGGCAGTACCACTAAGCCAGAAGTACAAAAACGGATTGCTCAAATTCGCAGACAGTTGGAAGAAACTGATTCCGACTACGATCAAGAAAAACTCCAAGAACGCATCGCCAAGCTTGCTGGCGGTGTGGCAGTGATTAAAGTGGGTGCGGCAACCGAAACCGAACTCAAAGACCGGAAACTGCGAATTGAAGACGCCCTCAACGCTACTAAAGCTGCTGTGGAAGAAGGTATTGTTCCTGGTGGTGGAACGACCCTAATTCACTTAGCTAAGAACATTGAAGCGATTAAAAAGACCTTACAAAATGACGAAGAAAGAATTGGGGCTGATATTGTCCAACGAGCGCTAGAAGCCCCCTTGCGCCAAATAGCAGACAACGCTGGTGCTGAAGGTTCTGTAATCGTCTCGAAAGTCCGCGATAGCGACATCAACATTGGCTACAACGCCGCTACTGGCGAATTTGAAGACTTGATCGCTGCTGGGATTATTGACCCTGCCAAAGTCGTGCGTTCAGCTTTGCAAAATGCTGGTTCCATTGCTGGTTTGGTCTTAACTACTGAAGCGATCGTTGTTGAAAAACCAGAGAAGAAATCTGCTGCTGCTGCCCCTGATATGGGCGGCATGGGTGGCATGGGTGGCATGGGTGGCATGGGCGGCATGGGCGGCATGGGTGGCATGGGCGGCATGTTCTAACTTCTGCTAACCCAGATAAGTATTTTTTAAACAGTTTGTCTTGCCAAGGCAAACTGTTTTTTATATCGAGTTATGATTCCCACAGTCATTGCACCCCACACGCCAGCCGCTCCACTTGGGGAAACCCCATCGGCTTTGCCGTCTCCCCTTGGGAGAAGACCGCGCAGGCTCCCCTTAATCCCCTCCCCGCTTGCGGGGAGGGGAGACAAAGCGCAGCTTTGGCGGGGTGGGGTTCTTCGGGTTTAATGCGTTTTAAGATTAATTTTTGTAAAATAATGTATAAATTATCCTTATATCCTTTGTTATTTCCAAATGACAAATGACCAATGACTATTAGGTAGTATTACATGGCACGAAAACTGCGCCGCGTTCCCAAAATCGTCACTAGGCTATATGAAGATGAGTTCCATCACGAACCAGGGACTTTACCAGGAACTATTATTATTGATGCAGATGCTCCGCCACCGATAATTTTCTTGATTGACTATAACCAAACCAATTTTATCCGCGAAGAAATAGCAACTCCAGAGGAGTGTGTTCCATATCTGGAGATGGAATCGATTTCTTGGGTAGACGTCCAAGGTTTGGGCAGTCAAGATATATTACAACGATTGGGTAACGTTTTTAAATTACATGCTTTAGTTTTAGAAGATGTAGTTAATGTACCGGAGCGTCCCAAAACAGAGGATTACGAAGACCAATTGTTATTCATTTCCAGGATGGTAGTACCAAAGGAAAGAACATGTGGTTTTTATAGCGAACAAGTAAGTTTAATATTGGGGAAACATTACTTACTCACAGTCCAAGAAGAACCACAACATGATTGCTTTGAAGGCGTGCGATCGCGGATTGAAAAAAATAAAGGTATCATCCGTAAACAGGGAGCGGATTATTTAGCTTACACTCTGTTAGATGCAATTATTGATGGTTTTTTCCCAGTCCTAGAGCTTTATGGGGAGCGAATCGAAGAGTTGGAAGAGGAGGTAATAGGCAGACCTACCCCACAAACACTCCAAAACATTTATCAAATTCGGCGAGAATTACTCCAATTACGTCGTGCTATCTGGCCACAGAGGGATGCAATTAATTCTTTGATTCGTGATGGCAGTGATTTAATTAGTGAAGAAGTGCGAATCTATCTACGAGATTGTTATGACCATACGGTACAAGTGATGGATATGGTGGAAACTTATCGAGAATTAGCATCGGGATTAATGGATGTCTACCTTTCGGCAGTCAGCAACAAAATGAATGAAATCATGAAGGTACTAACTGTGGTTTCGACAATCTTTATCCCCCTAACTTTTGTGGCCGGAATATATGGAATGAATTTTAATCCTGACAAATCGCCATATAATATGCCTGAGTTGAATTGGTATTGGGGCTACCCAGCTTGCTTGGCTCTGATGGGGGCGATCGCATTTGGTTTGCTATTCTTTTTCTGGCGCCGAGGCTGGCTGCAAAATTCTGTAACAATCAAGCGAAATTAAAAATTATACATGGATCATAGACTCAAGTATACATTACATTAGCACCGGGAGTTAATATTTTAAGTTATGAGGAGTAGCGACCAGAATTTAGTAGTTTTAACGATTTATATTATCGGTGTTTCCTATGTTTTTAACCGGATGGTTGAATCCATCGACGATCAAATTAAGTTTGAGTTTAAAAAAGGAATCGTTGATGAGCAACTCAAAGAACACAATCTCGACGATAAAGTTGGCATTTCCTTTAAACTTAAATCCTCATACCCAATTGACGAGTTGAAAGATTTATCGATTAGCATTGAAAACAAATCTGATAATATTGCTGTATATGTTGACTGGGACAACAGTTCTTTAGTCGTTGAACATAGCAAGCAATCGCGCCGGGTAATTAGAAAATCACCAGACTTAACCCGCGACTTAGCAGTACCCCAAAGTCCAAGCCTGATTGCCCCGAATAAAACACTTTCGGAAACGGTGACAGCAGAAGATGTTTTCCAACGCGATCAAGTAGCTGGAACCTATTCAGCAAAAAAACCACTAATTGATATCAACGGGCTGCAAAAAAAATTGTACAACGACTTTATTAACAGAAGAAAGGAGTTGGACTTTTCTCTGCAACTGGTGTTAAGGATATCTGAGGTCCGTTTAGGTCTAGCTCCAGGTCGTGATTTTCCTCCCATTAGCATTATCAATTGTCCTTTCACAGTCAGGAAACTACCTTGGACTTACGCTCTACCTTGGAATAAAAAAAAGTAATGCCATGTCAACATACTACGTCAACCAAAGATTACACTGGATCTAAGGAGAGAGTAGGCGCAGGCAGTTGCAGATCAGTCATAGTTACTGGTTTGAGGAAAGTCCGGACTCCCGAAAGACCAAACTTGCTGGATAACGTCCAGTGCGAGCGATCGTGAGGATAGTGCCACAGAAAGATACCGCCAAAACAGTTAGGAGTTAGAAGTTAGGAGTTAGGAATTATTAACTTTTAACTCATCACTCATAACTCTTAACTCAATTTGGTAAGGGTGCAAAGGTGCGGTAAGAGCGCACCAGCAGTATCGAGAGGTGCTGGCTCGGTAAACCCCGGTTGGGAGCAAGGCGATAGGAACTACGGTTGGTTTTTTACCAGTTCCGCTCAATGAGAGCCGCTAGAGGCGTTTGGTAACAAGCGTCCCAGATAGATAACTGCCCTCGCAAGAGAACAGAACCCGGCTTATGTCCTGCTCTCTCCCCCCTTTTTTAGTGGTGAACCATTCGATTTTAGATTTTGGATTTTGGATTGAATCTAAAATCCAAAATCCAAAATTGGCAGAGTCAAAAGTTATTTCATCATTTAGAGCATTCCCAATATCTCTAATGCTGTATCCAGATGCCATTTAACCAGATATAGTCCAAACAACTTCTCTTGACTGTACCGTGCTGGGTATTCTAGCTTCCTTCCCTCCATCGTCACCTTCAGCAATGCTGACTGCTGTGGTGTCGGTGTTCCCATAGCTTCTAGCGTTGCTTCTGGCGCTTGTACTTGAGAGAACATAGGAGATTTTAATCCTTAAGGGTAAACCTGAAAACTTTGGAAATCAACCAAGTAAGGAATTAACCGAACAATTGAATTTTCGTGTCACCAAAATAATGAAGGAAGAAGTGAAAGCTAAAGACGATCCTCCTGAGTTTTGCCGTCAAGCTATTCAAGAGAAGCTAGATAGAGAGAAGTAGCGAAAAGTTGTTAGAGTAATAGTCCAAGAACTTTAGAGGTATAAGATAGATAGCTAGCTAGTTGCCTCCCCCTGCCCCTTTGCCCTTGTCATGTAATGCCCCTTGCTTATCCACGCCGTCAACGGCAACTCGAAAGTTTAGTCCAAAAATTAGGTTTGTCGCTAGAAGCACCGATAAAGTGGGAACTGCTGGATTTAGCCCTAACTCATCCCACTGTCTCTGATTCGGCAAATTATGAACAGCTAGAGTTTGTTGGCGATGCAGTGGTACGCCTGGTGTCGGCTGTTGTGTTATGGGAAAATTATCCCGATTGTCCAGTAGGGGATTTTGCGGCAATTCGTTCGGTGTTGGTGAGCGATCGCATTCTCGCCCAATTGGCTAGAGTTTATGGTTTAGAGTTATACTTACTAGTCGCTGGTAGTGCTACAGCTGATAAAGTTGGTCAAGAGTCACGATTGGCAGATGCTTTTGAAGCAGTTCTCGGTGCGCTTTATTTAAGTACTCAAAATCTGGAACTGATCCGCTCTTGGCTAGATCCCCACTTCCAAGAACTAACGACAGAAATTCGCCTCGATCCTGCCAGACTTAATTACAAAGCTGCTCTCCAAGAATGGACTCAGGCACAATTTAAAGTTTTACCAGAATATCGGGTTGTGGAAGTCACTCAACCGCACCGAAATCAAGAACGTTTCGTAGCCCAAGTGTGGCTACACGGAAATAAGCTAGGAGAAGGTAAAGGGCGATCAATCAAAACTGCTGAACAAGCCGCAGCTAAAGTAGCCTTTTTAGCAATTCCTCAACCAGAAATACCCTAAACCAAAAATAGTGCTGATAAACTGATAACTCAATTGGTTGTCAGTGGTCATTTATCCCTAGTCCCTTGCATACTAATGACAAATGACAAATGACAAATGACAAACCAAATTAAAATTGCTGTTATCGGAGTTGGGCGTTGGGGAGTCCATTTGCTACGGAATTTCTTAGCAAATCCCCAAGTAGATGTAGTTGCTGTAGTAGACCCCCATCCAGAAAGATTAGCGGCGGTAAAGCATCAGTTTAATTTAGATGAAGATGTAGTATTAACAACGCAGTGGGAAGATTTAAAGAAAGTGCCAGGGTTGACAGGGGTGGCGATCGCAACTCCAGCTACCACCCACTATGCTTTAATTAAAGACGCTCTCCAACAGGGATATCATGTTTTAGCTGAAAAACCCTTAACTCTCGACCCAGCAGAATGCCGGGAACTTTGCCAGTTAGCAGAGCAGCATCATTTAATACTCATGGTTGACCACACTTATTTATTTCACCCAGCAGTTGAGCAAGGAAAAACTGTAGTACAAGGGGGTAAATTAGGTGATTTACGCTATGGCTACGCGACGCGCACCCATTTGGGGCCTGTCCGGCAAGATGTTGATGCACTATGGGACTTAGCGATTCACGATATTGCTATCTTTAACGCTTGGCTAGGTAAGATTCCTGTGAAAGTACAGGCAACGGGTACGGTATGGCTACAGGGATGCGGAGAGCAGGGATTAGCTGATCTAGTATGGATAACACTGACATACCCAGATGGCTTTCAAGCTTATATTCACTTGTGCTGGCTGAATCCTGATAAGCAGCGACGGCTGGGGATTGTCGGTAGCCTTGGTAGTTTGATTTTTGATGAAATGTTGCAATTATCACCTCTAACGCTGCTACATGGAGAGTTTGAACAGGAGGGTAATCAATTTATTCCGGTAAATCAAAGGCAGGTAGTGCTGGAATTAGAGCCAGGGGAACCATTGGGGCGAGTTTGCTCCACGTTTGTTGTCTCTGTTCTCAGCAATACTCCTTCAGAGGTATCGTCTGGTTGGGTAGGCACACAGTTAGTAGAAATTCTTGCTGCACTAACAGTATCTCTTCAGCAAGGCGGCAAGCCTGTTTTTCTTGCAACCTATCCCTCTTCTGTCACTCTCCGGGAAGGCGATTGCTAGAAGCCTCATGAGGCAATCAATGCAAGCTATACTATTAGAAAAAAATGTGTCTTGTATTTGTTATTAGAAAAGAATCGCGCGTAGGCGTAGCCCGTCGTAGACATCGCTTGCTATACAAAAGCTCTAGAATTCAGAAATGGTAAATGTTTTCCGAAAGTGACAGAAGAGGGATAGTGGTCTATCGCATTGATTTTGAGGGGCTGCGAGATCCCCGACTTCTTTAAGAAGTCGGGGATCTGACCACCACCATCTATCAAAACTTTTGGGACAGACTACTAGTTTTGCAGTACAAAATCTGATGCTGTGAGAGTTGGCGCACCAACCAAAGTCGCAAATAGACCCCCACTGCCAAAACCTGCGGCGCTGCCATTTTGGTTGTAGAACAATTGTCCACTCACAGCGTTGTAGACAATTTTCGCTGTGCTGCCTTGGACTAAATTAGTGACTTGAAAATCACTGGTATTACTAAAACCTGTCCCTACAGCAGAACCGATGGCACTAAAGGTAGTTTTATCCAGTACAATCTTGTCACCTTGGAAACTCTTAAAGTCACTAATGGTATCACTACCAATGGCAGAACTGACAAAAACAGCATCAGTATTGTAAAGAAATCTGTCAGCACCCGCACCGCCGACGAGAATATCATTGCCAGCACCACCGATGAGAGTATCATTACCAGTGCCACCCCTTAGCAGGTCATTGCCACCCTTACCATCGATTTTGTCATTACCATTGCTACCTACTAGACTATCGCTACCAGAAGTACCGTTTAGCACTTGGCCTTTGTTGCCGTTTTTACTGAGTTTCACATTATCTAGAAGCAACCCAATATTATCGTTTCCAGCATGATCAAAAACAAGTTTTCCACTTCCTGGTGAACTAATGATAAAGCTACGAGTAAACTCAGTAAATGGCTGAGAACTATTTAGAGTAAAAGTTTCTGTAAAGATACTCCCTAGCGATACAGTAACTGAGTTAATATCTCCTCTTTGGGAGCCTGCTAAAGAAAACTTCAATGTAACTTTGTCGCCAGCATTAAAGTTAAACGTTGTTTTAGATTCTAGTTTACCCGCACTAAAAGTACTACCGTCTAAATCCAGATATAGACCATTACTTGGCAGAAAATCATAAGAACCATTCCCAAGTAAATCTACACTACCCCTAGCAACATTCCAATTAGCAAGATTGAAATAATTTAAAACTCCTACTCCATTGTTTTCCGTATTAAAATTATCACTCAGTAAGAGACTAGAATCATTATCCAAAATAGTTACAACAGCAGATTTAATGGGTGTCATGTGGGCTAACTTTCCTTTGCTAATTTAAACGGGGGAGTAGAAGGTAAAGACGATTGTTAAAAACTCAAACATCTAGAGAGCCAAGGTAGAGATACTTGATAGCGATCGCATACAGCACTTCCGGCAGCTATGAGGTACATCCTCAAATCTGAAAGCTTTGATAGGAGAGGGCAAGGAGAAAAACTGTATTGCATAATAGCCGGAAGCGCTGTATCTCTAGAGACAAAACACGCAAAATGCAGACCATACTAGGGAATGGTCATAATAAATGTATTTTTATTCGGTAAAATCTTTAAAGATTTGACAATCTGACAGTACCAGCAATTTCAAATTAAAGCTAGTAATTATATGTAAAAGTTTCTTAATCTTGAAAGATACAATTTATGTCTTTATAGAGTGTGCCAGTTACTTTTATGATGTATTATTTAAGTTATGTTTATTGCTTTATATTAGCTATTTGCATCGCTATAAAAGCGAATTAGTGGGCGTAAATCAACTGTAAAATTGCTTTATTTGGGGCAATATTAACTTTTATTCTTAATCGAAAATAAGAAACAATTACTTGTTAGAGACGTAGCAGTGCTACGTCTCTAGAGCGGTTCTGGGTAACGCATATTAAATTTCTGGAGATGTCTATTGGAGCGCAGCGACGATTACCTCTCAAAAGCCCCATTCGCATAAACTTTTGTTTTAGGAAGACTTATCAAGAGAGTTTGCTGCGGCGAAAGACTAATCTCGTAAGTCTCGTTCCCAAGTAACACCTGGAACTTCGAGGACTTCTCTTTGTCTACATCTGCTTTTACAGATTTGTTAAGACTCAAGGAAGGACTTCTCCCAGACTCTTGTAGGCTAGGGTAGTGACTTGCTTTTACCGCATCATTCACAGAGGAAAATCCAAGATCGCCAACATTTTCTTCTTTCTTGGCAACAGGTAACAGCGAGATATCAATCAAAGGTAAGGTAATTTTCAGCGTCGTACCTTGATGAAGTCCCGCACTCTCAATAGTAATGCTGCCTCCCATGAGTTCGATTAAGTTTCGTGAAATTGCTAATCCTAGTCCAGTACCTTCAAACTGGCGGCTGGTTGTGCCATTCACCATCACAAAGGGGCGAAATAGTTTGTGCTGTTGAGTGGGATCAATTCCTATACCTGTATCTTTAACTATTACCACCACTTGAGATTTACCATTACTATATTGAATTTCTGTAGCAATGGTGATGCTTCCTGCGTCGGTGAATTTAGTGGCGTTGCCGATAACATTAATCAGCACTTGCTTCAATTTTGCGGCATCTGCCTTAATTGGTATAGCTTGAGGATCTAACTCGCATTTCAATTGCAAGCCCTTTTGTTGAACATTAACTGATTGTAAATTAATTACCTCTAGCAATATTTGTCGGAGGTCAAGAGGTGTAGTGACTACAGAAAGCTTACCTGCTTCGATTTTAGAAATGTCGAGTAAATCATTAATAATATTTAGCAAATGAATCGTTGTTTCATCGGCACGTTTAAGAAACTCCATTTCTTCTTCTCGGCTATCACATAAGCCATCTTCAACCAGGCGAATACAGTTAATAATAGTATGTAATGGGTTTCTCAATTCATGAGAAGTCGTAGCCAAAAACTGGCTTTTAATCTGGTTAGCGCTTTTTGCTTCTTTCCAAGCTATTTCCAGTTCTTCTGAGCCAGCTTTGAGCCGTTCTACCATTTGGTCTAATGCTTGGGCTAGTTGATTGAATTCTCTGATTTGAAAATTGTGCGGAACTGGTTGGGCGGCGTGGTGAGAGTGAATATTTAGAGCGTAGTCTCGCAATTCTTCTACAGGACGTGCCAAGTAAGGAGCTAGATATAAAGATGCTACCAAACTTGCACCAATCAGACCAACTGTCAAAACGATGAGAATTAGTTTGATTTCCTCTAAACCAAAAAGCGCATTATCAACACTAGTAACAGCTAAGACTATCCATTTTTGCTGCTGCTGTTGGGTAAGTGGATTTGCAATAGCCGTATAACCAGCGACTAATTCGTTTCCCTGTGTAAAAGACAAATTTATCGAATTATTTTGCCCCGCAATTGCATTTTTAATTATGCTCTTGAGTTGGGAAGCATTTGGGTGCTGATTAATATTAGTTCCCACCCAGTCTGTGAATGGGTGTGCCAAAATTGTGCCATCTTCAGCAATCACTACCATAGCGCCTGTGAGCGATCCCGGTGCATTTCTGGTTTGTTGGGACAATGCAGACTGAATATTTAAGCTGTATAAATTTTTTCGCCTATCAGAGACTGGTGCAGATAACACTACTTGCAATTGATTTTGTGCGTTTCTTTTTCCAGTTATTCCTGACTTTGGGGGGAAGATTGCCTTGACATCAATTCCATCACTAGGTAAAGGTAATTTCAATTCTCCTATTGCTTGATCCCCACAGCTACTAGCAACTATTTTCTGGCTTAACAGATTCGTTAATTGGATGCACTCAATACTGGGTGGAAGTTGTTGCTTTAGCTGCGTGAGAATTTCTTGCTCTTGTATAGGCGAATTTGACGGAATCAGCGTTGTTTTACTTACACTCAGCAAAGTAGCTCTTAAGATAGCGATCGCATCTCCAATTCTCTCCCCTTTACTGATAGCACTTTCTGTTAAATTTTGACGGGCAGTTCCCAATATGCTAGAGCGTGCCTTATTCAAGGCAACAATCTCGCCTATAAGTAAAACTGGAACGAACAGAAGCAGTATTCTCGTTACTAAAATTCGACGAAAAGAAGACTGGCGGTAATTAGTCATCGAGTGTCTCACTTTGCATCTGCAAACCACAACAGCAAAGATATGTAATTAGATGAGCTAGATGAGACATTTTATTAAAGTATCAGAATTTTATTTTCAATGTTTAAAATTAACAAATTGCTATGATTTAAAAAGAAACGTGGTATACCAAAACTAATATATGCTAGATTGAAAAGCAGTTTGTATTGGATATAAATACAGTGGTGAAGTCGTAAAATAGTAGGTTGCAGGCATCGATTTTTTTTTGATAATCTACACACTAGCAAAAAAAATATTCAAACTATCAAATCAATTTAATGTTGCAACATCGTCCTCACACTACAGTTGTTTTAGCAATGAGTGCAGATGGTAAGATAGCAGATTTTAGGCGATCGCCTGCTCGGTTTGGCTCAAAGGTGGATAAAGCACACTTAGAAAAACAAATCGCTGCTTCTGATGCGGTTTTATTCGGTGCTGGTACTCTTTGGGCTTACGGAACAACACTTACTATATCAGATCCAACTCTAGTGCAACTTCGGGCGCAAGAAGGGAAACCTCCGCAGCCAGTTTATATAGTGACTACACACTCTGCAAATCTCAATCCGGAAATTAAATTTTTTAAGCAACCAGTTAGACGCTGGCTAATCACGACAACAGCAGGAGAACTTTCATGGAAAGGACGTTTAAGGACGCTTCCCTCAATAGGAACTAAAGCACAAGAATCTCCTCCAGAATTTGAGCAAATTCTGGTTTTTGAAACACCAACGCGAGAAATAGACATTTGTGCAGCTTTAAAGCATCTAGCCACTCTACATATAACACGCTTGGCGGTTTTGGGTGGAGGTGAATTAGTCGCTTCCTTGCTGGGACTAGATTTAATTGATGAATTATGGCTGACTATCTGTCCGTTGATTTTAGGTGGTAATACCGCACCCACACCCGTGGATGGGAAAGGATTTTTACCCGATTTAGCTCCTAAGCTGCAACTGCTAGAAGTTCATGCAGTTGAGCAGGAAGTCTTTTTGCACTATCGCCTGCAACAACCAGCAGATTAGATTACGCTAAATAAGGGATTGGGGACTGGGGATTGGGTATTCATCCTTATCCTCCTACTCCCTAGTCCCTAGTCCCTAGTCCCCAGTCCCTAAAAAGTGGAACAACTTAAGCCTCGCTATTCTGTCGTTTGGACGAACAAAATTGCTGAAGTACCCCAAAATGCCTGGAATGCTTTGGCAATGCCACTCAAAACACCGTTTTTAGAATGGGAGTGGCTGAACAATATCGAAACCTCCCATAGTGCTACGGCTAAAGCTGGTTGGTTGCCGAATCACTTGACATTGTGGCGAGATAGAACGCTGATTGCTGCTGCGCCACTTTATCTCAAAGGACATAGTTCTGGTGAATTTATTTTCGATCATCAATGGGCAGAGTTAGCCTCCCGCATCGGAGTTCAATATTACCCAAAATTGCTGGGAATGACGCCATTTACTCCTGCCGAAGGCTATCGCTTCTTAATTGCCCCAGGAGAAGATGAAGACGAAATCACAGCGATGATGGTGCATGAAATTGACACTTTTTGCGCTAAAAATCGAATTTCTGGGTGTCATTTTCTCTACGTCGATCCCCAATGGCGGCCGATGCTGGAACGGCATGGTTTTACAACTTGGCTACACCACAGCTACGTCTGGGAAAATGCTGGCTTTAAAACTTTTGATGACTACTTGAAAGTTTTCAACGCCAATCAGCGCCGCAATATCAAGCGGGAACGCAAAGCTGTGGAAAAAGCAGGTTTGCGATTGCAACCCCTGACTGGTGATGAAATTCCTCAGTCTTTATTTCCCTTGATGCACCAATTTTATGCTGACACCTGTGATAAGTTTGGCTGGTGGGGTAGCAAGTATCTCACACGGAGGTTTTTTGAGCAGTTACACACCGATTATCGCCATCGAGTCTTGTTTTTTGCTGCATATAGCGAGCAAGATAGCTCTCATCCTTTAGGAATGTCCTTTTGTTTATTTAAAGATGACAAACTCTATGGACGCTATTGGGGGAGTTTTGAAGAAATAGATTGCTTACATTTTGATGCTTGCTATTATGCGCCGATTGAGTGGGCGATCGCTAACAATATCCAACTTTTTGATCCTGGCGCGGGCGGGCGTCACAAAAAACGGCGCGGTTTCCCCGCTATGCCCAATCATAGTTTGCACCGCTTTTACAATAATCGTTTAGCACAAATTTTACGTCCTTATATTAAGGAAGTGAATCAACTCGAACAGCAGGAGATTGAGGCAATTAATGCAGAGTTGCCGTTTAGTGAGAAAAATGATTGAGGAAAATGAACTACTTTTATAGCAGAGTTTGCCAAATAATTCAGTTTTACTCGGCAAACAAATGTTTACTTTCCTTTGATATAGAAAAGCTTAATTTCCGGGTGAATTTCTGCAAAATTATAGCCGCTTAAAACTTAACCGATAAGTATTGTTAAGTCAAGTGTCCCGCTTTACCTTGGTAGCCTAAATAACGATATTATGAACGTGATACTGAGTTCCGCCGTAAGGCTGTTTTTGAAAGAAAAGCTATGATGCCACCATTGATTCGGTTGTTTGCAATAGCATTGCACGAACTAAGTAGATCGGCGTTAAAAAATCAAGCTATGTGACGAAATGTAAAATCAGCGAACATCTGAGAAATTGATCATTATACAGTTTTTACAAAACTAAACATAAATGGGTTTTATCTGCCGACTTCCTTACAGCAGAATTCAGAAGTAAAACAGCCTTTATGCCTGAGTTTGAGACTTAGGATGTGTACTTCACGAAGTTAAAATACGCTGTAGGTCTATAAATGGCATATTCATGGTTGAATTTTCAACAAACACACAAAGGAGTTTCAGAATGAACAAATTGATATTTAGGGATGTAAAAATTTAGATGAAAACTATACGCTTTGTATCTATTCTTCTAACTGGAGCAACAGTTCTTAGCTTTGCAACTCCTGCCTCTGCTGATTCAATGTGTGATTTAATTGGAAAAATTGAAGCAGCCAACAACTTCACAGTGACCTTCGATAAAGTAGGTGGCAAGTTTAACGATTCGGGTAGTACAGACCCGCTGGCGCTGGGGACATTAAAAGCTGGGGAGACTTACCAAGTTCAATATTTTGGTGGCCAGTATATAACTCGTGGCTTTAACAAGGGAACAAACACTGTGATTAGTTTTTCTTATAGCAACGCAAGCCCCAACGAAGGACTAATTTCACTATGGGGTCGTCTATTTGCCTTCGATACAAGGGGAAATGTTTATGATCCTCAATATGGCATTGTGGGAACTCTGCACTTCTAGACTGCTCTCTCTTCGGGGGTAAGATATTCTATTAACTTCTACAGGACTTACGCAAAATAATGAAAAAACGAACCGCAAAGGACGCAAAGGACGCAAAGGAATAAGAGTTTCAGAGAGTTATTGCGTAAGTCCTATTCTAGTAGGTAATCGCGTGCGAACAGCAATTCTAAATTTAAGAATTTATCAGAGGTTGAGTTTAACTCAACCTCTTTCGGTTTGTGAGACTTAACGCTAAAATTCAGGTACTGATTCCTTGAATGTTAGCTATTCACAAGGTGATAATCTGCTCTCTGGTGGCGATGGCAATGATTATCTCTTTGCTTCTTGCTCTTACTGTAAGCCCTCTGCTAAGAGCTTACTCACTTTATTTAAAGGTTACTCTAATGCTTATGGATTTAATAGTTGAAAATTTAGCCGCAATTGATGATAAACTTTCACAGCGTCATATTGATCTTGATCCCGGTGGATATTTCATTATTTACTTGGATCGAGATGCCGGGTTAATTTATACCAAGCATTTTACAAATGTGATTGACGATCGCGGTTTAGCTGTCGATCCCGAAACGGGAAAGGTAATTCCGGCCCGACAAAAGGTAGAACGAACCCACACAACCGTTTTTAGTGCGAGGACAGCGAAAGAACTTTGCGTGAAGATTTTTGAAGAAACTCAACCCCCTCCTGTAACTCAATTAGATCATGCAGCTTATTTGGGTCGAGAATTTGTCAGGGCTGAGGTAGCTTTAGTTACAGGGCAAGAGTATGTTCAAGATTAAAGTTAAAAGTGAGGAGTTAAGAGTTAAAAACTCCTAACTCCTAACTCCTAACTCCTAACTCTCCCATTACCCATTAGATGATGGCTGATTTATCTGATAGATGTAATAAGTCGCCATTGGGATAACAGTGGCGGCAATTAACAATCCTACTACCCAAGCAGTAGCGTTACCTTGGTCAGTTTCGCCTGCTTTCTTGAAGGTGCCTTCTACCTGTACATTTTCAGTGATTTTTGGTGGGCCTGGATCGGCTTTGCCAGAGAGGACAGCGACAAGGCGATCGCTGGCATCTAGAAATGCCTGATTGTATTTGTTACCATTGCGTAACGGCACACTTACTGTTTCAGTAGCTATACTATCGGCAATAGAGTCAGTAAGCATTGGCTTGACTTCATCCCCAGTAATAATGGCAGTACCATTAGTAACCGTATCAATAACCAATAAGGTTTCATTAGCTTGGGCTTGTTTTGTGGGAAACCATTTTTTAAACAGTTCTTTGGTGAAGCTTTCTGGTGTTTCACCGTAATCGAGGCGGCGAACAGTAACAATTCTAACTTCCTTACCTGTTTGCTTTGCCAAATCCTCGAAAGCGCTGTTAATCTTACCTTCATTCAGACGGCTGATAACCTCACCTTGATCTAAAACCCAGTTGTTATTCCCTGCTGTGAGGTTGGGTATTTGATTCACACCTGTAGCAAAAACAGGTGCGGCAAACAGCGAGGCTGCTAAAATAACCGTCACCAAAGGGAGAATTAGCCGGATGAGGTGTTTTTGACTGTTAAATACTTGTTTGAGAAGCTGTTTCATCGTGTGATCCCTAAGACAGACTTGCACCAAAAATACTACAGAATCACTGCAAAAATCACCTCGTTCCCGATTTTCTTCAGTATAAAGTTTCTGTTACTGCCAGCAGATATATATTTTAGGGACTTCCAAGAAATAAATTATTCCAATAAACGAACCACTCCAGACACAGAGAACGCAGAGAGAAGAAATAGAGAGAGTTTTTGCGTCAGTTTTGGAACATTTTTTTATTTGTCAGTCCCTTACGGAATTTTTTGATTGCACAAACTTGTTCTGAGGGCGGTTGCAAGCATTAAATTGACAAGAAATACCGCCCATTTTGGGGATTAATCCAAAAACTTAGGGCGGTATTTGCAAACCATCTAGAAAGGAAGGATATCGTATAATCAATATTTTTGGCAGAATTAAGCATATTTTTTCATATCTGCAAGTAGCTTTTCCTGGTATACCCATTGATGGGTGATATCTGCATTTTTCGGACATTTTAGCTAAATTTATATCAATATAATATATACATGACCATAATTTTAACTAACGACGACGGCATTGATGCCCCCGGTATCCGAGCGCTGGTGAAAGCTGTAAACGGAAAAAATGCTATTATCGCGGCTCCTTGCGATCATCAGTCTGGCTGTGGACATCAAGTTACCACCACTCGTGCCATCAACCTTCAGCGACGTTCTCAGACTGAGTATGCGATCGCAGGCACTCCCGCAGATTGTGTGAGAATTGCAATAACACAAATTAGCGCAGATGTCAAATTTGTGCTTTCAGGGATCAACGCTGGGGGCAACTTAGGAGTCGATGTCTACATTTCTGGCACAGTGGCTGCGGTGCGGGAAGCTGCAATGCACGGTATTCCTGGAATTGCCATTTCTCAATATCGCAAAGCCAAGCAGAATTTTGATTGGGATATGGCTGCTAAATTCACAGTTGAAGTTTTAGCGGAGTTACTCAAGCGTCCCCTAGAACCGGGAAGCTTTTGGAATGTGAACTTGCCGCATCTGCAACCAGGAGAACCAGATCCGAATATGGTATTTTGTCAACCCTGTAACAGACCAATGCCAGTAAATTATCGAATTGAAGGCGATAATTTTTATTATGTAGGCGAATATGGCAAACGCGATCGCACTCCTGGGAGCGATGTAGATGTATGTTTTTCCGGCAATATTGCGGTAACTCAGTTAAGAGTTTGATGATTGAATCCAAAATCCAAAATTGCTATTAGTCATCTAACGCTTCAATTAAGCATATATTTCAAAACTTTGAAATCTGGTAAAGTTTCAGTAGCACTGAACACGTCGGCTGGAGGAGTTGATATTTCACTTGCTTGACACAAACCTAAGTATTCAGAACTACTGACAGTATAACTCTGACAGTTTTCTTAATCGAGCCATAACTCCAAACCGAGTTTTTCTTGGTACAATTACTTACATAAATTTATATCAAGGGTATAATTGAAGGTAATTTGCGGGTCGATTTGCGGATGAATAGACATAAATAGATTTGAGTATATACTCTAACGACATCTAGCGATCGCATAAGTGAAAATTGATTGATGTTAGAAACCTGTTACTACTCCAGATGCACTTAATGCCTCTGGAGTTTTTTTGGAAAAAGCGATGTCTACGACGGGCTGTTCGGTGTCGCAATTTTCTAAATCATCCAGATATGCCAAAACACGGCTGAATAGGGATGCATACTGAATTATTTATATCTAAACATGGGGCATCAGTTATTGATGTACCCCTCCTGCCAAATAACTCTTGCAAAACAGCCTCAGACGAACTGAGGCTGTTTTGCGTTATCTTCCCACAGAAAAGTTATTATAAGTGACGCATTGACAAAAAATGCCATTTATGTAGATTGCAGAAGCACAGTGGTTTATCCTCATAGACTTTTATCTATATTTGAGTGTATACCCTGATGACGTAGGATTCTCTGACGGTGAAAATTTGGTATAGGTAAATGCGTATCTTTCCTGGCTCCAGATTTGTCACAAAAATTTCTGGAGTTTTTTCATTATTTGGAGTTTAAAATTACCCATCTAATCTAAACTCCAGTGGATATTTTACTTTTATAGCAAAACGCTTTCAATCTTTCCTACTACCGATTGCTGTGTTAAATTGACTACCGTTTTCATGAAGTTAACCTCTTCAGTAGGACTTACGCATCAGGTACGAAATGTAGGGGCAATTCATGAATTGCCCCTACGGTAAATCAAGGCTTTCACTGCCTTGAAAGCGTAAGTCCTGTTCAGGTAGCAACCCCCATGAAGCGGCGTGTAGCCAGCCTTCCCCCCAAACCACCGGATTCCACCACTAGCAGCAAATATCCAGCTTGACTTAACTGCTGGACGCAGACTAAGGGACTTCCAACTAAAAAAATATCCCATCGCTTTGGTAAGCAGGGGGAGCAGGGGGAGCAGGGGGAGCAGGGGGGGGAGCAGGGGGAGCAGGGGAGGAAGAATCTAATGATCATCTTTGCTCCAAAATTGAATAATTTAATTTCTGGAAGTCCCTAAACCGACTATTCCGGCACCAATGACTGCAATATCAGTCATGAGTCAATAGTCCGTAGTCATTGGCTATTAGTAATTGGTTACTTATATTGAGCGACTTGTGCCAAGCATCTCGAAAAAGCGGACATGGAACCGAAGGCGAGGTAAGCCGAAGTATTAGTTATTCGTTATTATCAAAGGACAAAATTACTACTAATGACTGCTGAAAGCTAATAGTAGAATAAGGTACACAAAGCTGCATAGAAGGGAGGAAGGGACATTGGATGAAATGAGGGCGGCGCTAGAGTTAGCGACCGAAGAAGAATTGCAAGATTTAACCGCAATTCTATTTAGTCGTAAGTTCAATCCCTTAGACTATGTACACACACCCGAACCCATCAAAGTACAAAGCCAAGACCGCAAAGCTTGGCTAGATGCACTAGAGGGTCGCTTTCGCTTTTTGGCGGCAGACGGGATGACAGTATTGCGGGGACGGACAAGCCAGGTTACTTACCGAGAAGCGTTAGTTCACGTATGTAAATACCTAAAAATTACCTATTCTAATCGGCTGGCAACCATTGATTTAGAAGCAGAAGTATTTTTACATTTGCTAGGACAGGTGTGGAAAAAATTACCTGAACAGGAAAAGCAAAAATTGACTCTACAAGTGCAGCGTCAGCTTGTCAAATCAGAACTAAAAGAACCCCTACCACTTTTATTGCAACGTGACCCCTTGGGGTTACTTTTCAAAGGTGGTAGTGCGATCGCTGTTAGTTCCATGCTCCAGCCATTTGTACTTAAGCAGATTGCCCGTCAATTTGCCATCCACTTTGCTACTTATGAAGTGGCCAAACAAGCGGCTATTACAGGCTCAGAAGCAGCTGGAACGCAATTTCAAAGCTATGTAGCCATGCAAATGGCGCAACGGGGTATGACTGTGAATGCAGCTCGTTATGGGGCAGCCCGCACTATGTTTGCTGTAATTGGGCCGATAATGTGGACTTGGTTTTTTGCAGATTTAGGGTGGAGAGCGATCGCCACTAACTATGGTCGGATTATCCCGACTATTTTCACCTTAGCTCAAATTCGCCTCACTCGTGAGGAATGTTGGGAGCCAGCTTGAACAAGGTTTTTGACTATTTTAAGTCTCGTTGGCAATCTGCTTGGAACTACTCTCTATGGGCTTTGTTAATCTTCCCATTGAGTCCTCTAGTGGGGGCTGTGACTATCGGTTTTGTATCATTAATAACTTGGTTGAAACAATCCCGCAAAATTAGTCGCCGCCCTCTCAACTGGGGATTTGCCCTTTTGAGTGTCTTGCTGCTGGTGAGTGCTGGATTTGCCGATGGCAAGACATTAGCTTTCCTCGGCTTATTTAATTTCTTACCCTTCTTTTTACTTTTCGTTGCCCATAGTACCCTGATTCAAACATTTACCCAATTGCGGCAAATGGCTTGGATTTTGGTGATCGGTTCTATGCCCCTGCTAATTATCGGCTTGGGGCAGTTATTTTTAGGCTGGAGTTTAAATTTAGAGATTTTATGGGTTGTGTTCAATTGGATAATCGTACCAGGAGGAAATCCACCAGGTCGCATAGCCTCACTCTTCTTGCACGCTAACACCTTCGCAGCTTATCTAGTGATAATTTTCATTCTTGGTTTAGGGTTGTGGCTAGAAAACTATCAGCAATTAAGAGTCAAAAATAAACAGTCATTCCCCCCTTATCCCCCCACTCCCCACTACTTCGGCAACTCTTCGAGACTCTACGCGAACGCTCAGTACAAGTCCCTACTCCTCCTCCTGTTCCTAACCGTGGCAATGATTACAAATTTCATTGCCTTGATTTTTACCAACTCGCGCAATGGGTGGGCGATCGCTATTTTTGCCTGTTTAGCTTATGCACTCTACCAAGGTTGGCGCATTCTTGTGGGGGGCGTCACTGCGATCGTTTCTAGTGTGCTTTTGGCAGCTTTTGCCCCCTCGCCCGTCGCTCAATTTTTTCGTCACTACGTTCCTGCCTTCTTTTGGGCAAGGTTAAATGATGACATGTATCCCGATAGACCAGTCGCTTTAATGCGAAAAACTCAGTGGCAGTTTGCCTGGTCTTTAGCTCAGGAACATCCTTGGACTGGCTGGGGGTTACATAGTTTTAGTACATTCTACAAAGCCCAGATGCATACTCGGTTGGGTCATCCCCATAATTTGTTTTTGATGTTATCTGCTGAAACTGGTTTTCCCAGTACTCTGTTATTTTTTGGCTTACTCGCTTGGATTCTGATTACAGGTGTCCAATTACTCCGAAAGTCCAAATATATAAATAAAGAAGACAGATTGATATTTTTCAGTTATCTTCTGGCTTTTGCTGCGTGGGTTCTATTGAACACAGTAGATGTAACCATATTCGATTTTCGTTTGAATGCCTTTTCATGGTTAATTTTGGCTGCTATTTGTGGAGTAATATATCGTTACAACCCACATGATAGGCTTGCATCTCATCCAAATCAGTCAGGAAATGACAAACAGCAACTTTAAATATCCATCATTTCTTTTTCAGTGTATGCACTGGGGACATTTATAGTTTCAAGTTAATAAGATTACTATATTCACGTCTGTGAGTGTAGCTAATACATAATTAGTTACTGTTGCTGATTGTTGGGAAGGTGTAGGGACAACCCTTTGGGGTTTTCCTGCATGACGGGCATCTCTTGTAGATGCCCTTTTGTATATTTATTATTTTTCTTGAGTTAAGCCCACATTCCGCACTTCAAAATGTATTATCTATCTTTTCAATAAAAATTCCTAATAATGTTCAAATTATTAAGTATTAATATTGAATACCATTGGCGATTTATGTTGTTGATTTAACCATTTTTTTCCACCTATGGGAAATCTACGCATATTACACGATGAAGTGCGGAAAGTCGGTTAAACACAAGTTTAAAAAATATTGAATTTGCCGAAATATCAAAAAAATTTTTATCTATCATAAAGGAATGTAAAACATGGTTACTGAAATTAAGCTAGGTCTTTGTAACCCGCCAGAACCTATATATTTGTATGTAAAAAAAGGAGAATTAAGCGGAGAGTCCTACCTATGGTATAATTACGATATTAATAATAAAATAACTATTCCTGTACAAAAAACAGGGCTAACTGGGTATATATCCGAACTTAAATTAACGACAAAAGAATTTAGAGAAAAGGACAACATTAAGTTAGACATCGTTGTTAGAGCCGATGAAATTTATATTGTTAGGACTGGAATAGAAACGAATTTTGCTAAAAGTTTTCTTTTAGCAGTATCCCTAGTCCACGACTTTTCCAAGCCTTTGATTATCGCTGCAACTGCTGGAGAAGAGAATGTAGTTTTTTGTAACCTCTACGACGCAGCGACTAAAACCCGCATTGACTCCAAATGGAACCGAGATGCTGATTGGGTAGCAATCATTGATAGTGTTCAAACTAAGTTGCAGACATCTCAAAATTCCCATATCGTCTCTGGTGAGCCAATACTATTCTAGAAAAATTGGGGAGGCTGGGGAAGTTGGTTAAGCAATTTCTTTCCCAGCTTTATTCGCTACAACTTAACAAAATCGAACAAGTAAGTGGGCGCAAATAATCATCACTGGCTCGTAGTTGCGCTAAAGCGCAAGAGGGCGCAACTACGAGCCAAATACAGAGTTATCTGTTCGCTCATCGAAGGTAACTTGCTAAACGTTTCAATTGTTCTGAGGTTGGCTCCATTTCACCGCTCAACTTAGGCTAAACCCAAGTTTAAACTTTGTTATGACTGCGATATCTGACGACAAGCCGAGGAAGCGTCTACGCACCCAATATTCTGATTGGCATTAAAGACTGCAATAACCAGTATGGTGTAAGCTCTCGGTAAAATGGGTGTGTCGGTAACGAAACAAAGACGCATCCATAACCAACCTTATGCTCACAACAGCTAACTTTTTTCAGTACACCCAATGGTCAGGTATCGCTACCTTGCTATTTGCTGCCTTAACATTTTTGGCTTTTATTCTCAAATGGGGCATCCGCTTTCGGCTGGTGGGTACGACTGGCTTTATGCTGGTGCTGACGGCTGGTTTCTTTGCACTCTCGATAGTCCCCTTGAGTCGGACTGTGATTCCAGGAGCAGCCCGGTACACTCTAGTTTATGACAATGGGTCAACACAAGCGGTGATTGCCACATCACCCAAAATTACACCCACACAATTAGATGCAACTTTACGTCAAGCAGTTAGTAATCTGTTTTCTTCTGGTCGCTCAGGTACACGCCAAGAGGACAAGTTGACAGTTCGCGCTCGTACCATTATCCACCCGGAATCAGGGACTTCTGTACCAGTTTACTTGGGTGAAGCCAAGCGATCGCTCGTCTCTCGAGAAAATTCTGCGATCGCAATCGAAATTTACACAGAAAAATTCGCCCAATTGTCAAAACCTACCGCTTAAGAGGCAGTTCTTCCTGGGGGCAGGGAGAATTTTTTTTACAAGTTTCTCCTTATCCCCTGTCTCATGCAAAAGGACAAAAATAATTTACCTGTTATCAGGATGACATAGTTTATTTTGTATTTACCGATACATTAATAGTTATTTTTATATTAAGATATTTACATTTTTATTGGTTACACTTTGGAAAAAGTTAATTAACGTACAGGTAATGGGTACTGACAGTTGTAATTTGTCAGCTTTTAGCCTAATTACCACTGTTGACATTTTTACAAGTCTTTGCAGCAAATGAATTAGCTGTCGGGGAATAGAGATAAATGTTCGCTCCTACGCACCTATCCATAGCTGGAATGACCATCGACAGATTATTCTCCTTTCTTGAGAATCTGAGAATGGTAATGTTAATTTATTATACAGTTATTCAAAACTTTGATAGTTCGGAATTTCAAGCTAATGGGCATTATAGATTCAAGCAACTTCGTGAAACTACTTTGTCTAGTTTATTGCTTGGCTCAGATCCAAATGAGTCGGGTGTAAGGTTGGAGCCATCCAAAAACCATTTTGGCAACAAGCATCCCTGGCTGCAAGTCTATTAGATTAAGAAATATCAAGGTTTTGGCAAACTAGATTATATGTCTAATCAAATTTCTACTCAACCTTCTTTGTCTACTCAAACCTCTAGTTCATTATTGACGCTCACAGTTGCCCCAGCAAAAGTAATCCGTGGTTCTGGGGTGTTGCAAGCAAAAGCAGCAGAGATCGCCTGTTTGGGAAGTCGTCCTTTAATTGTGGCAGGTGATTCTACTCTCGCCATCAGCCGAAAAAATTTGCTCCCAGTTTTAGAAACGCATTCCTTACATACTGCTCAAGCTTCATACAGTGCAGATTGCTGTGAAGCTAGCCTGAAATCTTTACAGAAGAAAGCAAAAGAACATAAAGCTGATGTAATTATCGGTGTTGGTGGTGGCAAAGCCTTAGATACAGCGAAATTAGTCGCGCATCAGTTACAGTTACCAGTGGTGACAATTCCGACATCAGCTTCTACTTGTGCAGCTTGGAGTGCCTTGTCGAATGTTTATTCGGAAAATGGGGCGTTTCTTTACGATGTGGGGTTGTCTCGTTGTCCCGATTTATTGATCCTTGATTATGACTTGATTAAAACTGCACCACAACGGACTTTAGTCGCTGGAATTGGTGATGCGATCGCTAAGTGGTATGAAGCCTCAGTTAGCAGTGGGCATTTGCAAGACACTTTAATTATTGCGGCGGTGCAACAAGCGCGAGTTTTGCGAGATATCTTGTTGCAAAAGTCAGCCGCCGCCCTGAAAGAACCAGGTAGTGAGGTTTGGCGAGAAGTCGTAGACGCAACTGTTTTATTAGCTGGGGTAGTTGGAGGACTTGGAGGAGCGCAATGTCGCACAGTTGCGGCCCATGCCGTGCATAATGGTTTAACGCACATTTCAGGACATGGTAGTATTCATGGCGAAAAAGTTGCTTTTGGAATTTTGGTACAACTGCGTTTAGAAGAAATGCTACAAGGCAATCAACTAGCAGCATCGGCACGGCAACAGTTGTTAAAGTTCTACACAGAAATTGGACTCCCCCAAAAATTAAGCGATTTGGGATTGGGCAATATTACATTAGGCGAGTTGCAAACAGCCGCCGAAATTGCCCTAGTTCTTAATTCTGACATCCATCGACTACCGTTTAAAGTCGCGCCAGAACAGTTGATGGCAGCAATGGTTTCTACTACTGCACCTATAGATAGTAAAGATACGATGAATCGAGTTTCGCCCAAGGGAATCAGTGACGAGGTTGAAGCATGAGTTTAAATTGGATTGTCCCAGCAGAACGGATACAAAAACTACCGCCCTATGTATTTGCCCGTTTAGATGAACTGAAAGCTAAAGCACGGGAACAAGGGTTAGATTTAATTGATTTGGGTATGGGAAACCCGGATGGTGCAACACCAGCACCAGTTGTAGAAGCTGCGATCGCTGCCTTGAAAGATCCCGCCAATCACGGTTATCCTCCGTTTGAGGGAACTGCTAGTTTCCGCCAAGCGATCACTAACTGGTATCATCGCCGTTATGGTGTGGTTCTCGATCCTGATAGTGAAGCTTTACCGCTACTTGGTTCTAAAGAAGGTTTAACCCATTTAGCACTTGCCTACGTTAACCCTGGTGATTTAGTTCTAGTTCCTTCCCCAGCTTATCCCGCCCATTTTCGGGGGCCTGCGATCGCAGGCGGAAAAATTCACAGCTTGATCCTCAAACCAGAAAATGACTGGTTAATTGATTTAGCTGCAATTCCTGATGAGGTTGCTAAACAAGCTAAAATTCTCTATTTCAACTATCCCAGTAATCCGACTGCTGCGACCGCCCCCCGCGAATTTTTTGAAGAAATCGTTGCCTTCGCCCGCAAATATGAAATTTTGCTGGTGCATGATTTGTGTTATGCCGAGTTAGCTTTTGATGGTTATCAACCCACTAGCTTGCTAGAAATTCCCGGCGCGAAAGAAATTGGTGTGGAATTTCACACCTTATCTAAAACCTATAATATGGCTGGTTGGCGCGTAGGGTTTGTGGTGGGTAATCGCCATGTAATTCAAGGTTTACGAACACTGAAAACTAACTTGGATTACGGTATTTTTGCCGCATTACAAACAGCAGCCGAAACTGCTTTACAACTGCCAGATGTGTATTTGCATGAAGTACAACAACGCTACCGTACCCGCCGTGATTTCCTCATTCAAGGGTTAGGAGAGTTGGGTTGGGATATCCCCAAAACCAAGGCGACTATGTATCTTTGGGTGAAGTGTCCTGTGGGTATGGGTTCCACGGATTTTGCTCTGAATGTGTTGCAGCAAACTGGCGTTGTTCTTACGCCAGGTAATGCCTTTGGAGTTGCAGGTGAGGGTTATGTCAGAATCAGTTTGATTGCCGATTGCGATCGCTTGGGTGAAGCTTTACATCGCTTTAAGCAAGCTGGCATCCGCTATCAACCTGAAAACGTAGTTTCTACTTCAGAAGCGATCGCCGATCTCGTCAGTTGATTAGAGGAAGGAATCCTAACATTACATGACTAAAATGATTGGCGATCGTGTTTGGTATAATGTAAAAAAATAGAAAAAGTAAAACTAAATGAACAAATTCTTCCCTAAATTTATTTAAAGTTTATCGGTTCCCTCAACTTTGCCTTGCAACCATGTTTCAATCACATCCCTTTGGGGTAGCTGCGGATATATTCAATATCGTGATGAGAACGCTTCTATCAACCTTGAAAATGCAGCTATAGATAAAGTACGGTTGGCTTGACCGAAACTAAACGCCCCTAGACAAGAAGATGCCGAGATCCTTGCTGGAAGGGGGAAGAAATCACTATTCAAAACTATTAAGTAAGTTTAGGTAAGTATTTTGGAGCAGTTAACAATGATTGGTACTAATATTTACATCAGTCAAGAAACTCAAGAATCTCTAATAAAAGCTGCGGCTTTAAAAAAAATGTCTGTTGAAGAACTAGCTTCTTCTATTTTGAATCAAAGTATCCAAGAAAATTTGGGACAAATCAGGTATTCTTTGGAAAATAAAAGCAAATTTGCCGTTAATCCTCTTGGAGAAATGCAACCCTATGCTTATTTGGCAGATCCTAATGAACCCGTTATTTCTGATGATGATTGGGAAATGAATCAAAATTATGAAGTGAACGATTTGTGATCATTCTTGATACTCATATTTGGGTTTGGTGGAATCACAATGATTCAAAGTTGACTCCTCCCCACCGTGAAGCAATAAATAGGGAAAGACCTCATGGTTTAGGTGTTTGCTCCATAAGTTTGTTAGAGATTAGCAGACTTGTTACCCAAAATAAGTTAATTCTTCCATGTTCGATTCAAGAATGGTTCGATATTGCTTTGGCACAAGAGGGAGTAATTATTCTATCAATCACTCCCCAAATTGCCATTGATTCATACTCCCTTCCAGGAAATTTTCATAAAGATCCAGCCGATAAAATTATCGTTTCAACAGCAAGAATGTATGATGTTCCTTTGGTGAGTGTAGATGAAAAAATACTTGCCTATTCTGATGTAAAAAAAATTCTGCCTTGATGTTAACTGCGATCGCCCAATTTTATATCTTAATAGGGACTTGATATTATTTCTTCGCCTGAAATACAATAATACGGCTATCTGCTTTAATGACTTGGATACCATTTTCTAAAGTAATCATCGGAATTTTCCAATAAGAATGGCCACAGATAACTAACAAATTATTAGTTAGATTGATTTTCTCTAACTCCTTGCGGATAGATTCTTTTCCAACCAAATTCCCTTGTGGGTAATCTGGGCCTTCATGTAAAATTAAAATATCTGGTGACTGCTTTATAAGTTCCCGAATTGTTCTAATAAATTCTTTCTCAGTCCGTCTGAAGGGTTTGATTTTTTTGCCAATAATACCAGAAATACCGGCAAGATTAAGCTCACCATTTCTTCTGATATCACCATCAAGATAGTAAATACTCCGATTTTGTTTAAAAATCTGAATTTCTTCTTGTGTATTACCCAAACTATCGTGATTTCCAGCAACACCAGCCACCCAACAAAATCGTCGGTTAAAAGCTTGCCAAATTTCTCGGATATCGCCCACTACTCCACTACGCCTATTGACCTCTGCATATAAATCACCTGCTAAAATAATGCCTGTATTTTTTAGTGAGGCAATTTTTCCGATCTCTGACAATTTTTCTAATTCTTCTATGACAAGATGACCGAGAAGTTGTTGATTTTTAGGGTCAATTCCTTGTAAATCACTAGTAACAGTAATTGCCTCTAAATTATTAGGTAAATAATCAACTTCTCCTAATAAAACTGGTAAATATTTCTCAATAACACCAATACCACCAGAAGCTGCTGTTAGATACTGTATCTGATGAATGGGTAAATTAGAGATTGATATAATGTGCATCTTAGTAAAAAATAGTCTTGTTCAACCGCGATCGCACCTAAGCTATAGTTTTTAGTTCACAATAGAGATAGTATATCCTTGTATGAATTGGTATCAAAATTTTGATAAAATTTGTGGTATACAGCTCCTCGACTTTGTAAAAGTTGTTGGGGATCTAACGCAGATTGTTAGAATTACAAATTACCTTAGCGATCGCTCGAACTAATTTACCTGGCTCCACAGGCTTAGTGATATGCTGCCCAAATCCGGCGGCGATCGCCTGTTGAGAATCAGCCTCAGATGCATAAGCTGTAAGGGCGATCGCTGGAATTGTCCCTCCTTGTTCTGCTGACATAGCTCTGATTTGACGCATCAGCATATAGCCGTCTAATTCTGGCATTCCAATGTCGCTTAACAGCAGATTTGGCTGAAACTCAGGCATAATTCGTAGTGCTTCCATAGCAGATGCGGCCTGAGTTACTACCGCGCCAGACTGCTCTAAAATGAAAGCAATTAACTCTCGCGTATCATGTTCATCATCAACAAGGAGAACTTTCACCCCATTTAGATCGGGGAAATCATCAAGTTGTTTATCAATTTGATGGCTATTGAGATGAGTCTTTATCAGAGGTAGCATGACTGTAAAAGTTGCTCCCTGTTCTTCGCCAAAACTTTCAGCTTTAACTGTGCCGCCATGTAGCTCTACAATGTGACGAACAATAGCTAATCCTAATCCCAATCCTCCGAATTTTCTGGTAGTTGCACCATCAGCTTGTCGGAAGTATTCAAATACAAATGGTAAAAAATCTGGGTTAATTCCCTTACCTGTATCACTGACTCGAAGTTGAGCCTGAGAACCAACAGACTGTAAACTGATTTCTACCTGTCCACCTTGGGGTGTAAACTTAATAGCATTGGAAAGTAGATTCCAGATAACTTGCTGCAAGCGACTTGAATCACCAGTTACTAGAAATTTTGGATTGAATCTTTCGGGTGCTGAAAGCGCAACTTGGATTTGGGGTTTTAGATTCTCAGGTTGGTTGTTAAAATCGATATCTAAATTTTTGTGAGAATTTTCTAATCCCAAATCTAAAATAGTAAATCGCAAATTGATAGATTTGGCTTGGGCGGCTAGACGAACAGTTTCTATTGCAGATGCGATCGCAGTTTCCAGATTTACAGAAGCAATATTCAGACTGAGCTTACCTTGCAAAATGCGAGATACATCCAACAAATCTTCAATTAGTTGCGTCTGAAGCTTGGCATTGCGCTCAATGGTTTCGAGAGCGCGAGTGGTGGTTGCTTCATCATACTTTTTAGTTTGCAATAACTTCGACCATCCCAAAATCGGGTTTAGCGGTGTGCGAAGTTCGTGGGAAAGAACCGCCAAAAATTCATCTTTGATTCGGTTAGCTTGGACTAATTGCTCTTTTTGCTGCTGTAACGAATCCATCAACTGAGCGCGTTCCAGAGCAACCGCCACCTGATCGGAGGTTGCTTGTAATAGGGCCATTTCCCCAGAAGTGAAGCGGGTACGGGTGCGACTGGCAAAGGAAAGGACACCAAGCACCTTTCCCTGAGCAATTAATGGTTGACCTGCATAAGCTGTGATTCCCAAATCTCTGAGAATGTCGGCATTTGGATGAGTAGAGTGCAGCACATCATTGACGACAATTTGATGGCGTTCTTGCAGCACTAGTCCGCACATTCCTTGATTAAATTCTAGGTATTCAATTGCTTGAAAGACTTCATCAGTAATGCCGTTCCAAGCCACTAACCGAAGTTTCTGCTTATTTTCGTGCGTCTCAATTAAATAGTGGAAGTAAAAATGCAAATCCATCTGCGCCGATAGTTTGCTAAACAAGCTATTCATTAGATCCAAGGGGCGCTCTGTTGAAAGCAAATCGCTGGTTGTTTCTGAAAGCAGTTTGAGTAGTTCACTGCGCTCTTGCAAGGCAACTTCAGCAAGCTGGCGTTCCCGAAGGGCGCGTTCGCGTTCGGTAATGTCAACTGCAACCCCTCCTACCAGGCGTTGCCCAGATGCATCGGCAATGGGAAACTTATATACCAAAAATTCCCCCAGAGTGCCATCTGTGCGTGGGGCAGACTCGATCGCTTCAAAAACTTGGTTCGTCTGGGCAACCATTCTAATGTTATCGAGGAAGGGTTGAGCGATTTCGGTTGGGTATAGGTCAAAAATGTTTTTATTAATCGCCTTATTTGTTCCGACATCAAATGTACTCAGATAAGTGGGGCTTAGATAAAGTACACGTCCGTCTGCATTCGTAATCCACGCTGCGGCGGGAATATTGTCCATAAAAGCTTGAAATTGCTCTTGACTCTGACTCAGCGCTTTTTTAACTTGCTGAAGATCGCTAATATCAAGAATGAATGCAACTGATTTTTGTTGAGATTTACCTAACAAAGAGTAACCAACTACAACCGGCACACTGGAACCATCCTTGCGAATGCATTCCTTCTCATAAGGAATACAGGTTCCCTTCGCTTTTGCCTCGGAAATAGCCAGTTCATCTAAATATTGGTACTCATGAGGCGTGATATCAGTCCAGCGTAATCTGCCTGACTGGATATCTGCTTGGGTATAGCCCACAATTCGCAAGAACTCGTCGTTGGCTTCAGTGATGCTACCATTCACATCACCAAAGAGAATACCAACTATATTCGCTTGAAAAAAACTCTTGAGGCGTTCTTCACTTGCTTGGACTGTCTTCTCTACTTGCTTGCGTTGGCTGATGTCGCGGAAGAAAATATCAAGACCATCTTCACAAGGGTAGGCGTGAATCTCCAGCCAGAAGTCATACTGCGACGGGAAGTAATAGTGATACTCAAAGTAGACGGGAATCTGTTCTGCGATCGCCTTTCTGTACTGTAGCTCTACATTAGTGCCTACTGATAAAGGCCATTCCTCCCAGTGCGACTTACCGATAACCTCTGTCCGGGGTTTGCCGTTAATTCTCCCTGCTTCGGCATTTTGGTAGATGATTCGCCAATCTCGGTCTAAAGTAATAAATGCATCACTCATGTTTTCTAGAGTGCGTGTGTTCCGCTCATTGGCTTGCTGTAATGCCGCTTCTGCTTGTTTGCGATCGCGTAGCGCAGCTTGCTGTTCGCTCAAATCAACAACGAAGCCAATCACCGTTTCTTGAGTATCTCCCACGACAACAGAACCGAGTAAAACGGGAATGCGATCGCCATTTTTGCGGATGTATTCTTTCTCAAAGGGTTTACATACTCCAGTTGTTCTAAGTTCTTCTACTGAATGCTCACTTAATAAAAAATACTCCTGTGGGGTAATCTCGTGCCAGTTCATTTGGTTAGCGGCAAAATCTTCTCGCGTATAGCCCAACATCTTCAGAAAAGCATCGTTGGCTTCCACGATCGAGCCGTTGCTCATATCAGTTATGAAAACTCCAATGATATTGGATTGTGCCAAGCGACTAAACCGCTTTTCGCTATTTTGCAACAATTTTAGGCTTGTCTCTGCTTTCCCTCTGGCAGTTCGCAACTCTGAAGATAGGGCAGTAATTAAGAAGGATACTAGTGAGAACGAGGTTAATCTTACCAAAACGTTTGGGCTGAGAAGATCGAATGAGTAGACTGGCTCTATCAAAAAATAGAGCGCAGTTGTAACAGAAAGAGCGATCGCAAGTACTCCAAGTCCCATACCGCCATACCAGGCACTGATTGCCACGGCAGCATAAAATAATGTAAATACGCTCGGATCAAAGACTGGCAACAACAGTCGCGTCAGCAGCAGCGCCGCTATGACTGCCAGAATCATCACACTATATGTTAGTAACCAAGAGCGCATCATCAAAATTTTTTTGAGTACTTTCAGTATCATCTTAAGAGTCCTCCCGTTGCTCCGCTTTTAGGAGATACTCGTTCAGCAGTCTTTTGCCTGGTTCGCCCATTTTATGTAACATTTCTTCAATTAGCTTTAGTGCCATCTGTGAAGGCACTGTAGATTTTTTCTCCCAGCGATTAACTGTTCGCAGGGAAACTCCCAACTTGGCTGCAAACTTTTCCTGAGAGAGATCGAGCTGCTGCCGAAGTTCACGGATTAAATCTGAAATTTTTAGTGAGTTTCCTAGTTCCATAATAGGAAGAGTAGGACACCTGTCTCGCCATTTGTCTCCCGCTTGAGGAAGAATTTAAACTATCATTAGTTATTGTCAATTTCATCTTTTGGCTAAATATCAATATTATTTATTAGTCTTAATTAATTCCTGTTGACTGATTTAAGTGTCTACCATACTTTTGATAACTGTTAACTGTTTTAATGTGGTGCTACAATAACTTTTTGAGACAAAATCACTCTATAAGGTAACTATAAAACAAACATTAACTTTTGTGGGTATTTAATATCAAATGGTATAATAAGTGCCTTGATAATTTTCAATCTTCAAGCATCGCCAAAAATCTATGGTTACTATATTACATAATTATCTTTCGTAACCTACTTAATATTATATATAGCAATTATAAATCATTGGTGAAAAGTTAGATACTGCGAATTTTGACAATTTAGATAGGATTGCTACAGATATGCTGGATACATAAGTTTTATCGAATACTTGGGATTTATAAGTGTTTCCAAATCATGTAAGTGGGTCAAATTAAATATAAAACCTCACCCTGCCTGCGGCTTCCCTCTCCTTATAAAACCTCACCCTGCCTGCGGCTTCCCTCTCTCTCCAAAGCATCGGAGAGGGATTGAGGGTGAGGTTTTATCTTATGTTTAATTACGCCTACCTACTTAGTCAATTTTAGTTCTAAGATAATATCCCAAAGGCAAAGCGATAAAGCTATAATAAGATTTAAATAAAATTTGTGTATAATTAATATCATTATTTTGATTAATCAACATTCCGAAAACCACCTAAACACTCAACTAGAAAATGTACCAGGTGAAGGCTATATATTTAGCTGGTTTGATTGGTTTTGTCTTTGGTATCCTCCAGGCTGGCTAATTATATTTAACCGTCATTGGCAGCATTATCATACCGATTCAGAGGGTTGGAATTGGCCAGAATATGGATTATTTTTAATTCCTGGCGGATTTTATCTGGCGTTGCTGAGTCGGTGGTTGCGTCTTGGTTTTCGTTCACCTCGAACAGAGGTTAGTGAATTTGATCCCAAATATCAACAAGCTTTTGGCAAAGAAGTTGTCGCACCCATCGTCAAATACTATTTTCGTGGAGAATTAGAACAAGTCGAAAACTTGCCGCAAACAGGGCCATTGATTATGGCAATGAACCACGCAGGGATGAGTTTTCCTTGGGATTTTTTGACCTTGGGTTATTTATTAAGTGAAGCTAGAGGATGGGTGGTACAACCATTAGCAAGTCCTGTATTGTTTGAACATCCTTGGATAATTTGGTGGCTACCACCTAAATGGTCGCAGGTTTTGGGTGGTGTGCGTGCCGAATCAGATGATTTTGAAGCAGCGATCGCTGCGCCCGCCGCAGGCATCGCCCAAGGTAAAATTCTCTTATATGCACCCGAAGGTATCCGTGGCCCTGGGAAAGGTTGGAGGAAACGCTATCAACTAGAAAAGTTTGATGTGAGTTTTATTAAGTTGAGCGATCGCTATCAAATTCCTATTCTCCCAGTAGTTTGCATCGGTAATGAATCTTTACATCCTTGGGCTGTTAATTTCAAAAAATTGCAACGACTAGTTAAATTACCATTTTTGCCTATCTCGCCTTTAATGCTTGCCTTAATTCTATTTCCTTCAATGGGAGTTTGGGCAATGAGAACTCGCCTGCATTACTTTATTCAGCCTTTGGAAGCAGCAGAATTGCACAACTATTCAAACAAAGGACATAAAGTAATTTATCGGCAGGCGCAACAATTACGAGAAAAACTGCAAATTAAAATTAATCAGTTATTGAAATAAATTTAAACTTATCCACTAGATTTAAGTCAATTTTTTAAAAAATAAATAATTTACTTGTTTGGATAAAAAAAATAGTAATTATTAAATTGATTTTTCCATAATAACATTTCTCAGTTTTTGCCCTCTACGTTCTACCTCTTGCTGTTTCACAACAATAAAATTTTGGCTTTCAAAAAAAGGTTTAGCTGTAATACTGGCTTCTGTAAATAATTTTGAAATTCCCAAAGACTTTGCTTTTGATTCAAGCTGTTCTAATATTTTCTTACCAAGTACCTCATTTGATTAGGAAAAGCTATATAAACCTCATATACACAATTTATATAGTACAAATATACTAACTAGCTGCTAAAATGCTTTAGAAGTCAGCTAGCCTTGCTTGAGGTGGTATGAAAAAAAACCAAGATACGGACAAAAAGCCCATTTTGCTGTTCCAGCCTACATCTGTAATTACTGCTATAGTGCCACTGCAACCCCAAGAAAAAAAAATCATCAGTGAACGGGAGCGTTTTATAACACAAGTCGAACGCATCAATCAGATGGCGCAAGAGTTAGAAGCAGCAATATTAGAGTTGAAAGCGATCGCTAACACACTGAATACTCAAAAACGTTACCCACTCAGTGTAAAAGAGCTATGCAAAAATATTTGTCACTATTTCGCAGTTAGCGTCCCTTGGGTGAAACGAAAGTCTGACAAATCATTTATTCTGAGAACGCGAAAAGTTGATTTATTGCGAGCCGAAAGGGAAGCCGCACTGCTAGCACAGCAACTTCGTCAGCAAACCAAAAAAAGATTAGCATCGCAACGACACAGAAAAAACAAGAATGGGGCTGAGGCTGACACAAAACGCTTCCTAAAAAAGGTATTAGTCAACAAATCTTAAAATTATTAATATTCAACGGCAGATCACCTCTGAGGTTGTAACAGTTATGCTGATTGAAATGGCAGAAGGAAATTCTGACTTAAAATTCCTTACCATATTGCTATTGTTAATTGCTACCAACTGTGGTATCAGTAGGCAAACCTGCCCTAATATTTGCACTTCCGTAAAACCAGAGTGCAACATCAGGGACAATCAATCAGCGCATAGAAGAGGTAAAAAGAAGGTGTTAAAGACACTTTTAGTGATTGCCGTTGGTTTTTTACCGTCCCTGATTTCCCTGTGGGCGATCCGCAAAACCCATGCGCGATCGCGCTTACGACTCAGACAAGCAGCCATGAATTTTCCAGCGATGCAGGGACGACAAAACGTCAGACCTGGAGAAGGCGATCGCTATTATTTAGAAGGTGTAGGTTATCTAATTGGCGATATCAGCTGCAAATTTAATGCCCGATCAGGTTACATGCGTTGTGCTGTCAATCCCGAAGGCCCCTGTAATGGTTGTCGTCACTACGAACCTAAAGAATTCGCTGGTAGTGAAAATAGGCTTTAACGCTCTTTTATTACTCTCATTAAAGAATATACCTCTTGCAAACAATTATTGTAGATTGAAAAAATCCCAAGTTAATTAGCTCTCCATTTAATAAATTTTTCAGCGTTTATATCGCAGATATCAATTGAATCAAGCTAAAAAGGCTCTACTTAAGTACCTGGACAGAATTAATGACATATTGTTATTTACCAATTCTTTGCCAGTCAAGGATTTCAGCCCAGATTTTTGTGTAATTAATCTTGTCCGATTACTTACCATAAAATAATTCTGGAGGAGGTTTATAGTATTTTAAACCTTGTTTCTCCGTGCTTGGCTCCAGACAAGATTTGTTGAGCTTTGTCGATCAAGCAAGGCTTTGAAAAGTATTCCAGGTCAGCATCTTATTTTTCTTTACTCAGAGACAGAAAAGAGGATTATACAGACATTACTAGCAAATTTACATAGACAAAATATAAAGTGTGTATGCTAATTGAGTAAAAGCTTGTAAAGATTTAGAAAAAAGAGTAGAATCCTTTAGGTCTTACAGCCGCTATATTGAGTTATTGAAGGGACTACAAGCCTATGTCATCAGTCAGGTTCCATAATTTACTTGTTTCAACAGGCTATTCAAGACATTATTAGCGATTTTCAACAAGCTACATGTTTGAATTCTTTTACTTTAGACCTGAATTATTACCTAAGAATTACATAGGTTGATGTGAATGAACCAAATGCAGATATTGATGTTAGGGGCTAGTCTAGAACAAAATGGAGGAATAGCATCAGTTGAAAAACTGATAATTAAGCATATTATTCATGATATTGTAATTCAGCACATAACCACTCATGATGAAGGTTCGGTATACCACAGAATAAGTATTTTTGCTCAAGCTTTAGTAAAATTTTTATGGCTAATGTTTACTCAAAAAATAGATGCTGTACACATTCATCTTTCCGAAGGTGGTAGTGTTCTCCGAAAAGCTATTTTTTGTGTTCTTTCCTTAATATTTAATAAGCCCTTCTTGATCCACGCTCATGGTGCAGAATTTCAAGTAACCTATGCTAAACTACCTCAACTAGCACAAAAAGTTTTAAGTTCACTATTTCAGCGTTGCCAAGGGTTTATTGTTCTTTCAAAAACTTGGCATGATTACTATATCTTAAATCTTAGTTTAAATCCGAAGCAAGTTATTATCTTGCCTAACCCCTGCGAATTACCTATACAGGTTCCTGACCGCCAAAATCGGACTAAAATTATTTTGGTGTTTTGTGGGCGAATCGGTCAACGGAAAGGCGCATTTGATTTAATTCAGGCATTTGCTGTCCTACCAGATGATCAAAAAAAATCTGTCGAGTTAATTCTGGCAGGAGATGGTGAAATCGAAAAAGCGCAGGAATTAGCTGCTAGTCTCAACCTTATAAATAATGTCACTTTTTTGGGCTGGATTAATTCTACAAAACGGGATGAAGTGTTGTCAAAAGCAGATATTTTTATTTTGCCTTCTTACAATGAAGGTTTGCCTATGGCGATTCTAGAAGCTCTTGGTTGGGGATTACCCGTGATTTCAACCCCCGTAGGAGGTATTCCTGAATTAGTGATTTCAAATCAAAATGGTCTGCTAGTTACAGCAGGAAACATTCAACAATTGTCAGAAGCTATACAATTGTTGATTGAAAATCAAGCTTTACGCCTCTGTCTGGGGAGTGCTGCAAGAAAAAGTGTTGAACCATTTGATATTAAAAACTATTCGATTGGTTTAGCCAATATCTATCGTTCCTTATCAAAATTGAATTAAGCTGGAAGTACTAATGAGAATCAACATTTGCAGAGTCGAAATTGATGACTACAATTTTGATGAAGTTGTAGATAAGATTGTTAAACATATACTCTCTAAGGGTCAGCCAGAATATGTAGTTACTCCTAATGCTATGCATATTTTGGCATTGCAGAAGGATGCCAAATTTCGAGAAATTTATCGCCAGGCTTTTTTAGTAGTACCAGACGGGGTGTCGCTGCTGTGGACAGCGAAGTTCTTAGAAACTCCCCTTAACGGTAGAGTTAATGGTACAGATTTGTTCGAGAGACTATGCGCCATTGCTGCTCAAAAAGGATTGAAGGTCTTTTTATTAGGAGGTCGCCCTGGTGCTGCCGAAAAAGCTCAAGAAATTCTTGTTTCCAGACATCCAGGCTTGCAGATTGTAGGTACTTACTGTCCTCCTTACGGGTTTGAATCTCAGCCAACAATATTAACTTCAATCAACTCAAAAATTATAGCGACATCTGCCGATATCTTATTTGTTGGTTTGGGAGCACCTAAACAAGAAAAATGGATTGCTGCCAATTATTTACATTTAGGTGTACCGATTTCTGTCGGTATTGGTGTCAGCTTTGAACTAGTTAGCAACATGGTGAGAAGATCACCAGTTTGGATGCAAAAAGTAGGACTGGAGTGGTTATTTCGGCTTATCACAGAGCCTCGACGCTTGTGGAAGCGTTATATCCTTGGTAATCCTGCTTTGATTTACTTGGTAATCAAACAGCGTCTAGGATTATTTAATAGCCCATACGGAAACCTTGACTATATGAACCATAATGAAATTACAGACCAAGTGAAGTAGTGCTAAGACGGTGTTTGAAAAGTTGCAAAGTATAATATAGACGTCTCTCCAACCCGAATTTATCAGCAGGGAGAGACTTTGAAACCCCCATTCAGCAACAAAATTTTTTTCCTAACCCTCTTTTAAAACAAGAGGGTTAGGGAGAACTAATAAATGCTTAATTCAGGGGTTAAGTTTCCAAAGTTGCTGTTACCAGCACTAATTTTGCAATATTCTCTAAGTGATTCTCTAGTTATTTTTTCCATCAAACATCTAATTTCTAAGAGGTTGTTTTAAAAAAAATTTACTGTGACTTTAAGTACTTTTGATCCTCTCTAATCCTCTTTTAAAGGAACCGGAGTTAAAGTGGGGGATTTAGCAACAATAGGAATTTTCAAACATACTCTTAGAGATAATTTTTAAAGTAAATCTTAAATTGTCGGGTACGTTATCGCTAGTACATCATGGCGGAAATAAACCTATTACCTGAAATGGGTAAAAAGTTTGCAGTATAAGTATTCTTTGTTTTGACTTTTTGTACTAATTTTTACCCTCTTAAACCTCAAATCTTTACATAGCTGTAACATACCCTTCCCTTCTAGCTGTGAATGGTTAAATTATTATTAATTATAATAACTTGATTGATAAACATTGGGAATATTTTTATTTGCATAATCAAATAAAAATGATTTAATAAAATAAAATTATTGCAAAAGTATAAATCTGCCTAATTTAGTTTGCAGAGCTTATTCACTTTTGCCGAATATCTCATAACTACATGATTATTTAACGATGAATAACGCGATCGCTCAGACAACAGCATTATTATCAACTTGCGCTTTGCTACTAACAGGCTGTGGCGGTGGCTCTGTGACAAATACTCCAAATAGTGCCACAAATAACACTACAACTAACACCGCCCAGACAACGACTACATCAGGTGCAATTCCCATCGGTATTGCCTTAGCACAAACCAGCAACGTAGCATTACTCGGTCAAGAAGGATTCGTGGGAGCCAGAATTGCCGAAAAGTATTTCAATAGTAAAGGTGGTATTAATGGCACTCCGATTAAATTGGTAAACCAAGATACTAGCGGTGATGAAGCTGGAGCAATTAACGCTTTTCAAACTTTAATTAATAAAGATAAAGTTGTCGGTATTGTTGGCCCTACTTTGTCACAGCAAGCTTTTAGTGCTGACCCTATCGCCGAACGTGCTAAAGTCCCAGTTATTGGTGCATCAAATACCGCAAAAGGAATTCCAGAAATCGGTGATTATGTAGCTCGTGTATCTGCTCCCGTCTCTATAGTTGCTCCTAATTCGCTCAAAGCTGCACTCAAGCAGAATCCTCAAATTAAAAAAGTGGCAGTTTTTTACGCCCAAAATGATGCCTTTAACAAATCAGAAACGGAGATTTTTCAAACAGCAGTAAAACAGCAAGGGCTAGAATTAGTAACAGTTCAAAAGTTCCAAACTACTGATACAGACTTTCAAGCCCAAGCTACCAATGCAATTAACTTAAAACCAGATTTGGTAATTATTTCGGGACTAGCAGCTGATGGTGGTAACTTAGTGCGACAACTGCGAGAACTGGGTTATAAAGGCATAATTATTGGTGGTAATGGTCTGAATACACCAAATGTTTTATCAGTGTGTAAAGCACTTTGCGATGGTGTGCTGATTGCTCAAGCTTACAGTCCTGAATATCCGGGTGAGATTAATAAGGTGTTTCGCCAAACCTATATTGAGCAATATAAGAAAGAACCAGCCCAATTCAGTGGTCAATCTTTTGCTGCGGTACAGGTGTATGTTGAAGCTCTGAGAGCGTTGGATAAGAAAAACAAAATCAGCACATTACCTCTTGATAAACTGCGGACAGAATTGAACAAGGAAATACTAGCTGGAAAGTATGATACTCCTTTAGGTGAGATTGCTTTTACACCAGTCGGTGATGTGATTCAAAAGGAATTTTACGTTGCCCAAATCAAGATGGATAAAGATGGTAATACTGGAAAATTCGTATTTCTAAAATAGTTGCAATATGAATATAACTGTATTTTTGCAACTATTTTTAAACGGATTATCTATCGGTAGTATCTATGCAATTTTTGCCTTGGGATATACCTTAGTTTATTCTATTTTGGGCATCATTAATTTAGCTCATGGCGCGATTTTTACCTTGGGTGCATATTTCACTTATGCCCTCATAGGTGGTAACTTTGGATTTAACGGTTTGCTAGCTAACGCAGGCTTGCCGATAAAATTACCATTTGTTATAGCCTTAATTTTAGGGAGTACCTTGGCGGGATTGGTAGGGGTAGTGATGGAACGGGTTGCTTTTCAACCTTTGCGCCGTCAAGGATCTGATCCCTTGCTAACTGTTGTTTCCAGCTTGGGGGTAGGAGTCGTAATTGTAAATTTAATCCAGTATTTAGTAGGGGCAGAAAGTTACACATACCCTGCAAATACTTACGGTAATTTGCCACCTGCAATTAATTTTGGTACTCCAGATAATCCAATTCCGATTCGCAGCGTTCAGGTAGTAATTTTTGCTGTATCAGTGGTGATTGTGGCAATTCTTACCTATTTTATCAATCGGACTAAATATGGTAAGGCAATGCAAGCGATCGCAGAAGATCCAACTACAGCTAGTTTGTTAGGAATTAATAGCGATCGCTTTATCATCTTAACATTTTTCATCAGCAGTTTTTTAGCAGGATTAGCGGGAACTTTAGTCGCTTCTAGTGTTAGTATAGCTGGTCCATATTTCGGCATTACTTTTGGTTTGCGGGGTTTAGCGGTAATTGTCTTAGGTGGTTTAGGTAGTATTCCTGGTGCAGTGGTGGGAGGCTTAGTAATTGGATTAGTCGAGGCGTTTGTTCCTTCGGAATTATCTGGATATAAAGACGCAGTAGCCTTCGGAATTTTGTTTATCATGCTATTAGTTAGACCTCAAGGTTTGCTAGGGCGGCGGTTTGTTCAAAAAGTTTAAATAGACGTAGCACTATGAAAACATACACCAGACAAAAACTAACTTTTGAGCAATTTTTAGAGCAGTGTCTAGAAGAAGGGACACTGTTTAGAGGTTCAAAACGGATTGTGTCACGAACTTTTCCTGAACTGGCGCTGACAGCAGAGCAAATATTAACAGTTTAGTAGTTGATAAAAGTGATAGTTTGATTAAACTTAATCAAAAAACTTTAATATGACTGATTTTTTTGCTACTTATGGTTCTCTAATTGTCTCTATGGTATTGGGGGCGCTAATAGGGTTATCGCTTTACTTACCGCTAATGACAGGGCAATTGTCTTTAGCTAGTCCAGGATTTTATGCTTTAGGTGGATATATTGCAGCAATTTTATCCACAAAAGTTTTTACATCTAGCAGTAGTTTATTTCCCATTCCATTGTTGTTATTGGAGATGTTAATGGCTGGGATAATTTGTGGTTTATTGGGTATAATAGTGGGAATTCCAGCGTTGAGATTGCGAGGAATTTATTTAGCGATCGCTACTATCGCTTTTGTAGAAGTTCTACGCGTCATCTCCCTCAATTTGGATATTACGGGCGGTGCTGTGGGAATTTTTGGCATTCCTCAACCTTTCCAAACACCAATTGAATATTTATGGATTGCTTTGCCCTTACTATTAATTAGTATGGTGCTGCTTTATCGTTTAGAACGCATCCGTGTAGGAAGGGCTTTTATTGCTATCCGCGAAGATGAATTAGCTGCGGGTGCAATGGGAATTGATCCCACTTATTACAAAGTTTTGGCGTTTACACTAGGGGCTATACTTGCAGGGCTTGTAGGTGCAATTAGCGCCCACTTCCTTAATACCTGGAATGCTCGTCAAGGTACTTTTGATAGCAGTATTATATATTTAACTTTTGTTTTGATTGGTGGTTCGAGAACTTTTTTAGGTCCCGTAGTCGGAGGTATGGTGTTTACAGCTTTACCAGAGATTCTACGAAGTCTCGCTGATACTGGTGGTTTACCTAATTGGTTAGCACAATTTTTGCGCGATGGAAGATTGATTATTTTTGGTTTTTTAATAGTAATAGGTACAATCTTTTTCCCTCAAGGGTTAATTACTCCAGATATTTTCCAAAGACGTAAAATCATGGAAAAACGAACGGCGAAGGGCGCAAAGGGCGCGAAGTAAGAAAAGTTTTAGAGAGTTCTTGCGTAAGTTTTATATTCATAATAATATGCAAAAATGTCACATAGTATTCTAGATAATAACAGCAGTATTGTTTTAGAAGCAAGAGCATTGACTCGCCGCTTTGGTGGTTTAGTGGCGGTAAATAATGTATCTTTTAGTGTAAATAAATATGAGATTTTTGGACTGATTGGCCCTAATGGTGCTGGCAAAACAACATTGTTTAATTTGATTACTGCTTTTATTCCCCCTTCTAGCGGGAAATTAATTTATCAAGGTGCAGAACTTTCTCAACTGCGTCCTCATCAAATTGCTGCTTTAGGTATCGCCCGTACTTTCCAAAATATCCGCTTGTTTGGGGAATTATCGGCGTTAGAAAATGTGATAATTGCTCGACATTTACACACTAAAAGTAATATAATTACAGGAGTTTTGGGATTACCACCAGCGCCTAGCGAAGAACTTCAAACTAAGCAGGAAGCTTTAGATTTATTGGATTTGGTGGGATTAAGCGATCGCGCTGACGAAAAAGCCAAAAACTTTGCCTATGGCGATCAGCGTCGCTTAGAAATTGCCCGTGCTTTAGCATTAAAACCGCAAATTTTACTTCTCGATGAACCTGCGGCGGGGATGAACCCCAACGAAAAGCAGCAATTGAGTGAATTTATCCGTAGTTTGCGCGATCGCTTCGATTTAACGATTATCCTGATAGAACATCATGTACCATTGGTTATGGGTTTGTGCGATCGCATTGCGGTGTTAGATTTTGGGCAATTGATTGCATTGGGTAAACCAGCAGTTGTCAGAAATGATCCGGCTGTAATTGAAGCTTATTTAGGAAATGAATGAATGTTATATAAACAAAATACTCACAAATTCGTCTAAAGAATTCACTGCGATACCTCCGGTAAGCTCCGCTAATGCACTATCCATTAAGCTTTCTAATTTTTCGACACTCTCACCCTCAAACCTTACTTCCACTTCATGAGGAATTTTGCCAAATGGTATCTCTTGGACTAATGACTAATGACTAATGACTCCGCGAAGCGGTTTGATGTATCTTAGGTTTTGAATCAACATTTCTGGATGTAAACCGCCGATGAAAGCCGATAGTAAGCCAAACTATACAATTTTAGAAGTTAAAGAGCTTGATGTTAATTATGGCGGTATTCAAGCTCTAAAAAAGATTAATTTAATTATTCAAAAAGGCGAGGTAGTTACTCTTATTGGTGCTAATGGTGCTGGTAAAACTACCACACTCCGCGCTATATCTAAAATAGTTAATCCTAAGAGTGGCGTAATTATTTATAATGGACATAATATTAACCGCCGCCAAACTCACGAAGTTGTACAACTTGGTATCGCTCACTGTCCTGAAGGACGCAGAGTATTAGCGCGACAAACAGTATTTGATAATTTACTTTTGGGTGCTTATATTCGCACCAATCAAGCTGAGATAAAAGCAGATATTGGGCGACAATTTGACTTATTTCCACGTTTGTCACAAAGGCGCAATCAACTAGCAGGAACTCTCAGCGGTGGCGAACAACAAATGTTAGCGATCGCACGGGCTGTAATGAGTAAACCACAACTCTTACTTTTAGACGAGCCTAGCTTAGGTTTAGCACCTGCCTTCGTCCGGGAAATCTTCTCAATTATTGAAAATCTCCGGGCTACAGGTGTGACCATTTTGTTAGTTGAACAAAACGCTAATCTGGCGCTGCAAATTGCCGATCGCGGTTATGTTTTAGAAGCTGGTTCTATTACTTTATCAGGTGCAGCATCAGAATTAATTAGTAATGAGCGAGTTAAAAAGGCTTATTTAGGATAATTAATTATAGCGGTTCTCGAATGGAAGCAATATAGTCTGACCTCTCTCCAAACCTCTCTCCTAAAAGGAGAGAGGCTTTGAATCTTACTCCCCTTCCCTTGTAGGGAAGGGGCTGGGGGTTAGGTCTGTATTGCACTCAACTAAGAACCGCTATATAAGCATAGAAATTCCTGTCTAGCTTTGGGAATACTAAAGGTAGTAATTTACCAAAGTCAGAGCCAGACAATGGATTTCGTGAATTTAATAAAAACGGGTAATAGTTGGAAATTTGCGACTGAAGCTGATTTAGAAGATTTTGTCTGGGCGAATTTAAAAGAACTTTTCGGGTTAATTCCGCTAAAGCGGCAATATTATGTTAATGGTCAAATTTGCGATATTTTAGCATTGAGAGAAAATAAACAGTTAGTGGTGTTGGAATTGAAAAATGCTGAAGATAGATATATTGTTCAGCAGCTAACTCGATATTATGACGCTTTACAGGAAGTAAAACCTTTAGAAGACGAAATAGACTATCAACAACCTATTAGCTTAATAGCAATTCAGCCTAATTTTCATAGAGATAATTTTATAGATAAAAAATATCATCATTTATCTATTGATTTTTTTGAATTTGCCATTTTAACAGATGAGTTTAACTATTATTTACAGATAAAAAATTTAGATAATGGTAAAGTTTCAAAAATAGAAGTTCCTCATCAGGACAGAGAAAGTAATGAAGATATACCCCCACATTCTAGAGGGCTGATGAACCGTCTAGCCAAATGCTCTTCTGAACAACAAGAGGGAATATTGAAAATTCGTCAAAAGGTTCTTAGCTTTGACAAACGGATGGAAGAAATGTCTTCTGCTATTAGTTTTAGATATGGAAATGGTAATAAAAAAACAAGTAAATTCTGCGCTGAATTTTATTTTGATAGTAAAGGAACACCAATTATATTTTTATGGCTAGGGTTAAAAAATAATAGTAGCGATCGCATAAGTAGAGCAAGGATTTGGACAGATTGGCAAGGAAATGCTTTGTTAGAAGGATATGTACCAAGTGGAATTGGTGTAAAGATGAATTCATCCAAAAAGACACTTTCAAATAGAGTAAAAATAATGAATGAATTAGCATACAACGAAAATTCTAAGTATCGACGAGAATATAAATATATTTATCAACATTTTAAAGATAGAAACAGAATAGCTAGAAAACTTAATAACTCTGAACCTTTAACATATGAAGAAAGAAAATTATTAGAGATTGATGTAAATAATTTTCCTGTTAATTACGGTGGTGAAAGACCTAATACATATAAATTTGATCACTATGATTCTCTAAATGGATTAGTTGATGTAGCTTTAGAAAAATGGCGAAAAAGGCTATAAGCAAAGTATGACTATTGCAATCTTAAAGATTTCAGCAGATTAATATAGTCGATATTGCTTAGAGACTTGGCTAAAAAGGCTTTAAAACTACACTGACGCGACTGATAAGTTTTCCAAATCATTTATATTATTACAAAATATTACGATTTTTGTCATATATTAATATTTGCAGCCCTCCTTGCAGATATCTATATATTTGTTTAGCGGCGAATTCTATTCACCGGAATAATTAAACTCATGAGTCAAATAGTCTGGATAGCAAGACACGCTAACCGCCTCGACTTCGTAAACCCTGATTGGTTTCTCACCGCCGAACGACGCTACGATCCACCGTTGTCTGATGATGGTATGGTGCAGGCACAACAGTTAGCTAAACGATTAAAAAGAGAAAATATTACCCATATTTTCGCTTCTCCTTTCTTGCGAACCGTACAAACGGCAAACGCAGTTGCAGAAATGCTCAACTTACCAATCAAACTCGAAACAGGCTTGAGTGAATGGCTAAACCCAGTTTGGATGACAGAAGAACCCGAAAGACTCTCAACTCCAGCCTTAGCAGAGTTATTCCCCAGAATTGACACCAGCTATACTCCGCGCATCGCCGCTAAATATCCTGAAACTCGCGAAAAAGTGCGAGAACGTTCTGGACAAACTGCGAGATGTTTAGCTACTGAGTTCCTCCCAGAACATATCCTGCTAGTAGCACATGGTGCATCTGTATTGGGCGGAGCAATGGGGTTAGTGGGGGAAATTGCCAAAACAGAAGTCAAGGCTTCTTTGTGTTCTCTAGTAAAAGTGGTACGCGAAGATCCAGAATGGTTATTAGAACTAAAGGGAGATACTTCCCATTTAACCCACATAGAAGAAGTTATTCGATTTGCTTAAACCTCTGATAGAGATTTGTGTTCATGACTTCTGCTAGGTTGGGTATATCTTACAAAAAAAGTAATTTAATTCACTAATAAATTCTATGACTTTGTTACTAGCAGGAGACATCGGCGGTACAAAAACTATTCTGCAATTGGTTGAAAAATCAGACTCACCAGCAATACATACTATTTATCAGGAAAGTTACCACAGTGCCGATTTTCCTGATTTGGTACCGATAGTGCAGAAGTTTTTGGTGAAGGCTAACACACCCACACCAGAAAAGGCTTGTTTTGCGATCGCAGGCCCCATTGTCAAAAATACTGCCAAACTGACCAATTTAGCCTGGTTCCTAGATACGGAACGTTTAGAAGAAGAATTGGGTATCCCACATATTTCTTTGATTAACGACTTCGCCGCCGTTGGCTATGGCATTTCAGGTTTACAAAAACAAGACTTGCACACGTTGCAAGTTGGCAAACCTCAACCCGAAACCCCCATTGGAATTATTGGTGCTGGTACTGGCTTAGGGCAAGGATTTTTAATTAAACAGGGGAACCACTATCAAGTCTTTCCTTCAGAAGGTGGACACGCTGACTTTGCGCCTCGCAACGAGATCGAGTTTCAACTGTTGAGATACCTGTTGGGTAAACATGATATCCAGCGCGTTTCTGTAGAACGTGTGGTTTCTGGAATGGGAATTGTGGCAATTTACCAATTTTTGCGCGATCGCAAATTTGCCGTCGAATCACCAGATATTGCCCAAATCGTCAGAACTTGGGAACAAGAAGCCGGACAAGAAGAGAAAAGCGTCGATCCTGGTGCTGTTATTGGTACAGCCGCACTAGAAGGACGCGATCGCCTCTGTGAACAAACTTTGCAATTATTTGTAGAGGCTTACGGTGCAGAAGCGGGCAATCTTGCCCTTAAACTCCTACCTTATGGTGGTTTATACATTGCTGGTGGAATTGCGCCCAAAATCCTGCCCTTAATTGAAAACAACGGTTTCTTATTAAACTTCACCCAAAAAGGTAGGATGCGCCGCCTCCTCGAAGAGATCCCCGTGTATGTTATCCTCAACCCACAAGTGGGGCTAATAGGTGCTGCTTTATGTGCTGCTAGGTTATAACAGCTAGCATCATCAGTGAGATCGGTATCTCAAAAGGCAAAAAATATGACAATTAAAAGTCTGTTGCCATTAATCGCCACCACACTTGTCTGTGGTGGTTCTGTTTTTGTGGAAGCGCGTCAACCTAAACTTACCACGGCTGTTGAGAAACCAAAGGTTTCTCAACCTGTGCAGCCAAAATGGAAGTTATACACTGCTCCAGATGGGCGTTTTAGTATTTTAATGCCGGGAAACCCCAACAGAAATACCCAATCCCAAAAAACTTACATGGGGGAAATTACCTTAGAAATATTTGTCGCTGAACCACCAAAACAGGAAGTAGCATACATAGTTGCTTACAATGATTTTCCTTATAGTTATGGTGAAATAACAGACCCCCAAGCTGTACTTAATAATGCACGGGATATGGCTTTAAAGACTACGAAAAGTAATTTAATTAGTCAACGGAATATTCATAGTTCTAATAATCATCCTGGCAAAGAAATTGAGTATATCAATTCTGGAGGTAAAATCACTAGAAGTAGAATGTATCTTGCCGAAGGAAGATTATATCAAGTAATGGCAATAACTACAAAAAAGCAGCAGAAGACATTAGCTAAAACCATTACAGGATATTTAAATTCTTTCCATGTAGTTTTGAAAAAACCAAATAACTAAAACCTCTACATATTAGCCTTGCAATCAATTGCGTGGCTTATATAGCGCTTTTTATTAAATCTCGCACTGCCTTTCTATCCCGCCTCGGAATGAATTCCGAGTCTCATAGCTGAAGTCCACGCTTTGTGGACTAAATAGACATCTCCGAAAAAGAATGTAGAGACGTAGCAGGGGAGCATCGCAATGAGTGCTTAAATCTTTTCCCTCACCCCCAGCCCCTCTCCCATCTTTGGGAGAGGGGAGACATAATTCTAGTTCCCCTTCTCCCATCTTTGGGAGAAGGGGTTAGGGGATGAGGGCTATCAAGGTTTTTGCACCTGACGGGATGCTCCCCGTAGCAGTGCTACGTCTCTACAAGGTTTTGGATAGTACAAAATTAGCTAAATTAATTTAACAATTTAGCTCTGAACATGAAACATTCATTAAGAAGTGAAAATAATTTGATTAATGATTACAGCCAAAATCATATATCTACAAAAATCAATCAATTTATGAATGGCAAACATGCTTGTATTTACTGTTCAAATACTTTACTCCGTCACGTCAATTACCGAAGAGTTTACTGGCGTTGTAGCAAGTGCCATCAGGAAATGCCAGAAAGCGATCTTTACAGAATTAAGTTCAATTAATCATTAGTATCCTCATGAATTTATTTCAATTTAATCAACCAGAGTTTGGGTGGTGGGTAGAAGTTAACACTCTTGTTCCGCGCTGTACTTATTACTTTGGCCCTTTTGATAGTCAAAAAGAAGCACAACTTTCTAGAAGTGGCTATGTGGAAGATTTATATGAAGAAGAAGCTAGAGACATTGTTGCAATGGTCAAGCAATGTCAGCCTGATGTCTTGACGATTTTTCAGGATGAAGCAGAACTCCAAATATCTAGTTTTTGAAGTCCGTCTCGCAGATATTTTGCTAAAAGGGGTTTTTCGATAATATAACTGGTTGCATAATTTCGAGGTATTAGCTCTACTACTTGTTTAATCAAATTGGTAAAGTCTTCTGGGACTTGACCTGATGGAATTCGACCAAGCCATATCAAAGCTATTACCTCTGCTTTTTCTTCCTGGGATAGTTCGTCAATATATTTATGTAGGACGTTTACTGAACATCTTCCTGTGATATTGAAATCTTCTAAATAATAAGATAATTTATCTATAAATGTTTCTGATTTATTTATTCTCTCAGATCCTATTTTTCCATAAATTAATTCAGCCATTTCAATAATTTTATATATTTTGTTAATTGATAATAAACTCATACTTTTTATTTAAGTTGGAGTTAATAAACAAAAATCTAAGTATTAAGAAAATTTAGCAATTTATGTTAAGAAAATTTTTTAGATATATACTTAAGTAATATGTATATAATGCAACTATAATTTTTGAGTCAAGCAAGTAAGTGCTAAATAGCCCTTTAACTCATAATTGAGCATTACAGATCAGTGTTTGAATTCAGGTTTCATCAAAAGGTTGAAATGTATAAGATAAATGTATAGCGTTTGATTTCGATACAAAAAGTTAAAAAAATGAAAGGTATACTCTGGGATTTTGTATCACTTTAAATGAGTAGAATATCTGCATCAGGGAAAAACCTATAAAATTGCAGATATTAATAAAAATTAAAGTTCATGATTTGAGGAGCAAGGTTATTGTCCTATGGTCAAGCGATCGCTCCAAGCATCACTCACTGGGATTGAACAAGCTAGAAGAGTATTTGCTCTCAAGGGATGGACACAAGACAATCTAGCAGCCGAAGTCAATCTCAAGACTAGACAACCGGTTTGGCGGTTTTTCAGTGGTCGTCCGGTTGAGCGTCATACATTTATTGAAATTTGTTTGGTGTTGGAACTGAATTGGCGGGATATTGCTACTAATCCGCCGGCTGAATTTATGGAACTAGAAGAATATAGCCGCCCCCCTGTGCTGGATATTGAGAATTTAGTGGAAAAAGTGCGATCGCAACGCTTCGACAAAATTCAAGACCAGTGTGGTATTTTGCAGTTATTGGATATCAATCGTCCCGTTGCGATCGATGACATATATATAGATGTGAATATTTTGGAGGAAATTGTCAGTCAACAGTGGTTAGAAATTCCTGACATCCAAAGCCTTGAACGAGAAGAATTTGATCGCTTTGGCTTAGGTGAAGTATCCGTGGAACAAATAGCAGGGATGCGAGCAGTTGAAAAATACTCCAAGCTCAGGGTGCTAGGCAGACCAGGCGTAGGTAAAACTACCTTTTTGCAACATCTCGCCATTCAGTGTAACAAAGGTGTATTTAAAGCCAATCAGGTTCCTATTTTCATTACACTGAGAAATTTTGCTGAAGTATCTAAACTCACCAACGAGTTTAGCCTATTAAATTACATCCACCAAGAATTTCTCACATCTGGAATTTCAGATCACTCAGTCATAGAAACCTTGCTGAGTGCAGGTAGAGTGTTACTGTTGCTTGATGGCATGGATGAAATTCTTAATCAACAGAGCAATGCTGTCTTAGGCGAAATTCGCAGGTTTTCAGAAAAGTATCACAAAAATCAGTTTGTGGCGGCCTGTCGAACAGCATCTCAAAAGCTCAGACTCCGAGGCTTTACCGATGTTGAGATTGCGCCATTTACCTTAGAACAAATCCGAGCCTTCGCTGAAAAATGGTTTGTGACATTCAGCAAGACCAACATTCAAGATGGTCAGGCGCAGTCGGTTCAGTTTCTTCAGAAGTTGGACTTAGATGAAAACTGGCAATTTCGCCAACTCGTAGTCACGCCCCTATTTCTGCATCTTGCCTGCTGGGTGTTCCACAGACAGGAAAAATTTCCGACTAAGCGGACTGACTTTTATAAGCAAGGTCTAGACCTTCTATTGGGCAAATGGGATGAAGCCAGAGGCATTGAACGGGATGATGTTTATCGAGGGTTTTTGTTACCACAAAAGCTCAAGTTATTGAGTCAGATTGCGGCAGCGACATTTGAAAAAGGTCAGTACTTTTTTGAGCAACGCATGGTTGAGCAATACATTTCTGACTATATTCAGAATCTGACCAACGTGCCAATGGATGCAGAGGAACTGGAAATAGAAAGCGAAGCAGCGCTAAGGGCAATCGAGGCTCAACATGGGCTACTGGCAGAACGGGCGCGGGGAATTTTCTCTTTCTCCTATCTGGCATTTCAAGAATACTTCACGGCGAGAAAAATTGTTGCCAGCTACAACCTAGACGCATTTGAGCAAGCTCTGGAAGGATTAGTTAGTCACATTACCGACCCGCATTGGCACGAAATTTTTTTGTTAACAGCTACCATGCTGCGAAGTGCAGACTCTCTAGTACAGTTGATGAAGCAACAAATTGATGCACTCGTTAGCCAAGACCCATATTTACAAGAATTTTTGACCTGGGCCAGCCAAAAATCTCGCAGTATTCCAAACAAATCAAAAGATGCGACAACTCGAGCATTTTACCTTGCCTTGAGTCGAACTCCTCACATAGCTCCTCACTTTGCCCTAGCCAGCAGCCTCGACCAGGGAATGTTTCTGGATGCAGCTTTAGATGACCTGCTGTTAGAGTGTGCAATTGATGGGAGCCAGGACTTTGCCCACATCCACGCCTGTGGAGATGCTCTCTCGAATATTCTGGGCATAGTTCTAGATATGGGACTCCATAAATCCCTGGAACAACTCTCTGACCAATTGCCAAATTCTCGCCAAAGTCAAGAACGGCTAAGGTTATGGTGGCAGACAAACTATTCAGCCTGGACTGAACAGCTAAAGAAGACGGTGATTAATTATCGCAACATTAATCACCTGTGGCAGTTTAGCCCTGAACAAGAGCAAGTACTGCAACGCTACTACGATGCCAATCAGTTACTACTCGATTGTCTACGTAGCAATTGTGAAGTGACGCCTGCTATCAGGGAGGAAATTGAAGCTACCTTATTGTTGCCGATAAAGGAACTTGAGGAGAGGGAATGGCAATAATTATTTTGGTTAATTGCTCAAAAAAGTTTGTAAGGAATAAGAATTAAATAACATACATCACCCTCAATCCCTCTCCAATATATTGGAGAGGGATTGAGGGTGAGGATGACGCTAAAGGCTAATATCGTGTTTGGTTAAAGACTTAGGGACTTCCAAATAAAAAAATACTCAACTACTTATTGTGGGGTGCGCGTCTCACCCGCCCTTGTATATGGGCGCTCATGTTGCCCACCCTACAAGATTGGGTAATTTATTTGTTGGAAGTCCCTTATCATTAAGACTGCAAGGGGGCAGTTCTTGCTGGGGGAAAGAGGGTTTTCTAATTTTTGCACAGATTTGGTAACTGTAACTAATTAGCCGGACATGATATAACGAACCATACCAAAACTGCGCGGGTTAGAAAAAGCTTGATTTTCTGTTATCCCACGTGGGCTACCCTATGTAAGCCTGTCTGCATCTATGTTTGTATCGCCGTGAATTCTATTCGCCCTAGCTCCAAGTTGACACTAATGGTCATTGTTCTGCCCTTATTTGAAAAGTTTTACTACGTTTTGTGTCGTAGTTAATCAACTCATTTAGGAAATAAAACAACACCTGCTCATAGTACAAAAACAGAATCTAGTAATCTTAACCATTAAATGGTTCTCTGCTACTTTTTATTTGACCTATCCGCTTGTCTCGTCTCTTTAAGAGTAGGGATTTTTCCAATCGCTTTGATCTTAAAATCCTAATTGCAGGTCTTGTTATGAATTTAATCAATGGCTTTTGCTTGACAAATGGGATACTCAAAGGTGTACAAGTACTCGTTGTAGACAACGATCGCGATAGTAGAGATTTGTACGCATTTTTACTCAAAGACTTGAGAGCAAACGTGATTACCGTCGGTTCGGTAAAAGAAGCTTTAGAAATCTTGAGTTGGTTCACACCCAACATTATTGTCAGTGAAATTAGGTTTTTAGGTGAAAGTATTTATACATTACTCAATAAATTGACTGCGATGGAAGCAGATAATGGAAATCATATCCCAATCATTGTGACTTCAACATCTACCACAGGTACTCATGACCAAATTCCAGATGTAGAGTTTGAAGAATATTTACTCAAACCATTCGACCTTGACAAATTTGTTTCGATAATTATAAATCAAGTACAAGAAGATGTGACGGAAAAATTTTACCCATACGTATTAGTTTACACTAATATACTAAGCACTTCTCAAGGCCACAATCGGGTCGAGTTTAGCGGCGCGACGTGCAGGAACAACACCAAAGAATAAACCAATACCACCAGAGACCCCAACTGCCATAGTAATCGCTGTTGGAGAAAGTGAGGCTTCTAAGGGAGTCAAGGCTCCCACTAATAGAATGCCACTGACACCAACCGCAGTCCCAACTAAACCGCCAGCTGCGGAAACTATTACTGCCTCAATGATGAACTGTAGCAAAATATCTTGCTCAGTTGCGCCGATCGCTTTCCTCAATCCGATTTCTTGAGTGCGTTCGGTGACGGAAACAAGCATAATATTCATGATACCAATGCCGCCGACAAACAAAGATATGCCAGCGATCGCAGCTAGCATAATTGTCAATGCACCTGTAATTTGACCAACAGTTTGCAAAGCATCCTTTTGAGAGCGAAGAGTAAAGTCATCTTCACCATTAATTTTGTGCCGTAGACGCAGTAAATTAGTGATTTGAAACTCTGCTGCATCCACACTCTCTGAATCACGAGCCGCAGCCACAAAATAATCTAAGGCGATACCATAAGGAGAATTCTTTCCCACAAGTCGGTTTGCTGAAGTCGTGATTGGTATTAAAGCAGCATTATCATAATCTGCTCCCACGCTGGAACCTTTGGCTATTAACGTCCCAATCACTTGAAAGCTGGTGTTTCCAACTCGCAATTGCTGACCGATAGCGTTACTATTACCAAATAGTTTTTCTGCCAAGTCTCCACCTAATACAACGACTTGGTTACTTCGTTTAATGTCTATCTCAGAGAAAAACCTGCCTTTATCAGTTTCAAAATCCCGTACCGATAGAAAGCTGGGAGTTGTGCCAATGATGTTGACATCGGTGTTTCTGTTGCGGTATACAACTACCTGTCTGGTGTTTAACTCCGGCGCAACTCCTACTACTGTTGGTACTTGAGAAGCGATCGCTTCAGCATCTTGTAACACCAGAGTTTTTGGCACTTCAAAGGATATACGCTGAGTTTCTCGATTCCCTGGCAGTACAAAAAGCACATTTGGCCCTAATGACTCCAACTGTTTATTAACGTATTTTTGCCCACCTTCGCCAATACCAATCATGGCAATCACTGAGGCATTACCAATAACTATACCCAACATCGTCAGGGCGCTACGCAATTTATTTGACAGCAGGGTTTTACCTGCCATTTGGACACTTTCTAAAAAATTCATGTCTTAAAAATTACGAATTCTTCTGTTCTTTCGCCTTCTCAATTTTGTAATCTTTGGGTGGATTAACAAAAACGCGATCGCCTTGTTTAACTCCCTCTAAAATCTGAGTTTGGTTTTGAATTTGCGCCCCAATTGTCACTTCACGGAACTGGGGTTTATTCTTTGCATCTGGTACAAGTACGCCAGTTTTACCCTTTTCGGTGACGATTGACACCGTTGGTAACACCAAGGCATTATTGACGCGATCGCCTAAAAAAGTCAAATCCACATTTAAGCCAGAACGCAGTTTATCTATACCAGTATTCAGAGCAACCCGCACCTGGAAAGATGTCACACCTTGTTCCACCACTGCTTCTGGAGCAATTAAACGCACATGACCTTTAAAAATGCGATCGGGATAAGCATCAGCGACAATTTCCACCTGCTGTCCCGGTTTAATTCTGCCAAGATCGGCTTCGGGAACTTGAGCTAATATTTCTAACCCGCGTGCTACGGCGACAATTGAACTAGAAGTTGCCGATGCACTAGCAGAAGCCGAAGTTGTAGGTGTGACAAACGCGCCAGGATCAGCATACTTTTGGGTAACAATTCCCGAAAGAGGAGCGCGAATAATTGTATCTTCCAACTGCACTTGCACACCCTTCAACTGAGCCTTAGCCCCTTCAACAGCTGCTTGACGCTGGACAATTTCCTCAGAACGAGTTCCATCTTCCAACAATACCAATGCAGCCCGTGCTTCATTAACTGCTGCTTGACGTTGGTCGATTTCTTCAGTCCGAGTCCCAGTTTGGACTAAGGAAAATCGTTTTTTAGCTTCTTCTAAATTGGCTCTAGCACTTTTGTCATCGCTGAGGGCTTGATCGAATAATTGTTTTTTCTCTGCTCCCTGTTGATATAGATATTGATAACGCTTTACCTGTTCACTGGTGTAATTCACCTTTGCTTGAGCCGCATCCACTTGGGATTGAGATTGAGCAATCTCTTGGGGACGATTACCGGCTTTAGCTTGGGCTAGCTGGGCTTGAGCTTGTGCTAACCGCGCCCTTGCTTGAGCAATTTCTTGAGGACGACTACCAGCAAGGGCTTCGGCTAATTGTGCTTGACTTTGGGCTAAGTTAGCACGGTATTGGCTCCTTTGAGCTTCAATACCTGCGCTATCCATCCGGGCGAGAATTTGCCCTTGTTGAATGCGATCGCCTTGTTGGACATATAATTGCGATAGCACTCCAGGGTTCTTCGGACTAATATTTACGGTCTGAACTGGCACGACTTTGCCACTAGCTGTAATCCGCAAGGTGACGTTTTTCGCTGCTACTGGCACAGTTAATTGAGCAATGTCTTCTTTTGTCCCTTGATTTACCAGGTTGTAGGTTGTAATACCAACAACCAAGACACCCCCTGCTATCAACCCCATCAGCCAGCGTAATGGATATTTAAGTTTGCCAACAACAGGAATTTCTATATGCGTAGCCATATCTAGAAGCCTATAAATCTTGCTTTATGGGAGTAGCCTGTAGTTATATTGATGATGCCCATCGAATTGCCCATAGTAAAATCACCCCTTCAGAGCAAACAGCTGCGCTTTTGCTCCCCTCCCCGCTTGTGGGGAGTGGTTGGGGGTTCCTCTTAACTATGGTTAATTGAGCGGACATAAATATTAAAGGGCAGATGCAGGAATACGCAGTTGTTAAAATTTTTGGATTAAATTTTTCGTTAATAAACTAACAACTAGACGCATAGTTAGCTTCATAGTTGCTTAATCTTCCTTAATAATAAATATTATATGCCTGTATGGCTTCACCTGAATGGGTGACTTTAGCCACATTATTATTTGACACCCTAGTAGTCTGTCCCAAAAGTTTTCAGAGGTTCGTGGTGTTGAGATCCCCGACTTATTGAAGAAGTCGGGGATCTCGCAGCCCCGCAAAATTAATGCGACAGACTACTAGTCACTTCATTGAAAAAACAAATAAAGTTGAATTCAATAAGCAAAAAGGCGTATTGCTTTCTCAAAATGCTTGATTACTTTCTCATTTCAGTAGATTTAGCAAGCAAAAAGGCATATTGCTTTCTCAAAATGCTTGATTGCTTTCTCATTTCGGTAAATTTAGCAAGCAAAAAGGCATATTGCTTTCTCAAAATGCTTGATTACTTTCTCATTTGGGTAGATCGCGCACTCATTTTAGTCTTTTGAGCAACCAAAAAGGGAGCATCCCCCAATGAGTGCTTAAATCTTTTCCCTCACCCCCAGCCCCTCTCCCATATATGGGAGAGGGGAGACATAATTCTAGTTCCCCGAATTCCGTCATATGGGAGAGGGGAGACATAATTCTAGGGACTGACAAATAAAAAAATGTTCCAAAACTGACGCAAAAACTCTCTCTATTTCTTCTCTCTGCGTTCTCTGTACGGCAGTCGCTCATGGGGGAAACCCCCAAGACCGCGCTGCCTTGTCTTTGTGGTTCGTTTATTAAAATAATTTATTTCTTGGAAGTCCCCTAGTTCCCCGAATTCCGTCATATGGGAGAGGGAAGACATAATTCTAGTTCCCCGAATCCCGTCATATGGGATTCGGGGTTAGGGGATGAGGGCTATCAAGGTTTTTGCAATTTTAACAATGATTGGGAGAGATGGAACGCTCAAAGGATTTAGCAGCAACTCTTTCTCTACCAGACGCCCTGGCGTTCACAATCCAAAATCCAAAATCTAAAATGGTATAAATTACTCTCTTCCCAGTCCCAGATTATCTATATCCTTATGGCAAACACTATTACAATTACCGATTCCCTGGTTCCTAATGGTCTACCGAAACCAGCAATCATTCGATTAGAAAACATTTTCAAGATTTATGGTAGTGGTGAAACAGAAGTACGAGCGCTCAATGATGTCAACCTAATCGTGGAACAGGGCGAATATTGTGCAATTATGGGGCCTTCTGGTTCTGGTAAATCCACAGCCATGAATATTATCGGTTGTCTCGACCGTCCCACTGGCGGACATTATTATTTAGATAACCTCGATGTAGCTCAAATGGACGATCGCTCCTTAGCACACATCCGTAATAAAAAGCTGGGGTTTGTGTTTCAACAATTCCATCTATTACCCCAACTAACAGCACTAGAAAATGTGATGTTGCCAATGGTGTATGCTAGTGTGAACCCAAAAGAAAGAAGCGATCGCGCAATAGTTGCATTGACACGAGTGGGTTTAGCAAATCGCCTCAACAACAAACCAACTCAACTATCTGGTGGACAACAACAACGAGTTGCGATCGCCCGCGCGATCGTTAATCGTCCCGTGGTACTCTTAGCCGATGAACCCACAGGCGCACTTGATTCGCGCACAACCCAAGAAGTCTTAGATATTTTTAGCGAACTCAATGCTAGTGGAATTACCGTTGTCATGGTAACTCATGAACCAGAAGTTGCTCGTCAAACCCAGCGCATCGTTTGGTTCCGTGATGGTCAAGTTGTCCACTCCAATATCACACCATCTGACTTGAGTAACCTTGTCTCATAACTTATTAAAGTCCGCCTACCCTTGGCGTTCCCATAGGTAGGCGGACAAGAGTTTGTGTAGCCGCGACTTCTAGTAATCTGTCAAGTTTAAAGAACTAAGTTCGTAGTGAGTTAGTCGCTCAGAGGGGTTTCCCCCATGAGCGACTAACGAACCCGTTGGGTAAGGAATTTAGTCCTTGATTTGAGCGCCCAAGCGCTCACTACAAACCAAGCATTCTTGAGGTGGCCGACTACTAGTCGTCAGTTCCGATTACAAACTAGACGTTTTTCCAGTTTCTGCTTGCGTCTCAATTGGCTTAACATCGGTGTAACCCACTTCACCAGCTATTGTCCGAAACACCGAAATTTGCTCGTCAAAATCTAATCCTTCAATTTGCGAAACCAGATTATTAATTGCCTTAGTTGGCTCATAGCTAGCTGGTAAGTCAACTACGGTATCTCCCATAGCTACTGCCCAAGCATACCAAACTAACAGTTGATTGTTTTCTTTTATCGCCCCATAAGCACGGGAATATTCTGTATCTTTGCAATTAACTATATCCCGCATAATATCTAATTGCTGCTCATCTGATAACTTAAAATAGTCTCCTAGCAGAAGTGGTGCTAACTCAGGTTCGGCCGCAGCAGGAGCAGCTGGTGTGATAGAATCACCCATTTTTTTATAAACTAAATAAAACCAGGCTAATTTGGCATCGGTATCTAAATTGTTAAACCCATCTACCAATTTTTGACTTTCATTGCTCTGGGCTTGAGAAATAGTTTTATCGTAACTTGCAGTCATAATTTTATTTCCAAAGAAATTTTACAGGCCAAACTAAGGCTTACCAAAGTTTGAGCATCAGTTTCTACTATCAAGAGAAAGATTTATATTAATTACAAATTGCAGCTTTAATCTATCTTTTAATAGAGGTAAAGCCTCTCCCAAGGGAGCAAGTAAACAGCTAATTACTTTGTTATGCTCTTTCGAGTAAGCAATAAAAAATTTAACCTAAGGATTTTAATTATGCCTGATGAAATAAAGCCCAATGTTAATGAAGCTCCCACCCATGAGGCTCAATTAGCTGCCGATAGCATAGCTAGTGGTGAAGAAAATGCGCCAAAGGTCGATTTTGATTCTGATTATGCAACTGCACAACAATTCAGCGTTAGTGAAGTCGATCGCACCGGTGAAGGCGCAGCAGCAGCCGAAGCAGCCACTGCACCTAAATATCAAACCTCTAAACCAGTAGAGACAAAAACTCAAGCGCAGCCAACTGGTAATCCTGATGATTTTATCGAGTTAGCAAAGGAAGTTGGGAATTCTAAGACTGAGGGTGTAACTAATGTCAGTGATGATCTAGTAAAACAAGCTTTAGAAAAGGGTGAACGCAAAAATTAAGTTTTCCTAATATTTTGATATTTTGTAGGGTGGACATTGATATACATGACCCACCCTACTGTTTTAGTGAATCACCAATAGTTAAGATTTTCCCTATCGACTTTTTATATCATGTCCGCATAAATAGTTATGCTTACCACAGTCATTAGACCCCACACGCCAGATGCTTTGGCTCTTTGGGGGGCTACGATGTACCTTACGTGATTAGGAAACGCTATACCTCGCCCCTTTTGGGCGAAAAAAACTAATAATTAAGACTAATTCAAACCACGTCTACAAGGGACGTGGTTTCTCTTAGACTAATGACTAAAGGGCTGACAAATAAAAAAATGTTCCAAAACTGACGCAAAAACTCTCTCTATTTCTTCTCTCTGCGTTCTCTGTGCGGCAGTCGCTCATGGGGGAAACCCCCAAGACCGCGCTGCCTTGTCTCTGTGGTTCGTTTATTGGAATAATTTATTTCTTGGAAGTCCCTAATGACTAATGACTAATAGACATCTCCGGAAATTAAATATCTGCAAAATGAAACCCTTGTAGAGACGCGAAATTTCGCGTCTCTACATTCTTTTTTGGAGATGTCTAATGACTAATGACTAATCAGCACTATTCATCACTTCTAGTAGTTCGCTAGGCCGCTGAATTAAATAATCTGGATTTTGCTTGGCTAGTACTTCCGGCGAATTAAAGCCCCAAGTTACTGCAATCACTTGGATATTTGCTTTCTTTGATGCTTCGATATCTCTGGTTTCATCTCCAACATAAATAACTTCTTGAGGTTGGAGTTGATTTTGCCTTAATACATTATTGATTATGGTTGTTTTACCAAAAATCGTAATTCCTGAGTAGATAAAATCAAATAGGTGATTTAAATCATTGATTGTCAGAAACTGCGTAACATTGTCTTTAGAATTAGAAGTGATAATTCCCAGTTTATATCCTTCATTTTGAAGTTCCGTTAATGCTTCTTTAATTCCCGGAATGGGCTTTAATTCTGGGATTTTGTTTTTTAATTCTCCTTTAACTTTTTTAACTAGAAAAGGTATCTTAAATAGAGAAACTCCTGAGTACTTAATAATTTCCCTAGATGTTAAGTTTTTAAGTAGGGATAATTGCTCTGGGCTTATGTGTCTATAACCAAAGTCTACAGCTAGACGATTGGCAATACTAACAAGGGCATCTACTGTATCAGCAATAGTGCCATCAAAATCAAAAATAATTACTTTCGGGGTCATTATTTCGCCGGGATGCGTCAAGATTAGCTAGGGCGTTGCGTCGTAACATTTCTGGCTTAATCCGCCGCAAGGCAGATGCTGGAAATCGTTTATCCCACTCCTGATCTGAGATTTGGGCTAATTCTAGCAGTTGGGGAGCAATATTCGCAGGATTTGGCTTAAACTCTTCAATATCAGTTGTGTTGGCAAAACGTTGATTCCAAGGACAAACATCTTGGCAAATATCACAACCAGCAACCCAGCCTTGCAAATTGGGTATTAGTGTCTCTGGCAATTCCTCTGCCCGATTTTCAATAGTATGATATGCAATGCAGCGATTAGCATCCACGACAAAAGGCTGAGTAATCGCACCCGTAGGACAAGCCTGAAGACAACGAGTACAGCTACCGCAGTGTTCTGTATGTGGGCGATCGCTCTCTAATTCCAAATTCGTCAATACTTCTCCTAAAAATACCCAAGAGCCATATTCTGGTGTAATCACATTACCATTTTTGGCAATCCAACCAATTCCGGCAAGTTGTGCCAACACTTTTTCTTGCACCGGGCCAGTGTCTGCATAATAACGAGCTAATACACCTTCACCAAGTGATTCTAACCATCTGGCTAGCTGTTTGAGTTTTTTATGCATTACTTTGTGATAATCCCTTCCCCAGCCATAACGAGAAATTTTAGCGTATTCCTCGCCTTCTGGACGCTGATGTGGCGTATAGTAATTTAGCGCTACACACACTAGCGATCGCGCCTCTGGCATAACTTTGCGAATATCCTGGCGTTTTGGGTTAGCCATCCATTCCATATCAGCGTGATAACCCAGTTCAATCCATGCTTGTAACCTCTGCGCTTCTATAGCATCTACCCTATCTACAGCAGCAATTCCAACTTTGTGAAAGCCCAACTCGCCAGCTTTCTCTTTCACTATATTGCTGCTTGTTACGGAATACTGATTCATTTTTTTATCGGGATTGTGCCTAAGTAAAGGCGATTTAATTCTACATTACCTAGTCAATACCTTTGATTAACATTTGTTGCTTATCCTATATATAATAAATTTTATTTATATATAGTAGTTTCCGTTTGGATTCAAAATATGCTTTAGGCACAGCATTGCTGTAACTTTACGAATGGTCTGTATTCCCATGCAATTGAAAACCGCTATATTCCAACATCTCAACCATCGTCAGGAAGATTTTTACAAATGTGCCAATCTATCTCAACAGCAGGTTTCTTTTTAGCTATTTTTGTATTGAAATTAATATTTAGGTAGCATAATCTAGATAATTCTATGCTCAAGGTAAAAAAATATACAACTCCATAAATTTATGATTTATGGAGATTGTAATGGGTGAATTTTGAATTCGGAGCAAAACGACGTGACCTCTGCTGAACAGTTGAAAGAAGAATTCCAGATTGAGGGAATTACAGAAACAAGTGTACTGGGTTATTTTAAAACCTTAAATGCAGGAGAATTTGAGGCAACTGCTGCCTTATTTGCGGAAGATGGTGTGATGCGCCCACCATTTGAATCTGATATTGTGGGGACAAATGCGATCGCAGCCTACTTAAAACAAGAATGCCAAAAGATTAAAGCTTATCCCAACACCGGAATAGCCGAGGCTTTAGAAAATGCTTCGATTCAAATCCAGGTAACAGGGAAAGCACAAACTTCGTGGTGTAGTGTCAATGTCTTGTGGTTATTTATCCTCAACCAACAACGGCAAATTTCTTATACTAAAATCAAACTTTTAGCTTCTCCCCAAGAGTTACTTTCTTTACGTCGTGAAAACTAGCAAATAAGTATAATAGCTTAGGCAATGTTTGATCGTACCCAAAATCAAATCAAATCCCAGTAAATTCACATAACACATTACTTGAAAAGTAGTAACTTTTGTCTATTTCACTAATTCGGGTAAAGTAGCTTGTAACTTTAGACAGTTGGCACCATCAATTTGCAATTCGTAGTCTACTTTATCCATGAGACGATTCATAATTAGCCAACCATAACCACCTTCTTGTTTTTCCATCGGGTTTGGAGCATAGTAGTCAGACATATCAAAGCCTTCGCCGTAGTCCCAAACTTCGAGGGCAAGATCCCGATCTTTCACTTCCAAACGCAGTAAAATCGGTAAATTTGGTTTGTCCTTGTGGGCATGACGGACTGCATTTGAGTAGGCTTCTACTAAAGCTAGTCTCAAACGGCTTGATTGTCGTGACCAGTCCACAGAATCTCCTAACTGGATTTTCAAACATCCCAGCAGCCAGGTTTCGACAATATTAAGAAAACTCAAGTCACTTGGTACATGAAGCTCACTTTTCATTAGTTACAAAATCTCCAGTGAAAGTATAGTTTGATCATCTTCTTGAACGTGATTGTCTGCCTGGATGCGAGCTAGTAAATGGTTAAGAGAAAGGGGTTGTTGCTCTTGTTGCAAGAGTTGCCAAAGACCATCTTGATTCAGCATAGAACGGTTAACGGGGTCAACGCCAGACTCGGTTTTTACTGATAAATCTGATAAATTTGATACCGTAGCTTCTGTAATTCCATCGCTGGCCAGTAACAATGTGTCTCCAGCAGCGAGAACCAAGCGACCAGACTGTGCCTGCCACTTAGGCAAGATCCCCAAAGGAACACTGCGAACTTTCAAGTAATTGGGATTGTCGCTTAAAGCACCTTGACGTGACCATAACAGTGGATAAATATGACCAGCATTAGTGTAGACGAGTTCCTTAGTGGTAGGGGTATAACAAGCTAAAACAAGAGTGATGAAATAATTGTTGCTAATTAAGTCTTCACTGAGAGCGTGGTTGAGGTTCTGCATGACCACATTTGGTTCTGCTGGTGCTTCTTGAGATAATTCTCGGCGCAAAACTGAAATAATACTAGCCATAAATAAAGCAGCTGGAACGCCCTTGCCAGAAACGTCACCCACTGCTAACCATAAGTCGCCCTTGGGATGGACAAAAACTTCAAAAAAATCGCCTCCTACTTCCCGCGCTGGGTAACAGCAGGCTTGCACTTTCACACCTTTGATGTCAGGTAAAGTTTGGCGTAGCAAGTTATATTGAATTTGGCGGGCTACTTCCAACTCATTGTGAATTTGCTGTTGTTTTTCTTGGAGGCGTTGGTAGAGTTTTGCTTGAGAGAGGGCTAAGGCTGCTTGTTCGGCAACACCTGCAATTAGTCGGATGTCTTCGTCTTGCCAAGGGCGATCGCGTCCCCATTGATGGAGAACCAGCACAGCCAATAAATGCTGCTGATAGCTAAGTGGCACAACCAGGTGGTGAGAAGGATTACCCTCATATACATCTTGAGCAAGTTGATAATGACCTGTTTCCAGAACTTTTTCAATTAAAACACTGGGGTCGAATAAGCAATCTGATACATCGGATTTGGGATCGCGGTATGAGAACTGGTCTGGTGTGAGGCGATCGCCCTCTACTGGTCTGAGTAAGCAATTGCTAGCTTCAAATGTTTGTCCAATAGTTGCGACAATTTTTTGCAGCATACTGTCGTAGTCTAGAGACTCTCGAATTGCCGTTGTTACAGCATTAAACAAAGATTCTCGCTGTAAGGCCCGACCTAACTCTTGGGTGCGCTTCTTAACTAGACAATATGTATCAGTGGCTTGCTCAACTAAGGCTCTAAGCCGTTCAGGATTCCAGGGTTTAGTAATATACTTGAATACCTGACCGGAGTTAATCGCATCCACCAAATCTTCGACATCAGTAAAACCAGTTAACAAAATCCGAATCGTGTCTGGAAACCGCTCTACGGTGCGACTAAAAAATTCAGTGCCATTCATTTCTGGCATTCTTTGGTCAGAAATAATCACCGCCATTTCACCAAACTGATCCAAGATTTCCATAGCGCCAAAGGCATGATTGGCTTTATATACTTGAAAATCTCGCCTAAAAGTGCGGTAGAGTAAATCTAAGTTATCTGGCTCATCATCTACCACCATGAGCTTAAGTTTATCCACTCCGATTTCAGCCATATTTGACTTTAGTTTTCACATATTTGAATGGCGAGATAATATAATTTTTATCCCACCTGAAAATCAACAAAAAATTAATAACTAATCATTTTCAACAGCTAGGAGTTATCAGTGTTTTAAAAATTGATAACTGTTCACTCAATTTAACCTTATCCTACTAACCCAGAACGCAAGGCGCGGACTGCTGCTTGGGTACGGTCATCGGCACATAGCTTATTCAAAATATTGCGAACGTGAGTTTTAACAGTCCCAACAGTGATGTAAAGCCTTTCGGCAATTAGTGCATTACTACAACCTTCGACAATCAACTGTAGCACTTCCAATTCCCTTTCTGTCAGGGTGTAAGGTTGAATTCCTTCCAGATTCTCGACATAATCAGGGTTAGAGGCAATGGTCTTGGTATCTACAAAAGCTGATTCCAACTTTTGAGGATTTTGTTGCGCTTGTTGTAATACAATCCGAGCGATCGCGGGATCGATCCAGGCGTTGCCATTGTAAGTTACTCGTACTGCTTCCAGCAAATTATCAAATTTTATATCTTTCATACAGTAAGAGTCTGCACCAGCCGCAAAAGCTGCCAACACAGCTTCTTTGTTATCCCGCAGCGTCAAAATTAACACCTTTGTTAGTAGCTGCTGCCCATTAGCAATAGATTTTAACTCCCGTGTTAACTCAATGCCATCCTTATCTGGTAAACCAATATCTACAATGGCAATATCTGGTTGTACCATTTTTAACATCTTTAACCCCTCAGCAGCATTGGCAGCTTCACCTACAACTTCAATGTCATCTTTTTGCAGTAGTGCTGTCCGAATACCTACACGAGTTAGGTCATGATCTTCAATCAGAGCGATACGAATTTTACTCATAGCCAACTTCAGCCCGTTACACTACCTTAACCAGAAAGTCGAGTTTCGTGACATATTCCCACACTAACTGCAAGCAGTATAGTGGGGGCTTCTGTTCGCGGAACCAGAGTTGCAAGTTGAACGTTTTATACTTAGTGAATATTACACTTCAACAATCAAATTTGGACTGGTTCAGCCCAAGTACAAGCGCCCAAGACTAATTAGTTATGCTTTCTATTGTTGCAGGGCAATGGGAATCTCTTGTGCCTAAGTTCTAATATAAAAAATTTGATAAACTTAACATTCAAGTAAATCTGGTGTGAGGTTAATCCAGAATAGGCTATGTCTAAAGGCAATCAAGCATTTTTAGTATTGGGAATACCAGTTCATGTGATGGATAACTATCCAGGCTGGTTGTTAGAATGCCTGCGTGCAGGCAGAGGAATTCATGTAGTAACGCTCAATGCAGAAATGACTATGCAGGCAGAGCAGAATCAAATCCTAGCTCAGGTGATTAAAAATGCTGAATTAGTGATTCCAGATGGAGCCGGGGTTGTTTTGTATTTGCGATGGCTATTATGGCAAAAAGTGCAGCGTTTTCCAGGGATTGAATTAGCAGAAAAACTTTTGCAAGAAATCGGACAACAGAAAACAGGGGCAAAGGTTTTTTTCTATGGAGGAGCGCCTGGAGTGGCTTCAACTGCGGCAGATTTTTGGCAACAGCAAATTCCAGATTTGAGTATAGTTGGCACTCACTCAGGCTACCATTCCCCAGAAGAAGAAGCACAATTGCAAGAAACTCTGGCTCAATTGCAGCCACAAGTGATTTTTGTCGGTTTGGGAGTGCCACGTCAAGAGTTATGGATTGCCGAAAACCGCCATTTGTGTCCCCAAGCAATTTGGATTGGTGTTGGTGGTAGTTTTGATATTTGGTCGGGAACTAAAACTCGCGCTCCCGCCTGGTTAGGTAATAATAATTTGGAATGGTTGTATCGGCTTTATCAAGAACCTTGGCGTTGGCGGCGGATGTTGGCTTTGCCAGCATTTGCTGTGAAAGCTTTTGTTTATCGTTTAACAGCAAGGGGTGTAATTAGTTAAGAGTTATGAGTTATGAGTGCTGAGTTATGAGTGCTGTACATGGATAGCGGGGCGTTTAGCCCGTTATGGGTGCTATTACTTAGTTAGTATTCAAAAAATTTAAATTTTCTTTATTAAATTTTCAATTTTCAGGCGAAACCTGGGAATCCTTATTTTGGAGAGGAATGTCAAATCTAAACCCGTAAGCTATTTGGTTGTGGGGATAAGGAAAATTTAAAAATGCCAGTATTAACAACTCAAGTTAAGACCGACAAATCCGTTCATAGAGAGGACAATAAAACTCAACAGCATGGTAGCAATACTACTGTCAAGGTGCAATTGCAATCTGTAACCAAGACTTATACTAATGGCTCCCACGCCTTGTTGAATGCGAACCTTGAGGTAAAAAAGGGAGAATTTTTGTTTATCACAGGCCCAAGTGGTTCTGGTAAATCAACGCTCTTGAAACTGCTGTATGGCCAGGAATTAGCGACGCAGGGAGAAGTAATTGTTGATGGATGTAATGTAGCGAGTTTAAGGGGCGATCGCTTGTCATTATTGCGGCGAAGGATTGGCATTGTGTTTCAAGATTACAAACTGATTACTCAACGAACAGTAGCGGAAAATGTAACTTTTGTGCTGCAAGCTCAAGGGTATACTCGTAAAGAAATTCAACGACGCTTAGAACCAACCTTGAAGTTGGTGGGTTTGCTGAGTAAAGCTGACTGCTTTCCAGATCAACTGTCTGGAGGAGAGCAACAACGGGTGAGTATTGCTCGTGCGATCGTTGGTACACCACCCCTGCTGTTGGCGGATGAGCCGACTGGAAATCTCGATCCAGATAATTCTTGGCAAGTCATCCAGATTCTCCAGAAGTTAAATTCCTTTGGGGCTACAGTAATTATTAGCACCCATGATGAACAATTGGTACGGCGATGCAATCATCCGGTAGTACAAGTTCGCAATGGACAGTTGTCTCGAAAATAGTCATTGGTCATTTGCAAAAGACAAAGGACAAAGGACTAATAAACGTGATGCTTGGCTTTTGCTGATACGGGTGTGAAAGTTGCTACTGTTTTGGGGGGTAGAACTTGTAAGCGATGGTCTCCGACCGACCGAAGGTCATCGCAGGCTTGTAAACTTTTAAAAGCTGCCTCTCTGATTACAACTTCCTCTTCTCGACTGAGTAGGAGTTGCAAGCATTCGACAACATCTTGCTGCACTGAAGAATCAACTCGCTTACGGCTGATGACTTTAGTTAACTGACGTAGGGCAATCATCCGCTTTAATGGATCTTTTTCTGTTAAATTTACCAACAACTTATCGAGGTGGTCTTCTTCTCGATTTTCATAGAAGTTGACAATTTGCCAGACCAATAAAATTAAAGTTAACAATGTTCCCACGCCTTGCACAATCGCACCAGCAGCAATCCAGGAACTATGAGAGTCAACCCAAATTGCAGCAGCCATGTAAGTAGTGACAGTAGCAACACCACCACTTATGACTGCTAAGGCTAACCGACGATTTGAACTGTTTAAGAACTTACGTATCTTAGACCAGTGTAATTGCCAGTCCCACTCCTGCATTGAATAAACCAATACCATTATCCCAACACCGATTGAGAGAGCCAATAGCAGCATCCAGTTCCACAACAACATAGCGACGACAATTGTCAAGAACCCAAGAAAGCCCCCAGGCCCAGAGAAGCGCTTAAATGTTTGCTGTTTTGTTGCTCCCTTTGTCTTGAACAATGGATGCGACCAGTTCCAGTTGGGAATCTGGTTGATCAATTGCTGCCAAGAAGACGAAGCCTGTGCCACAGTGTTTACCTACTTGATTATGAAATTAACTATTGTATAAGTTTTACTACGGTTGCAGAAAGGGTGAAGACCCAAACCACAAGATGCCCGATTTTTAAGGACAGCATAACACCTCTTGCAAAAGTCCCTAACATCCCACCCCGATATTTTGGGGTGGGGTTCTTATTTTGGATTTATGCAGGAGGTGTATAGTAGACTAGTACAGCACGGCGGAAATCAAGATACCATTTTAAATGGCTCAGAGCAAGGGCATAAAAGCTTTTTAAAGACAAAAACGAAAGTTATCAAGGGTGAATTGACCATCAAAAGCACAGAAGGTAACGCTGTAGATGTTATTCCCAGTTATAGATAATAAGCTATTGGGGGAAATTGCCGAGTCTGAATTGGCAAGATTGGCGCTTGGTAGTACAGTTTGAGCGATGAGTTGGCGATCGCGATCGTAGGCGGAAAGCACTAGCCGTTGCGAACTAGTCACAAAGGCGCTAACCGAATTAACCGGATGCAAGAAAGTAGCTTCTAAAAATCCGCTTTTGGGCGCTGCCATTAAAACTGTTAGCCCTGAATAGGCTAGAAATGCTGGATTTGATGGCTGTATTGCTATAGAATTGTGAAAAATTACTCCGCAGCGTTCATACTGGCGCTCTACTGGTTCAAAACACTTTAAGTCTTCTAAGTCTAAACAAATACAAGTAGGTACAGTCACTCTGCCAGCGTCAATAGCTGACTCGCCCTGATCCCCCCAAGCTGAAACTTTAATTTCATTTTGTATATTAAAGTCAAGCCCAAATTTAGCGTCTTCAATAGTTGGTAGTTTATTTAATTGAAGAGTAGCCTGTACCATAACATCCCGCCTTACCATTACTTAGATAATAAATAGATTTAGTAATACATCAAAAGCTATGTTTCTACATATCTAACTAGAATTAATAGCTTTTTAAAATGAGCATTTTGAATCTTATTGACGCTTAAAATTATTTATGAGTTTCTTGCTAGACTACCATAAAAACTTATGTCTTATTGACGCTTTAGTGATACTTGATACCATGAAAAGCCCTTATAAAACAGTAATTTCAACCTTTAGTCACTTTTTACTATGAAAAAAAATCACCAAATCTTTACAAGTAATCCAGTAATTTTATATTTACTTAATCTGATGGTAGGAAGAAGTCTTAAAGTGATTGGTTCGCTGATAATAACAAGGAGTCAGGAATTTGAACTAAATAGGTAAGTATTTTGGGATGACCAAAAAAGATGCGGTGATGCGGATAAATTATCAAATGCTTTCCCCGTATCTACGTATATCCAAAAAGAATATATTACTTATGCTACTTAATTACTCCAATCAACAAAAAGTACTTATGTTTCAACCACCAGGATTTGAACAACGGTCTATAAATACCTCACTAGGTAGGATGGTATATTATACAGCCGCTAAGTCACCTTTTCCGGACAATTTAACAGGAAAAGATGATCGAGAAACTTTAGTGTTTCTGCACGGCTTTGGTGGTGGCTCTTCTGCTTATGAGTGGTCAAAAGTATATCCGGCTTTTGCCGCCGAATATCGGGTCATTGCGCCAGATTTAATCGGTTGGGGTAGGTCTGAGCATCCGGCACGGAGTTATAAGATTGAAGATTATTTAACCACGATTCGGGAGTTTTTCGAGCAGACTTGTACAAGACCTGTAACAGCGATCGCTTCTTCTTTGACCGCAGCCTTTACAATTCGAGTCGCATCAGCTCATCCTGATTTATTCAAATCTTTAATTCTCACTACCCCCGCCGGACTATCCGATTTTGGCGAAGACTACTCCCGTAGTTTTTTTGCCCAGTTAGTCAGCGTTCCCGTTGTTGACCGTTTACTTTACAGCACTGGAATAGCAACCAGTGGGGGTATTCGCAGCTTCTTAGAGCAACGGCAATTTGCTCAATCTAATCGAGTGTACCAAGAAATTGTAGATGCTTATTTACAATCTGCCCAACAGCCTAATGCTGAGTATGCAGCACTCTCCTTTGTCCGTGGCGATTTATGCTTTGATTTATCCCTTTACATTCAACAACTAACTACTCCCACCGCGATTATTTGGGGACAAAGGTCAGAATTTACTGGCCCCTCAATTGGTCGCCGCCTTGCCGAAATTAATCCCCAAGCGATCCGATTTTTTCAACAATTGGAAGATGTGGGGTTAACACCGCAGTTGGAGTTACCAGCAGTGACAATTGGCTTAATTCGCCAATTTTTGCCTTTGCTTAATTAGTACTTTGTTCAGTAGTACTGGGTAGGGGCGCACAGATGTGTACCCCTACGAGTATCTGTGTTGATTTGTGTTAATTATTTATTTCTGTACCTTAATCCATGCGGAAAGGGCTATATAACCAAGCCAGTGCATTGTAAAGCAGCACTGTTGCCTAGCGTCTCCCTCAAGAGAAGACAGGTTTCACATCGCGGGTGATGGAGTCCGAATTCTATTCGCCAGGGCTGGGCATATTTTTACAACAGTGAAATGTTCTCAGGTCAAGTTAAAGACGATTGGTTTCATTATAGTATTCAAAATAACTATACTATTCAACCTGACTTGATAAATTGCTAATTATACAAACAATATAAGGCATAGCAAATTTATACTAGCAGGGAAATTATCTGATGACTATTCCAGAGCCAATTAAAAAGTTTATCACATGGATACAAGGTTTTGACCATCGGATTTTACGAAATGAAGATGATGTAAAAGAAAAGTTGATTTCACCAATGTTTCGCTATCTCTGTTATCCAGAAAAATGTCATCGTGAATACCCTTTAAAAATATCTAAATTAGAAAAATACGGTAAAAATCCACAAAAAAGTCATATTTATTATATTCAAGATGATATTCAGCAAGAAAACACTGGTAATTCACTTGTTTTTATTAAAGTAATAGAACCTCAAAAGGCTAAATTAAATGAGCCTATCGAGAAATGTAAGTTTTACATTAATCAATTTAATCCATTATTTTTTATTGTCACTAATGGATATATTATCAAGGTTTTCAAATGCCTAGATTACTCTAAAAAAGAATTGGTATTTGATATAAATATAGATAACCTTAAAGATAATGATATTGCTTCAATTTTTTATAATCAACTAAACTTCGATTTTGTAAAAAATACAGTAAATATTTTAATCAATTCTAAATATAACTTAATAGAAAAATTAATTAGACATCATCCAGATTTACACGATGTTTTAGAAAAAAGTGATTTTGAGCCTTGTACTACGAGAGAAGACTACCGCTTGGTTGTTGTGAGCAAAAAAGTAGCGATCGCATGTAATTTACCCAAAGCTTTTGCAGAGGGTAATTGTGAAATAGAGTTCAGTAGCATTATTTTAAGAGGTCTAAAAATTTACTTAAATCATCAAGATATTTTAGGTCAATTAATGACTGGATTGCACACGCAGCCAAATTGGGGATGTCGTCGGTTTTTTAAACAGTTAAATAAAAATACTTTTGAAGTATATTTAGGTAAAACAACTCTAATTTTATCAGAGTTAGAAGTAGCAGACTTGTGTTTTTGTATTGATGGAGTTTGCCAAGAATATAAAAATTTAATAATTGAATTTGAAAATGCTTTAGAAACATGGAGTTTTGAATTCGTAAAACTTTCAGATAGTTGGGGTTTTATCCTTTTTTCTGTAAAACAAGAATTATGGGAGTTAATGCAGCAGTTTGCTAATGAATTTGATTATACTAAAGGCAAGTCAGAATGGCATATATTCCATAGAAAATATATATCAATTCGAGTAAGTCGAGGAATTCGCGATCATACATTTATCTTACCTAAACTTGATATAAAATTAGATTTATTGCCTAATAATCAAATTAACATCATCTATGAGCTAAATGATGTTAATTTAAAATCTATTGAGACAGGTAAATTAACCTTATGGAAGCAAGATATTGGAGTAAAGGGAACTTGGACAGCTAAATATACCAAACAGTGGTTATTAGAGAAATATATTCCAAAAGTTATTAATTATTACTCAGCATCTCAACTATCTGAAGCTGAATTGCTGGCCAAAATCACAAATTACACAAGAGAGCGGGCGCTTATTATAGAAATTGATAATATCAAAGAGTTAGCACCTTATCTTCGTGACATACAATCTTGGCTACATATATATGTAGAAAATATTGCTGCTGCGCTCTTGAAACCATATTATCAAGCCTATACAAATTTGGTGCGTAATACTGATTCATCCATAACAGGCATAGACTATATTATAGGAAATTTGCGTAAGGTTGAGTGGACAAACAGCCAAGAAGAAATTACTAACAATTTGACAGACTGGAAAAACTTGACTTTTAAACATGCTATAGATTGCTTAGATCAGCAAATAGCAAGAATAAATAATTGTGAATACGAAAATAGTTTAAAAGCAGATTTAATAACTCGGACATTTATTTGGATTATAGAAAATGGGAAAATCTCTTTCTCGCAAGCTCAGTTAAATGCTGCTAAACAGGCTTTAATACCACTTTGGGAACAAAGTCGTTTTGAAATGCGCTATATCTATCCTAATCAATATCAATAAAACTACATAATCTGCTGTAAATCCAACACAAATCCAGGTAGTACATTTTCTCCTGATAAACTAGCAGGATTGTCTAATATCTCTACATCTTTACCTGGACGATAAATTTCCACCCGCTTGTTTTTCCGGTCAATTAACCAGCCTAATTGAGCGCCATTTTCGATATATTCTTGCATTTTATCTTGCAATTCTTTCAAGGAATCAGTGCGAGAACGCAACTCTACTACAAAATCAGGACAAATCGGGGCAAATTTTTCTTGTTGTTCTGGGGTTAAAGCATTCCAACGGTCAATTTTCACCCAAGAAGCATCGGGAGAACGTTCTGCACCATTAGGTAGAGTGAAACCACTTGAAGAGTCAAAACCTTTGCCTAATTTAGTCTGTTTATTCCAGATTCCTAATTCAACAACCATATCAAAGTTACGGTTGCCAGTATCACTACCTGTAGGTGGCATAATTAATATTTCCCCTGATGCTGTGCGCTCAAATCTATAATTACTATTTTTCTGACACATCTGGAAAAATTGCTCATCAGTTAAGTCAATTTTCAATTTGAGTGTAGAAGGTAAAGTGGTTGTAGTGGCGTTCATAGGCTATTTTGAGCATCTTACTTTCTATTTTAGTGGTGTGTGGGGTGCGATCGCATGATGACCGATAACACCAATGAATTCTGGGGACACGATCTTCTCAAATACAATAAAGCTGAATTAAGTAAGTGGGCGCAACTACGAGCCAAATACAGAGATTTTACTTTTCGTTACATACTTTGGTTTTATCTTGCCTACCTACTTAGATCGAATGATTTCATTTGTAAAACCATTTTCTGTTTAATTTAAAGTAGATAAGTAGGTAGGCGTAATTAAATATAAGATCAAACCTCACCCTCAATCCTTCTCCTTAATATTGTCGGGGGAAGCCAGATTGAGGGTGAGGTTTTATATTTAATTTGACCCTAAAAGAGTGGTTTATTTACGTACTAGGTTGAGCAGTTCTTTCGGAGAAGCGAGCAAGTCAATCGCTACAAAAAAGATTTTGCCTTGGGGATCTATCAAAAACCGCCATGCAATATTCATCCCAACACTGGCACCGAACCAAGGGGTTTGGACTTTACCTGTGACTTTAACTTGTGTATAGCCATCTTCTACTGGCTCAGATATACCACGCTCTGGGATCATCTTTAATCCCTGGCATTCTTCACGCATATAAGCGCGGATTGCATCTTGACCAACAACCGGTCTTTCAAAGGGAGGTTGCAAAGCACCTTCAGAACGAAACAGAGCAACAGCAGCCTCAAAGTCATTGGCATTCATGTTGTTGATATAGCCCAGCACTGTAGCGTTGCTGATACCCTCAATGGTGACTTTAGTCCGAAATGCTGGTGCAGTGGGAGGAGACACAGGTTCTAAGACTTTTTTGTAACTACCGGGAGCGTTCGGGTCGAATCCCATGCTAATTACGGTATTGCGTAGAATTGTGATTTGTTGACCTGAATCAGCATTCCTGATTGCTTGTAACACATCAGCAGCCTTGGGAGAAAGCTTGTAGCCTTCTGGAATAGGAGCAACGATTCCCTGAGCCATCCATTCTCCTAACTGATACCAGAAGCCCAATTTGATGTTCACGGTGAAGGATGCATAGGAACGACACAAGGGAGTGTCAGCACGGTTAGCCAAATCGTACATGACTTGGGTTTGAGCCTCAAAAGGCATCTGCTTAATTTGTTCGAGTAAGCCTTGTGCGAGAATCATGTTAGCTGCCCCTGGAGCGGCAACCGTAATGCTTCTACCCATCTCGGTATAGGCAAACCAGAGTAATGCTAGTTGATCTTCAGCATTGAGCTGTGAGAATGATTCGACAACAGTTGGAACAATGTCAGCAACTAGGGTGCCGGGAAAAATACTTTGAGCCGACTTGATGGTAAAAGACATAGCAGATGTTCCCAAAAGAAAATTAGAGTTCTATCGAATGTGAAAATCAAATGTGCAAAGACGAAGGGGAATACCTTTAGCTGTTAACAAAGGCACTCAGTAGTCTTGGCATAGACGTAATTTGTCGTAGCCATCGCTATACCTTTGGTATAGCAATTTTCTTGCCTGTGAGTTTGGATACTCGGCAAAGCACATTGCAGGCTCAACTGCATAGTTATCTAGAAAACCTTGATTAACAGTGGTTTAACGCATTAAGGTTGCTTTTGTATCTTTATGTAAAGAAACATAACAATTTAGTTACAAAGAAGCAAGACTTTCTCAGTTATAAATTACGAAGTTCTATTTATGTTTTATATAAGTTTTACTTAAGACGCATTTTGCACAATTGGTGGCTTTGTGTGTATTCACTTCCAAGAGCGGAACCAACCGCAGCCCGCACTTCCTGTCAAGTAGTTATAAAAAATCTTTACAATTTATAAATAAAAAAATGATATAGTACAGCACAGCGTAAATAACAATTCAAAAATAAACATACCATTTCAAATGGCGCAAAAGCTTGAAATACAATTCTTAGTCCCCAAGCCCCAGTTCAACGCAAACAACGAATCGCCTCTAATAGACCTCTAGCTTTATTGAGCGTTTCTTCGTATTCTTTTTCTGGCTCAGAATCAGCCACCATACCTGCACCGGCTTGCACGCTTACGGTATTATCATGTACTACCATTGTGCGAATTGCGATCGCAGTATTTAATTGCCCTTCAAAATCATAATATCCATACACACCAGAATAAACACCCCGACGGCTAGACTCTAACTCGTGGATAATTTCCATTGCCCGAATCTTGGGTGCGCCGCTTACCGTACCTGCTGGGAAGCAAGCTTTCAATAAATCCCATGCTGTTTTAGCAAGTGCTAATTTACCCACAACATTGCTGACTATGTGCATCACATGGGAGTAGCGCTCAACTACCATTAATTCATCAACTTTTACGCTACCATTTTGACAAACACGCCCCAAATCATTCCGCCCTAAGTCTACAAGCATCACATGTTCAGCAACTTCCTTGGGATCTTCGAGTAAATCATAAGCAAAGGCTGCATCTTCTTGGGTGGTTTTACCCCGTGGACGTGTGCCGGCAATTGGGCGTACCGTTGCTATCACTTCACCATCTGAATCGGTTTCGGCTTTCACCATCACTTCGGGACTGGAACCGATAATTTGCCAATTTTGGAAGTTAAAGTAAGCCATGTAAGGCGAAGGATTTATCTGACGTAGGGAGCGATAAAGGGCAAAGGGGTCGCCTGTGTATGCTGTTGATAGTCGCTGGGAAATTACTACTTGGAAAATATCGCCTGCTTTAATATATTCTTTTGCTTTTTGGACACTAGCACAGAAATCTGGGCGGGTGAAGTTGCTGGTGTATTCTTCTGCTCCTCCTGGCTCCCTGCTCCCTGGCGGTTTCCATTCCAATCGAGTTTTTTCTGGCGATAGAGGTAGAGATAGCTTTTCGAGCATTTGGGTGACGCGATCGCAGGCTTGTTGATAGGCTGCCTGTAAAGACGTTACATGTAACGTCTCTACATTACGTAAATCAGCATAGGCGATCGCCCAAATTTTCCGCTTTACCTGGTCAAAAATCAATAGGTGGTCTACCTGCATCCACAACCCATCAGGGATATTTCGCTCATCTGGTGGGTGAATTGGCACACGCGGCTCAATCCAGCGAATTAATTCATAGCCCCAAAACCCAAACAAACCGCCTATTCCTGGCGGTAGCTGTGGTAACTTGACTGGGTGATAAGGTGCTAAACATTCGGCTAAAGCTGTAAAAGGGTCGCCTGCAAAAACGACTTGTGAACCATCACGGTTTTTCTGGGTTGTGCGATCGCCCCTTGCTTCCAAAACCCACACTGGATCGCAACCCACTAAACTATAGCGCCCCAGTTTTTCTCCACCTTCGATCGATTCCAACAAAAAGCTATAGGGCTGACCTGCACATACTTTATACCAAGCAGATACGGGCGTATCTAGGTCTGCCACCCATTCTTGATATACCGGGACGAAGTTGCCTTGTTGCGCTAAGGCCGAAAACTGGGAGAAATCCGGAAACATAATTATTTTTTTAAAAGTAATTGCTAATTGGTAATGGGTAATGGGTTTTTACTTACCAATTACCCATTACTAATTACCCATTAGCTACTAACAGCTAGTTATGGAGCGTCGTAGGTAGTAACACCGCTAAACTTAAGTTTCGCGGGACTGGGATTTTGTCCGATCCGACGGTCTACATAACGAACTTTGTCACGACCTGGGTTAACCTTTTCAGGGAAGACACCATCAGCTGGGTGAAGTAAAGTGGTTTCTCCGTTGGGTAAAATCCGGTAAACCTTGTAATCTGTAATTTTGAGTTTCCGGAGTTGTTGACCGCCCAAAAATATTCCATATTCTTTACGAGCTATATACAGGAGGTTTTCACCTTTCCGCATAATAGCAGCACCACCTGTAGGCAATTCAAAAACTTGCTCTTTCGGGCTAGTCCAAGTGATCGCGTACTTTTCTTCCAGTTCTGCTTTTGTGAGCAAGCCGCCGGTGCTGCCACCGTATAGCGGGGTTTGTCCAGAGAGTGTTTCTGCCATAAGTGATTCTCTCAACGTTTTTAGGGAATCCTAACACCGCAACCAGGATCATATTGCGATCGCGTCATAGACTGTAACAGTTTTTAGTCATTTGTCATTGGTCATTAATCATTCTCCCCCTGCCCATGCCCCATGCCCAATCCCCAATCCCTATCTACTCTTGACTTTTGTCCGCTTTTCCTCTTGGCTACTTTGAACAATCGGTATGGTGAAGTGAAACTGACTACCCTGGTCTTTGCCTGTTGACTCTGCCCAAATTTCGCCACCCCAGCCATTAACAATTTGACGGCAAATTGCTAAACCAAGTCCAGTGCCGCCAGTGGTGCGGCGTAGCGCTCCCTCTTCTTGATAGAAGCGGTCAAAAACTATTTCTAAACGATTCGGTTCAATGCCGCGTCCAGTGTCTGCTACAGTCACCTCGACCATTTTATGGCTGTTGTAAATCGCTTTAATGGTGATTTCTCCTTGGGGTGGCGTAAATTTACAAGCGTTATCTATGAGTTTTGCCAGTACCTCTACCAGCCAATCACCGTCAGCTCTAACCAAAGGTAGGTTTTCGGCAATTTGAGCCTTGATTTTGGGTGGCTTTTCAGTTGAAGAACGCGGGCGATTTCGGCTGAGTGATAAATCTATACACTCTTGTAAAGTCAGTGATTCTGGATGCCATTCCACGCGGCCGCTTTCCAAGTTGGAAAGTGTGAGGAAATCTTGTACCAGTTTTCGCATCCGTTCTGAGTCGGAAAGAGCAGTGTTGAGCATGATTTGCTGCAACTCTAAAGGCATATCCGGCTCACTAGCAAGGCTTTCCAGGCACACTTGAATGGTGGATAGGGGGGTACGCAGTTCATGTCCGGTGATGGCTATGAGGTTACTGCGGGTGCGGTCTAGGGCTTCTAACTGCTGGTTAAGTTCTTCTAGGTTGGCGTAAGCTTCCGCTTGGATGAGAGCTGCTCCCACTTGGGTGGCGATCGCTTCTACCAAATCCAATTCCCCAGGTTGGCACTCGTGCGGTGGCATTCGGCAATAGTGTAACTCCACGATGCCCAATAATCGCCCCTGATAGAATACTGGTTCTATCAGCCAAGAACGAATGGCAAACTTTTTGGCGATCGTGGAAAGGGCTGGCGAATTAGTAACGCGAGGGTCACTCAGCGTATCGCTTACACAAACGCCTTCGCCAAGTTCTACTATGCCCCGAAATAGAGAATTTTTCTCTAACTCCCAGGTTTGCCCACGAACAGATAAAACACCAGGATTTAAAAACTCGTGTTCAATCATGGCTTGGCTATCTGTGGCTTGAGCGCGGTAAATTAGACAGCGACAAGCTTCTAGGTGTTGTCCTAATTCTTGTGCCGCCACCTGGAGAACTTCGTGCGGATCGAGCGATCGCCGAATGGCTGTGCTAATCGAGTTGACTAATCGTTCTTTTCGTGCTTGGGCAGCAATAGAACGGTAGGCTTTGTGCAATTTGTACTGACTAGCTTGCAAGTAAGTTACTAATCGCTGCACAAAAGGATCTGTATCAATGTCACAAGCATATTCATTGATCTGTTCTGCTCCAGAGTAGCTTCGCGGCTCTCCTATACCAAACCTGTAACGGCCCTCCTCAATTTTACTTGCCAGTTCTGGTCTGTAAACCAAAATCCTATCTAACAGCAATTCGGCTGCTTTGAGGCTAGCTCCCCTTTCCGATGTCCAAACTCCCTCAAATCTTCGCGCTGCATCTATATCCAGATTGGGGCTTAGTTCTGGTAGTTGCTTGTTTTTAGCAATAGAACCAAGGCTTTCCCGGCAAACTAGACAAGTTGCATAATTGTCAGCAATCACTACTAAATGCCACTCATGGCTTAAGCCATCAGTTGGCTCAAAAGCGACCTTTTCGTAGTGTTCTGAACTGTTGGCGAAATCCGTTTCTGGAGCAGATAATACGTATATTTGGTTACTCCGCAACGCTAGTCGCAGGTAGCGATGAGCTTCTTGGCGGTAGAATCGCTCTCGCTGGAAACTAGCAATTACAAGAGGTTGAGCTAAAGTCGCAGCCAAAACTTGATCTTCCATCGCATGGGAGAGCGCCGTTAGTGAAGCCTTAAAATATAGCTGGGGCCGCAAGTATGGTAGGGACTTTAGCAGATCACTCAGCACAGAAGTCGAAATGCTCATGAATTATTGTTAAACGCTCAACCTCGATAAGATCAAAAGTCACAGCTGCATTGTACAAATTCCAAGGGACTCTCAAGTTAAATAGAGAGTTGCAATATGTAAAGAACGCGTTTAAGCACTTTCTGCCAAAGCAGGCGCAACACTTTGTTACCAATTAGAAGGAGTGCGGACAACTTGATTTGTTGATTGGCAACCTACTACGCCCAATATACATTCTCGACCAAGTTTGAAATATGCTTGCACAACCAAAATATTTCCGCACTAAGTAGCAAAGTACTATTTTTTATATAATTTTAACTATTTATTTTACTGATAACCACTGAAAAATAATAGTCTACGTGTAGGCAAAATAGCCCATTGTAGTCATCCCCTACTTTGCCTACGTTGATTTATGCCTACTAAATAAATTTTCTTATCCAAAAATTATTACGGGAGCATCCCAATTTTGGCTTAAATCTTTTCCCTCACCCCCAGCCCCTCTCCCATGATATGGGAGAGGGGAGACATAATTCTAGTTCCCCGAATCCCATCTATGGGATTCGGGGTTAGGGGATGAGGGCTATCAAGGTTTTTGCACCTGACGGGATGCTCCGATTATTAGTGCTACATTCACATAATTTAATCATTAATATTGATTAAAATTAATCAATTAATGAATTATCATAAATTAGTTTAATCAAATACCAGAGATATTTAAAACAAAATCGTATAATAAATAATTAGTAGAAAAAAATAATCTCCGCCCTACAAGTGCAAAGAGTGTCAATTTAGAGTTATAAAATGTAAGTTTATCATCTGCTTATACGGGTTTGAGCGCCGCTATGTTATCAGCAGTAGTTAAGTGTTATTTTGGCTCCAATGGCTCAAGCAAGTTTTAGAAAGCGTCTTTTTTTTGAAAGTTGTAAGGGTCAGTAACCTCTACTCAGAAGACCACAAAAATATAGACCTGTACACGGAACTTTGGCTAATGACACCGGATACGCTAATGACCCCGGAAAAAATTTTCCTGGATGGAAAAACTTTTATTCCTGCCGAACAATTACCTATCCCGGAGTGGCCTTGTGTTGTGAGTGAAAGGCCACAACCGACACTGACGGTTAAAGATGATGATTTATTTTTTGTGACTGATACTATCGGGAACATTTCTGGCTGTTCCCTTAACAATGGCAATCCCAGTATGGGACTGTTTTGTTGTGATACGAGATTTCTCAATCGCTTGGAGTTGCAAATTGAGGGGCGATCGCCTGTACTTCTCAGTAGTACTGCTGAAAAGGGGTTTTCACTCTCCGTTTTGTGTACCAACCCCAGAATCGACGAACGCCTAAGAGCCGAAACTGTAGGAATTCGCCGGGAAATGGTGCTGAATGGCGCACTATTTGAAGAAATAGAGGTATCTAACTACAGCACAACAACTGTTGATTTTGAACTAAGCATCAGCTTTGATGCGGATTTTGTTGATTTATTTGAAGTCCGCGGCTATGACAGAGAAAAACGAGGTCGGCTCTTACGTCTAGTAGAACCGACGGCTGATGAAGCAATTTCTCTAGCCGATAGTGTTTCGCTTATACCCAAAGAGCCACCAATTAGGGAAGAATCTTTAACACTCGCCTATCAAGGTTTGGATGGCTCGGTGATGGAATCCCGGATTTTATTTCAGCATCGCCAACCAGACTATTTCAAGGGTTACACTGCGGTTTGGCAGCTAGAGTTAGCTTCTCACGAAACTCAAAAGCTGGGTTACCGAGTCAGCATGTTGAAAAACAACCAGTCTAGTTCAACCGTAAGCGCCGCCTTCACTTTAGGACAGGCAAAAGCTGCTGAGTTGATGGAGGAGCAACACTGGGTAGAACAAATTACCCGCATAAGCTCAGATAAAAGCACCTTCAATCGAGTCATTGAGCGGGCCGAGCAAGATATGTATTTGTTGCGCCAGTCTTTTGGTAAGCATAAGACTGTTTCGGCTGGAGTGCCTTGGTTTTCTACACTCTTTGGGCGGGATTCGCTGATTACAGCTTCTCAAACCCTGATGTTAAACTCGCAAATCGCCAAAGAAACCTTGATATTACTAGCGACATACCAAGGTAAAATTGACGACGAATGGCGCGAAGAAGAACCGGGTAAGATTTTGCACGAGTTACGTTTGGGAGAAATGGCTCGTTGTCAAGAAATTCCCCATACACCCTATTACGGTACAGTTGATGCCACTCCCCTGTGGCTAATGCTGTATGCCGAACATTATGCTTGGACTCACGATCAAGAACTCCTAGAGCAACTTTGGCCCAATGCTCTAGGAGCAATGGAGTGGATCGATCGCCATACAAAAGAAACCAGTTACCTTAACTATTTTTGTAAATCTAAACGCGGTCTTGCTAACCAAGGTTGGAAAGATTCTGGCGACTGTATCGTAGATCATAAGGGAGAATTAGCCAACGGCCCAATTGCCCTGTGTGAGGTGCAAGCTTATGTCTATGCTGCAAAAATGCGTCTAGCAGAAATAGCTAGGATGAAAAAGCGGCTTGATTTGGCAGATCGTTGGCAAGAAGAGGCGAGAAATCTTAAGGTTCGTTTTAATCGAGATTTTTGGGTAGAAGATTTAGATTTCTGCGCTTTGGCTTTGGATGGAGATGGCAACCCAGTAGACAGTATTACCTCAAATCCTGGTCATTGTCTGCATTTGGGTCTTTTCAACCACGAAAGAGCCTATAGTGTCGCAGAACGGTTGCGGGCACCAGATATGTTTAATGGTTGGGGCATTCGGACTCTGAGTAGTTTGTCACCCGCTTACAATCCAATGGGCTATCACACTGGTTCGGTTTGGCCTCATGATAACGCTCTGATTGCAATGGGATTGCGATCGCTCGGTCTTATCGATCAAGCCCTGGAAATTTTTCAAGGTTTATTCGACATGACTAGCCAGCAGCCTTATCAACGTCCTCCAGAACTCTTCTGTGGCTACGAAAGGAATGGTGATAATGCCCCTGTACAGTATCCAGTTGCTTGCACTCCCCAAGCTTGGGCTACTGGTAGTATTTTCCAACTACTACAAATGATGGTTAACTTAGTGCCTGATGCTCAAAATAACTGCTTGCGAATAATTGACCCCGCTTTGCCAGAATCGATTAATCGCTTGTCATTTCATAATTTGCGAGTCGGCCCCACCATCCTCGATTTAGAATTCGAGCGTTCTGGGACTACGACTGCTTGTCGCGTTGCAAAAAAACGCGGTAATTTGCGGGTAGTTATAGAAGCTTAGGAAGGCAGTAGGGAGTATGCCAAGACTCCCTATTTTATCTACCGTTACTAACTGTTGCTGCGTCGCCCAGTAGCTTCGCTGAGTGCTTCACGAATTATCTCATCACTCACACCATGCCGTTTCAGGCTCTCAATCAATGTTGAAACAGTATCACCCTCAAGTCGCTCAATATCTGCTCTAAGTCCTTGTCCGATGTAAGCGCGAACTAATGGCTGATAACCAGAAAACCCTAACAATGGTGCTACCCGCTTCAAATCCTCAATCACATCTTCGGGAATGCGAATTGTAATTGTTGTCATTGGACGACTTTTATCGAGTCGCTTTTTTAAAACTTCAGCTTTCATAGTATTCACGTTCCTTGCGCGTGGCTTTCCGAGCCGAGATGATCCTAATAATGTCGTTTTCACGCTCCATGTAGACGACGTACAGAAGATTCCATCGTCTGTCCAAGCCAATCACAGCATCTCGCTCCTGATCGTTGCGGCTTGCATCAACCACCACTAGAAACGGATCGAAGAAAGCTTCTACGGCTTGCTGAAATGTGATGCCGTCATGATTGCTAGGATTAATCCAAGCTTTCTCCTCGTTCCAAAGGAAGGTAACACCATTAAGCACGAAAAACACATCCATACCTCATAGTCTAGGCAAGATGTATTTACGTTGTCAATACGTTTTCTTGTAAAAACTCACAGTTACAATTCCGGGCTGAATCTTGATGCGTGCCAGAATCTTGCAATGCTCACCTGTTTTTTATCTAGAGAATTACTTGGTAGTCCATGCATCGATTATCTGCTCAACCTGCTCAATTGGAACCCCTACTCTTAGTCAATCTGGTCAAACCCTTCTCGTATAGCCGCAATAAACTCAATTTTCTGAACAATTTCTCGTAGGGTTACATCCTGGAGTAAATGTTTCACCAACTCAATAACGGCTTCTTTGTCACTCATAGCAACTTAAACCTGTGCCAAGTGGACAACACAATGTTAACTTACCAGCCTACCGATGCGATCGCCTCAAATTTAAGGATGGTAATAAATTTCTCCTAAAAAAAGGTTTGAGGATGTAAAAACAACAATAATTTACACCCAAACTCCAAACTCCTAACTTTTTTACCCTTCCTCAGAATTATCTCTTTTATGTCCTGGGGATGCTTCGTAAAGTGCATCGAGATGTTGACGCGCGTCTTCAACGTTAATCGAACGCATTACCAAAAGTGGCTCTTTAATTAAATTGCCTGCGCTATCTAATAACTCTGGATGGGGTACAAACTGTTTTTTTGATGAATAATAGCCATAGTTGCCTTGATTATTCATTGGCGAGCAATTCGTCGGGTAGGTTCGCTCCCGATCAAAACTGAACATAATCAGGTTACGAATTAAGTTGCCAACAGCTATAAATGCAAGGATTGTAAAAGCAAGAATGTAAAGCAAATGTAACATTAGATTTTCCTCCAGGACAGCAATTTTTAAAACTTTATTTTGATTTTGTAACGCTTTGTTTCGCCGACACTGTGACTCACAGTTAAGACTAGTGTTTGACGCACTTTTTGTGCGGTTACATTTATATGAAGCTATTTGTCAACCGTTATTCCACTTACGGTAGCATAGGATACATTACTTTGTTAATCCAAAAAATGTTAAGAAAGTGTTAAGAGGTATTTAGTATTTATTTGACGGCTGATTTACCATCTTGTGTAGACGCAAAGAGGGTTGTCGTTATAGATCGCTAAATAGTCTACCAAAATTTAGCAGATTTGCATGTGTTACTTAGGCTTCACGCCCTTGGCGAAAGCGCATTGCGACATTCCAGCATTCTGTTACTAATTCATGCATTGGCATTAACGTTGCCATATCAATTCCGACTTGTTTATCAGTTGCACTAAACAACATCTTTGCCGTATTCAGTTCAAGCTGCGCTTGCTTAACCCGCAGAAGCAAGTCAGATTGCTCTTGCTGACTCATAAATGATAGTTGCTCGGTTTCGAGTAAATGACGCGATCGCGTAAACCAATGCTGAAAATCTTCCAGCAGGGGTTCTAAAACCGTTTTCAGCAAATCAGTCCCTGGTAAATTCGAGTCTGACATAAATGCGAAGGATATTTCAAACTTTCTTACTAATATTAACGTTATTTACGTTTCTTAATACTTTTTTTAATTCTCTCATAATTGGAGGATATAAAAATTTGTAACAAAGAATACAGTTTTTATTATATAGTCTTGATCTAGGGTTTGTACAGTTCCTTTGGAGAGGGGTCTATAGGTATAGGTGACAGCAAGTTGCAATTCATAAGAGAATTTAGCGATGTCTACGACGGGCTATTCGGCGTCGCGCGCAATCCTGAATTTGATACTCAGCAAACCGATGAAAAATTTATCTTTATCCGCGATCGCAAATTAAGTCAGTAGTTGGATGATATTGCTGAACTGCCAAAAATCAAAGTCGTTATAGTTGAATAAGCCTACAGATTCAGATAAATCACCTTTTGTAATCACTTCGCCAATGGTTCAGCAGCCAATGTCGCCAAATTCATCAAATCAGTCCGAACACTCAGAACAAGTTGAAAAAATTTATTTACCGCGTACCAGCGAATCGGAGAACTTAAAGAAGATTCGCCACACTGCTTCCCATGTAATGGCAATGGCAGTACAAAAGCTGTTTCCCAAGGCGCAAGTTACAATCGGGCCTTGGATAGAAAACGGTTTTTACTACGACTTCGACAATCCAGAACCATTTAGCGAAAATGATCTCAAAGCCATCAAAAAAGAGATGGCGAAGATTATTAATCGCAAGTTTGCGGTTATTCGAGAAGAAGTCAGCCGCGAAGAAGCCCAACGCCGGATTCAGGGAATTAACGAACCTTACAAGCTAGAAATCCTGGCAGATATCAAAAACGAACCAATCACGATTTACCACCTGGGGAATGAATGGTGGGATTTGTGTGCAGGGCCTCATCTGGAAAATACCAGCGAATTAAACCCCAAGGCAATTGAACTAGAAAGCGTTGCTGGTGCTTATTGGCGTGGGGATGAAACTAAAGCCCAATTACAACGCATCTACGCCACCGCTTGGGAAAGTCCAGAACAACTCGCTGAATATAAGCGACGCAAAGAAGAAGCGCTGCGGCGAGATCATCGGAAACTGGGTAAGGAACTGGGATTATTTATATTTTCTGATCTAGTGGGGCCGGGTTTACCTTTGTGGACGCCCAAAGGCACTCTGTTACGGAGTACTTTAGAAGATTTCCTCAAGCAAGAACAGTTAAAACGGGGTTATTTATCTGTAGTAACGCCTCACATTGCCAGAGTAGACTTATTTAAAACCTCTGGACATTGGCAGAAATATAAAGAAGATATGTTCCCCTTAATGGCAGATGATCAAGAAGCTGCTGCACAGGAACAGGGCTTCGTCATGAAGCCGATGAATTGCCCCTTCCACATCCAAATATATAAGAGTGAGTTACGCTCTTATCGGGAATTACCGATGCGCTTGGCGGAATTTGGTACTGTTTACCGCTACGAACAATCAGGGGAATTGGGCGGTTTAACGCGGGTGCGCGGTTTTACTGTAGATGATTCTCACCTGTTCGTCACCCCAGAACAGCTAGATAGTGAATTTCTCAGTGTGGTGGATTTGATTTTGTCAGTGTTCAATAGTCTGCAACTGAAGAAATTTAAAGCTAGACTCAGTTTCCGCGATCCTGCTAGTGATAAATATATCGGTTCCGATGAAGTTTGGGACAAAGCCGAAGGTGCAATTCGCCGTGCAGTTGAAACTTTGGGGATGGATCACTTTGAAGGTATTGGCGAAGCGGCATTTTATGGGCCAAAACTTGACTTTATCTTTAGTGATGCCCTAGATCGGGAGTGGCAATTAGGAACTGTGCAGGTAGATTACAATTTGCCAGAACGCTTTGAGTTGGAATACGTCGCTGAAGATGGTGTTCGCAAACGCCCAGTGATGATTCACCGTGCGCCTTTTGGTTCGCTCGAACGACTAATTGGGATCTTAATTGAAGAATATGCGGGCGATTTCCCTTTGTGGTTAGCGCCAGTGCAAGCTAGATTATTGCCAGTGGGTGATACACAGCTAGACTTTGCTAAAGATGTGGTGGCGAAGATGCGTGCGTTGGGCATCCGTGCAGAAGTAGATACTAGTGGCGATCGCTTGGGTAAACAGATTCGCAATGCAGAGAAAGAAAAAATACCCGTGATGGCAGTGGTGGGAGCTAAGGAAGTGGAAACCAACACCTTGAGTATCCGTACCCGCGCCTCTGGGGAATTGGGGGTTATAGCTGTAGATGAGGTGGTGGATAAAATGAAAGATGCGATCGCTAAGTTCGAGAATTTCTAAAATCTAACATCGGGAATTTCTAAAATCTAACCGCAAACGCACACTAATTATAATTGGTGTGCGTTTTGTCTAGCTGATAGGTTTTGGAAAGGGTGCGATCGTAACGTATTTAATAGACATCTCGTGAAAAAGAATGTAGAGACGCGATATATCGCGTCTCTACAAGGGTTCTGCATAACGCATATTTAATTTCTGGAGATGTCTAATTATCAAAGACTCGTTAACGGAGTTCAGAGGTGGATTCATCCAGTTCAAATACTCATTTTAATTTTAACTTTTCATGAGATTTGGAAAGTCAGAAAGTATCACAGGCAACAAAAGTTTTCTCAATCACCGCACTCAAGAAAACTTTCTGATTTATTCAAGACTGATAGCATAGATTTAAAGACTTGTGGAATCTGCTTTTCCTAAACAGACTGGACTTGCATCAATTAATGTCAATAATTTTTGACTAACATTATGAACCGCTTTACCTCTATTTTGCTGGCTGGCTTGATAGCATCTGCATCAGCTTTAGCTATTTCTCCAAAAGCTGGGGCTAATACACCAGCGTCTTATGTTGCTGAGTTTGATAGCTACGGCTATGAACGCAACGATGATGGTAATTACGAACGTCATAATCGTCACTACAGAAATGGTGATTATGACCGCCAGAACGACCTTCGCAACATTCGTGACGACAATCATCGCCGCTATGACCGTGATAACAATCGTCAATATAACCGCGATAATCATCGCCGCTATAACCGCGATAATAATCGCCAATATAACCGCGATAATAACCTTCGCAACATTGATAATAACCGTCGCTATGAACGCGATCGCGACTGGGGACGTGGTTAAGGGACTTCCAAATAAAAAGATATCCCAAAACTGACGCAAAAATCCTCTCTATTTCTCTTCTCTCTGTGTTCTCTGCGTCTGGAGTGGTTCGTTTATTTGGATAATTTATTTCTTGGAAGTCCCTAAGACTTTACTCCATCATGTCCATCATCAAGGCCAGCAACGATACCGTTAATCTGCCACGCTTCCGGCTTCGGCTTAGGCACTTCTTTCGCGCTTACCCAAGGCAGGGCGAGGAGGAGTGTCAACAGCAAGGTAAAGGGGAAAAGGAAAAAAGGCGATGATCGCTTTTTAAGTACATACTTAGGCATGGTTGAAGCGAATTGGTAATGCGCCACGTCCCGGCGAGTTGATCTGATCAACTCGCCACCTACATTAAAGCTCAATTAACTTGAAGCCCCAAGGTTTGAGAGCCGCTTCAGCTAGTTCTGTATTTACACCTTCATAAGCCTCCCATTCCAAGGGATGCTCTTTTGGATGTCCATCGCCGACATTACCTGCAACTTTGATTATGGGACAGTTGGCGATGCGATCGCGCTCCAGCCCTTTGGGAATTGCTAACTGGATTTTATGCCCGACAAACTTCGCTGTACTCTCCTCAGCTACAGCTTCACGGATTAAACAAATATCCCCAGCAGTCCCCCAAGTCGTTTGGTAGATGTGGAGGAACGATATATAGGGTGCTGGCTTGATGGATCTTTTGAGAACGTGCATTATCTGTAATCCTTACACTATGAGTCAAAAATCATAAATCATACAAGTATTTTCTATCACGCTCGTAGGGAAGAATGTTTTTTACTAACATTTTGCACCTAGCCCAGATGATTATAAATCGTCTGGTGGAATATAGCGGTTTTAGGTTAGTCCAATAGGTTTAGGCTCTCCAAATATAGCCTTAGCCTTTGAAAATGATCTCGTATAGTGACAGCAGAATCTCTACCACAATCAGAATCACCACATACCACTCTACTCGCTGGCTACTGCTATGCTGCATGAACTCCAGCACTGTTTGTGCGGTTTGGGTAATTAGCTCTAGTTTGCGTTCTAGAGCATGGTGACGCTCACGGATTTCGTATTCATCTTCCAAGCGCAGATATAAGTTTTCTAGCTGTGGGGATTCCCATAGTAACTCCGGCTTATCGATAATCTCTACTCGACCGACAATCTTATGTTGAACTAATAGAGTAGTCCCAAGTTGACGGAGTAATTCTCGGCTCTGGCGTCTACTCCTGTTTTCACGCTGGAGACTTGCTGCAAACGGTTCAATTTGATCGAATACAGTCGCTAGGCTGGTTTCATAGTGAGACAGCACAATACTCTTGGCAAGAATATCAGCCACTATCTGCAAGCGTTCTACACTAAATTCATGCAGCAAAATTTTTCCTTCTTTAACTCGCTCACTCTCTGCTACATTGAGATGAATTTCTACCTCTTCTGTTTCTGGGTTGGCAAAAGAGCCACTAACTTGAGAGGACAATTTGGTTAAGAAGGCTACCTTTTCCACAGGTTGAAGATTAAACAGGACAACTGCACCATAGTTCAGCAGTACCGCACAACCGTGTTCACCGACTGTAACTATTACTGGCATAGTCGCCAAGCAAACGTAATTCTCCAAGTTCTGTAAGTTAATATCTTTACCAAGGAATAAGGCCTGCGCTCTAAATCTATCTTTGTCATTAAAAAGGAGTTTTTGCATTGTCGCCCTATGGTATATTCTGCCTGCTGAACTACTTAAGTAGCGATGTCTACGATGGGCTATTCGGCGTCGCAATTAATGCCTGTTGTGAATATCGCTACAATCTCAGCTTACCAATAAATCTATCCAGCACTACCTGAGTACGGCTCACAGTATTCTTGAAGATCCGGTTTTTTAGCTATCTATACCGATCATTAATTCTTAGCTGCCTTTTCATAGTAAGAGGATGTAATGATATCGATTCTAAGTAACTGGGTCAAATTAAATATAAAACCTCACCCTCATCCTCAATCCCTCTCCGAACTCACGGAGAGGGATTGAGGATGAGGTTTTATATAGATGTTTAATTACGTCTACCTACTTAATCAGAATTTTTATGCAAGTTGCTACAACTATTTATCAGGGAGCATCCCAATGCAAAAATCTACTAAGTAAGTGGGCGCAAATAATCATCACTGGCTCGTAGTTGCGCTAAAGCGCAAGAGGGCGCAACTACGAGCCAAATACAGAGATTTTACTTTTCGTTACATAGTTTGGTTTTATCTTGTCTAGCTACTTAAGATAAAAGACTGATATCAAATCCGGTAGCATCTGAATGATTAAAAAACCGCTCCAGACGCAGAGAGCCAAGAGGAACAGGAAAGAGGAATAATTCCTATACAAACGGATTTGATATGACAAAGAAAAAAATACTCCTTATAATTTTGCTTAATTATTTAGTCTTAATTAATACTGAATTTTGAAAACGATAAGACTAATAAGTACGGCAAGACCTAGCGCTCTCCGAAAATAATTAACGCCTTGAAATAATTCCAGCCACGCCCAAGTAAACAAAGAGCCGTATGCTACTAGGTCTAACAATGTATTGATTTTGCCGCTTGTAAAAATTAGAGTTAGTAAACTAGTTACTATCCAAACAATAAGCGGTAGATTTGGCATCTGAGCTATAACAATGTTGCCTTCGTTGTCGCGGAAGGTTTTATCAACCAATGTATTTTGCATCATTTTTAATTGCTACTTAGCTACAAATAATTAACTTACAAAAACGACTCGCTACTCTCATGATAATAGATTTGTATTTAATTGCAAATCCATTAATAAGAGTAAAACATTTCAAACGCTCTTTTGAACTATCTAATTGCTGAGATTAGAGCGCTAAAGCATATTCCTATATGACTATGTTAAGAGGCATATTTACACGAAATCTGCCAAAATATCTATCTGTCGGGAGTCTTTTGTAATTTGGAGCGATTGTGATAGTTCTTACCTCCAGCAATAACTGCCTGAAAATCCGTAGTTTTATACTTTATCTAAAAGAAAACTGCTGTATATCTAAAGTTGAGGATCAGTTTAAAATGATTCTCTCTCCAGAGTCATGAAAGTAACTTATTTAAACAGCTAAATTAAAAAGGTTAATAGATTAATAATCATAAAGACTTATCGAAAGTTCAAGGGGCTATGCAGTAATTGCTGGAAATTGGGAAGATTATATTCAGCAGTTTTTTGATAAACCTTTCGTTCACCTTATCAGTCTCGATTTCTGTCTGATGTGCTTGATATTTCCAATTAGTTGATTATTTGATGATGATATGGCACGCCGAGGGGTCAAGGATATACGTATTTTTTGGTAGTTGCTCTTTTTCGCTTATTTGGGCTATTAGTATATCTGTGTTTACGTCCGTCATTACCAGAAAGTTTTTTAAAAGAGTGTCACGCCACAGCAAATAGCCCGTTATCACAATGCTACTGTTCTTCATCCAAAGGTAAAAGCGTGACTAAATCAGCCAAAATACAGTTTTCTAATTTAATTGCGTAGGCGCAGCCCGCCGTAGGCATCGCTTCCTCAATTGTCCTAATATCTCCAATGTGTTACTGTAGCTTGGGTTGCTAATGTGGGCTAAGGTAGATTTGGGCAAAATACTTAGTTTAAGTCAACCTATATTATACTTTCTTTATACTGGCTTGATAGTTACTACTTTTAAGAGAGTTAAACTTTATATTCTAAAATAGACTTTACATAGTTATTATTATTTGGAAAAATATTTTAGTCTACTTCATCATTTCTTGAATTAAAATTCCTTGATAATACCCATGTAGTAACAGATTAAGTGATTGATATTAGAGAAGTAGTTGAGAACTGGAACGTGTCTAATATCATGAATAAAAAATGGGCTGTTAAACGACTTACAATCAATCTCACATCAGGTGAGTCCGAGAAATTAGAAAAATATTGCTCAAGCACTGGCAGACCAGCAACTGATGTAATTCGGGAATTAATTCGCTCTCTTGTGACTGAAGATGAAGAGTAAAAAACCCAAAAGAAAAGTAAATAACACTGGATAAAAACTTAACCAAGAGAAGGATTGAAAGTTTCAATGAGCTTGATGTTAGACAAGACTTGTCACAGATTTCGGCAAATTGGCAACTGATGTTGTGCTGTTGGATCTTCAATGGAGATATCAACAGCGTTAGACAGTGAAGAAGCTGTGGTTTGTGAAACACAGCTTTAACCCTGCATCACTTCTCCCTCTGTATGCCAGTTGTTGTGTGAGTGCTGTTAAACGCCTCTACATGATTGATACAGTACTCACAATTCAGTTCCGGCTCTACAACTGGCTAGAAATCACATAAAAACTACATAGAAGCAGGCTTCTTCGAGAATGAAGCATTATTTGCGTTTTGGAGTACAAAGCGATCGCATTATCGCACCCTCTGGCCCAATAGACATCTCCGGAAATTAAATATCTGCAAAATGAAACCCTTGTAGAGACGCGAAATTTCGCGTCTCTACAATCTTTTTCGGAGATGTCTAATAGCGTAGTCAATCGCCCAACTATCTAACTTCTCAAGAATATCGAAAGCCGTGTGTTTATCAACTTGTAAATCACAGAGGACTGCGATCGCATAAATTATAGCGGTTCTCGTTTACCTGAGGGACACCCTACACTTCGTGATATAATCTTGTACCACATCTGAAAAGGTCATTTTGAGGGTTTCTCAACCCCTGATTTTATAATTAGCAGGTAAAAGTCACAGAAAGTTATTATAAAATGACATTTATGGAACCTTCTGGAACTCTTGCTGGTTTAGATATTCTGGTAGTTGAGGATGATGATGATACTCGCTTCTTCATCACTACTGTCTTGGAAATGGATGGAGCAAAAGTTATAGCAGTAATATCAGCAGATGCGGCACGCAAAGTTTTATCTGAATTGCAACCCGATGTTTTAATTTCTGATATTGGGCTACCTGGGGAGGATGGCTACACTTTCATCCGCAAAATTCGTGCGCTCAAACCAAAGAATGGTGGACGAGTCCCGGCTATTGCTTTAACAGCCTTTGCTGATAGTGAGGATCGTATCCGGGCCTTGGAAGGTGGCTTTAACACTCATGTATCTAAACCGATTGATCCTGAAGAACTAGTTGAGATAGTGGCTAGTTTGGTTGGTTCTTGTAATTGGTAATAGGACTTACGCACAGGTAACGGAAAATTGAACCTTATTAGCCACAGAGAAGCCAGTGCGCCCTTGCGGTTAAGAGACTTTTCCCTTGCGCGTCTCCCCTTGGGAGAAGCAACTGGCACGACACGGAGGAATAATTTGAGAAGTATTTTGCGTAACTCCTGGGTAATTATAAAGCCTCGTAGGCGATCGCTCTCTTGAAGTGACAGCATTGTATCGAATAATCGATTTATTTGCCGTTGCATGGTTTCTACTTCTCTAAAAGGTTACCAAGGAATTAAAGCCATTTTTTCCTCAATTTACTTAATTAGATTACATCTTAAAAGCTTGGTTTATGCCTACTAAAAAAAATATTTTTCTGCAATAATTTCTATCCAATGGTTTGAAGCTCTGTGAACAATTACTGCATTTTTTAGATCCAAATAAAATTATCAAGAAAACCAACAGTAGCTAAATTGCTTATAGCGTTTCCTAATCACGTAAGGTACATCGTAGCCCCCTCTTCGCAAGCGAAGAGGGGGTTGGGGGTGGGGTTCTTGTACTTCACTCAACTGAGAAATGCTATAAAATACTACTAAAGAGCTAAGACGGATTCCTGTAATTTAGGTAAGATTTTCTTATTTGTTTTAATACTGATGTTTATATAAGACTTAATAGCTAGGAGATTTTCAATGAATTCTAGAAAGTTAGGCAAACAAGGACTGGAAGTTTCACAACTGGGACTTGGTTGTATGGGAATGTCGGAGTTTTACAGTGGTCGTGATGAATCGGAAGCGATCGCCACTATCCATCGTGCTTTGGATCTTGGAGTCAATTTTCTCGATACTGCTGATATGTATGGGCCTTTCACTAATGAGCAATTAGTAGGTAGAGCAATTAAGGATCGTCGAGAGCAAGTAGTATTAGCAACCAAGTTTGGTAATGTTCGTACCGAAGAAGGTGGTTGGAAAGGAGTTAATGGCAGTCCCGAATATGTCCAAACAGCTTGTGATGCTTCACTTAAACGTTTGGGAGTAGAGGTTATTGACCTGTACTATCAACATCGAGTTGATCCAAAGGTGCCAATCGAAGATACTGTAGGGGCAATGGCTCAGTTAGTACAGGCTGGTAAAGTGCGGTATTTAGGGCTGTCGGAAGCTGCTCCGGCGACAATTCGGCGGGCTGTGGCAGTTCATCCAATTACCGCGCTACAAACAGAGTATTCTTTATGGAGCCGCGATCCAGAAGATGAAATTTTACCTACTATCCGAGAACTAGGAATTGGTTTTGTTGCTTATAGTCCTCTTGGTCGTGGGTTTTTATCGGGAGCTATCACCCGTCCTGAAGACCTTGCAGCAGATGATTTCCGGAGAAATCATCCCCGTTTTCAGGGCGAGAATTTCTCTAAAAACCTGCAACTAGTTGAAAAAGTCAAGGAAATCGCTGAAGAAAAAAAAGTCACACCTAGCCAACTTGCTTTGGCTTGGCTACTGGCTCAAGGTGAAGATATTGTGCCGATTCCTGGTACAAAGCGGCGCACTTATTTAGAAGAGAATATCGCCGCAACTGAGATTGTTCTAACTAAAGATGACCTCAGTCGGATTGAAGCAATAGCAGTAAAGGGGATTACCGCAGGCGATCGCTACCCTGATATGAGTACTGTTAATCGCTAAGGAAGATCCAAAAAATAAAACTTTCTTCCCTTTCAAAGATATTGTTGCCAAAACCAGGATATTTTGCAGCTTTCGCCCCCGTAATATCGTGTCCGGGTAATTAGTTATGATTCCCACAGTCATTTCTCCCCACCCCAAAGCATCGGGGAGGGGAGACGAAGCGTAGCTTTGGCGGGGTGAGGTTCTTGGAGTTTAGTAAGTAATCAAGGGGACATTATATAATATCGTGTCCGGTTAAAGACTTATGATTAAGACTGCAAGGGGGCAGTCTTGCTGGGGGAAAGAGGGTTTTCCAATTTTTGCACAGATGTAGTAAGGGACTGACAAATAAAAAAATAATCAATCGTTTTGGTAAGCAGGGGGAGCAGGGGGAGAAGAAATCGGATAGTCGTATTGGATAGAGGAATTGAGTAATTTAATTTTTGGAAATCCCTTATCGGATTTCGTAACTTCTCCAAGTTGGCGTTCGTGTAGCGCTGCTTGCTGTTCGGTAATATCTCTGCCTACTGCTTGGATTTCAACAAGCTCTCCTTTGTCATTACGAATTGCGATCGCATTCCATTGAAACCACCGGATACCATTGACTGTAAATGCACGTCGCTGACGATTAGTCAAGGGATAGGATGAAGATCCTAAAGCTGCCATATCTTCCATCACTTCAGACAAGTCATCTGGATGAAGAAACTGGAAAAATGACTGACCACAAAACTCATCTTCTTTGCAACCGAAGGTTTGACAAGCAACCGCATTGGCAAAGCTAATCTGCCCTTGCAAATTAGTGCGGATAATTATGTCAATTTGGCTTTCCACGAGTTGGCGATAGAGGTTTTCGCTCTGCTGTAATACAACTTCTGTGCGTTGGCGTTCGGTAATTTCTTGTTGCAACAGAACATTGGACATAAGAAGTTCTGCTGTCCGTTTTGCCACTCGTTGTTCTAACTCTTCGTTAGCTTGACGCAGTGATTCCTTTGGCTGTTGGCGATTGCTAATATCGCAGAGTAACCATCGCCAACCAACTTGCTTACCCTCAAAATCGTACATGCCAGCCGCTCTAATGCTAGCCGCAAAAGCTTTACCTCCCCGTGGTTTTAGGTAAATTTCCCACTCCTGTTCCTGCTGTGAATTATTTAGTCGGGTGTTAAAAGTCTGCCGATCTTGGTGAGCAATAAATATACTTAATGGTTTGTTCACTAAATATTTTTGGCGGACAGCCAGCAAGATTGCTGTTGCTCGGTTAGCCTCTTGGATAATACCTGCTGTATCAGTTACCAAGTAACCATCTGGAGCGAACTCAAATAAATCTTGGTAACGCTGGCGCTCCAATTCTACTAGCTCATGGGCAACGGCCAACTCTTCATTTTGCTCGCGCAGTTCTTCTTCTACAACCTGGAGTTCTTCGAGGGCTAGCTGAAGTTCTTGATTAACTTGCATAATTTCAGCCGACTGTGCCTCAACCCATAGTTTTAAGTTATTTTGAGTTTGGTAGCGGATTTGTTCTATCTCTGTGTGCTGATTAACCTGCCTGAATTCATCTTTGGGTTTTTGTAAATATTGCTGCAACCCTTCAACGACGCCAACCATTTTTACTAGGTCAAAGGCTTGTAGTAAGCTACTCTCAGTGATAATTCCTTGCAATTGTCCGCGATCGTCCAAAACTGGCAAATAATGAGTCTGATGCTGACGCAATAACGATAAAGCAATGAAAATATCCTGAGAATCTGATTGTATAAGTGTAACCACTGGCTGCGTCATCACTTGTGCGATCGTCACCGTGGATAAGTCTATTCCAGAAGCTATAAGCCTAAGTACATCTTTTTCAGTAAAAATGCCTAATAAATTTCCTCCCTCCATAACCAACACACAACCAGTTAATGGTTGATTTACTGGGTTTAAATCTAATGAATAATTTAAGTTGCTAGGTACATAATTACTACATATTTTCTGGTTCATCAAGACAATAGCTTCGACTACAAAACTATCAGGGTTAATCGTTAAGGGAGAACGGTTAATAACATGATTTAAGCTAGGTAAGTTTATTAGCTGATCGTTGAATCGCATGGTTTATTTGTCAAATCTAATAATCTTTTTGATATCAAAATTAACTAGCAGAAGCTAGCGAAAGCCAGAGGAAGTAAACTGTTGAAAATCAGTAATTATACTGTTCCAAGTTTAACTCAATTATCAAGGAAGTAACTTGACAGTGAAACCTGTAAATAAATGCCTAATTAAAACCCCCGTTACAAAACGTAATTGCGTTATGGTAGCGGAAACCCTTCTCTACGATACGCTGTTCGCGTTCGGGATAGCAAGGCTATAAGCGAGTCCGCGATTGTCAGCCCCAACTCTTGGAGATGAATTTGCCTTTGGGGAAGTCACGCATTCACCCATTCAAAAATTTACCAAGCCCATACTTCGACTCCCTTCGACTACGCCCAGGACAGGCTTAAGACAGGCTTAGAGCAAGTCTGCTCAGTAACCATAAATAAATTTACTTGCTCTGAGTCAACGGATGTAGTATTTATTGCACTACGTGTCTCAAAATACATTTTTTTATTTTCCATAAATAAATTTAGTTGCTCTGCACCTTTTTATTTCTGGTCATTGCGAATTGCGAATTATTTAAATTTCCTCACAAGTTCCTCATATTTAAATACTATAGTAAAAATATAAACACATCGTTTTAAATACCTCCGGGCTTGTCAACTAGCTACCCTCATTTGCAATAAAACTTTTATTAACAGGATTTGAGAAAAATATGAATTACTGTCCTTGCTGTTCAAGTTTACTTTTAGAACATGTACGCGGTGCAGAAAGTTACTGGTTTTGTCGCCACTGCTGGCAAGAAATGCCAGTTTATAATCTGAACGAATCCAGTTCATTCACCGAGGCTGTCAAGGGAAAACTATCTAGAAAACCTCAACAAGAAAAACGTAGAAATACTACTGTTTACGCAAGCCAATGGCAATCTATCACCGAATGGATAAGGCTACAAGAATTGTCTCCCTAATCCTAAGTGACTGAAATTGGTTTAGGAGAACTCCAAGAAATAAATTATCCAATTTTGTGGGGTGGGCGACACCTGACAATTCAGGTCATCTGAAAAACTTCACTTTTATTTCTCTCTTCCTTTAATAAGGAGCGACTACGCCATTGAAGCAAAGCCCGACAGCCAAGCACGTGGCGTCAGAGACTTTAAATTTTCACCCTTAGAGTGTCGGGAAGGGGGTTAGGTGAATCGTTACCTTTTCCACATAAGGGACTTCCAAGAAATAAATTATTCAAATAAACGAACCACTTCAGACACAGAGAACGCAGAGAGAGAAGAAATAGAGAGAGTTTTTGCCTCAGTTTTGGAACATTTTTTTATTTGGAAGTTTCTAACGTGAAAAATTAGACCTACGTAGAAATTGAGTTTAAGGCTTAACGGGACTCAATACTGCGTAGGTTTTGAAGATTTGTAGGTTGGGTTGAACTTAAGTGTTACCCAAAAAAGTCTTAAAAATGTTGGGTTACCCTGCCTTAAGCCCCTTTGGGTCTACGTTCCTCAAACGCCACTTCACTCAACTCTTTGACCCCCCGCACATGAGTGGCTCCCCAACCTACACCAGAGTGATTTTTTAGGCAAAACCTACGCAGTATTGTAACTGAACTGTATTGGTTTATAACCCCCAACTTAATTCGAGAGTTTTTAGTGTTTAAAAATGAATTTATAATTTTAATTTTATGGAGATGCGGCTAATAAGATTTAGCTTCTAAATGCAGGCTTAATCGTCTTCCCATGATTCGTGATTCAGGAGGTCAATAATTCTATCTCTAAGCAGAAATTCGTTTTTTTCTAACTCCAGTTCAAAATTAACCCACTCACAATGAGGAATATATTTACAGAGAGTATAAATTGATTGCTGACGGTTAACAAGTCTTTTTTTAACAAGTTGAAGTGCTTCTTCCTTAATCACCTCAATGTAGTATTTAACTGTAGTGTTCATAGCTTGTTCCTTTATTTTCAATCAAGGAATTAAAAGTCAAAGCAACTATTGTTTTGACTCTCCCTTAAACTTATCAAATAAAATTGGCGAGAATTGTGAAGAATTAAGAACTCTAGCACAACAAGCTGTAAACACTAAGAGAGGATGTAGATGCTCTCCGTGCGACTTGCCAAAAGGTAAGCTAGGGTAAAGAATAAAGAACATTCTCCAAAAAACTTATACTATGATTTTGAATCTTGATAAAGTTCGCCAATATTTTCCCGCCCTAGCTGGTGAATGGACTTTTTTTGATAATGCTGGGGGTTCACAAACCCTGAAAAAAGTAGTAGATAGAATTAGCGAATTCCTCCTAAGTTCTAATGTCCAGTTGGGAGCTTCTTATGCAGTTTCTGAACTTGCAGGAGAACGATTGGCTTCAGCAACTAGGGGAATGGCTACTTTGATTAACGCCAATTCTTATAAAGAAGTGGTTATGGGACCATCTACTACAATGATGTTGAAAGTTCTTTCTATTTGCCTTGGTCAAACTTTTACGCCTGGTGATGAAATTATTGTGACTAATTGTGACCATGAGTCCAATATTGGTGCTTGGATGGCTCTGGAAAAACAAGGAATGAAGGTTAAAGTGTGGCAAATTCGCCCAGATACCTTGGAACTTCATTTAGCAGATTTAGAACCATTGATGAGTCAGCGGACAAAACTAGTAGCTTTGACTCATGCTTCTAATGTTCTAGGAACCATCAATCCTATCAAAGAAATTGCTGCATTTGTACACGATCGCAACGCGATGATTTGTGTAGATGGTGTAGCTTATGCACCCCACAGGTTAGTTGATGTCCAAGATTTAGATGTTGATTTCTATACTTTGAGTTGTTATAAAGTTTACGGGCCACATCATGCTTTACTTTATGGCAAAGAAGAACATTTATTAAGATTACCTGGTCTTAACCATTATTTTATTGAGCAGACAGATATACCTTATAAATTTCAGTTAGGGAATGTAAATTTTGAATTAAGTTATGGCATGTTGGGGTTATGCGATTATCTAAGTGAATTAGCACAACTACACTACGGCGATCAAACTGCACCTGATTTGAGAAATCAAATGGTACAGGCGTTTGATTTAATTAGCATACATGAAGAACAGATTAGCGATCGCCTCCTAAATTACCTCAACAGTAAGTCTAATGTGCGAGTAATTGGTCAATCAAAAGCTAACCGTAAATTCCGTGTGCCAACTATATCTTTTGTAGTAGATGGAATGAATAGCTCAACCATTCCAAAAAAAATTGACCAAGATAATATTGCGATTCGTTACGGAGACTTTTATGCTAAACGGCTGATTGAATACCTGGGTTTAGCCTCGCAAAGTGGAATAATCCGGGTGAGTATGGTGCATTACAACACCATTGAGGAAGTTAACAGTTTGATTGAGGCTTTTGAACAGGTATTTTAACCGTTATTAAACAGCAAAACTTGCACCTCTTCTTGTGGGTAAATTAATGTTTTACCCACCGGGAGAACAGCTAAAGCATTGGTTTGAGTTAAATTAATTAAATTGCCAGAACTTTGACTACCATCAGCTTGATGAAATTCGTAAACTCCATCAATTAAATGCAATTTACCCCAAAGGTAAGTTTCGCGCTTCCCGTTCGATCGCAACTCATAATGCGATCGCACTTTCAAAAACACTGGTTCCCAACATAAAGTAATTCCCGAAAGTTTCTTGATTGCTGGTAGCACAAACCGCCAAAATGTCACCAACGCAGCAGCAGGGTTTCCTGGTAAACCAAAGTAGAGTGGGGAGTGGGGAGTGGGGAGTGTGGCGACGGTGAGGGGTTTTCCTGGCCTCATTTCCACAGAGCGAATGTGGATTTTTGCTTTTAGTGACTCTAGAATTTTATCAACATAGTCATAATCTCCTACTGAGACACCACCAGAAGAGAGAACTATATCAGCGATCGCAACAGCATGGGCAATAACTTTCTCCAAAGCAACTGGATCATCTTTGACTATGCCTAAAAGTATTGGTTCTGCGCCACTTTGTCTTACTAAAGCTGCTAGTGCATACTGATTAGAATCCACAATTTGCCCCGGTTGCAACGGTTGATCGAGTGTCATCAATTCATCACCAGTCGAAAAAATGGCCACACGCGGACGGCGGTAAACACTTAATTGCGGACATTGTACTGCTGCCAATACGGCAATTTCTGGAGCATTTAACTTAATTCCTGCTGGTAGTAACTGTGTTCCAGATTGATAAAAAGATCCTTTGTGTCTGACAAATTCTTGCGGTTTTGGCGCATCCAGGATAAATACACGGTTTTCCTCGCGGCGTGTCTTTTCTTGCATGACTACAGTATCCGCACCTGCTGGAATCACCGCACCTGTGAAAATCCGTGCGGCTTGCCCTGGTTGAATTGTAGACTTGGGCTGATACCCAGCCGGAATATCTTCAACAATTTCTAAAACGGCTGGGTTTTCGCTACTATGCTGTACATCTTCGTAGCGAACTGCGTAGCCATCCATTGCCGAATTATCCCAATGGGGAAAATCTAGCGGACTGGTGACAGGTACTGCCAAAATCCGACTATCTGCTACTAATAAATCGACAACTTCTGTATCACGCTGACGATCTAACGGTTGTACTAAATTTAAAATAATTGCTTGTGCATCGCTGACTGATACCATAGCGATCGCCTCCGATTTTAGATTTTAGATTTTAGATTTTAAATTATGGATTTTAAAATTCAGTTTCTACAACAATACAATATTTCTCAAAAACAGACCGAACCGCATTAGTTTCATATCCCGCCTCGGAATAAATTCCGTAGCTTAAATCCACGCTTAGTAAACTCAACGAACAATTTAGTCCACAAAGCGTGGACTTCAGCTAAAAGCCAAAGAACTTTAGTTCTGGGCGGGATGTCGGTGAGAGGGTGAGGTTTTTGGGTAATCGCATTTAGGGACTGACAAATAAAAAAATGTTCCAAAACTGACGCAAAAACTCTCTCTATTTCTTCTCTCTGCGTTCTCTGTGTCTAATAAGGTTCGTTTATTGTAGGACTTACGCAAAATCAGGATAAAACGAACCGCAAAGTCCGCAAAGGACACAAAGGAATAAAAGTTTTAAAGGGTTCTTGCGTAAGTCCTGTATTGGAATAATTTATTTCTTGGAAGTCTCTTATGTACACCACCGTAGCCTAAAAGGGGATCTCCTGCGTTCTTCATCGCCACCCTAAAAACCGCAATCCAGGGACAATTAGGTAGTAACTCACTCCTAACCAGAAGCTAATAAAGACGCCTACAGAACCAAAAAAAATCAGAGGTAACTGTAACTCTGACCAGGCTGGTTGACTAGAGAATTGGAAAATCGGAGGCGCTAACCTGAAAAGAATCAAAACTGCATAGGCGATCGCACTCCCAAAGGCAGCGAAGACAGCGTACACTATGTGATGGCTGCGGAGTCCTAAACTTAAGGTAAGTAGGCAAACTGCCACTAAAATTACTGCCACTAAACCCTCACCGCTATCTTTGGGTGTCATTAATTGCAAAATCAACCAGCCGAAGCCATAGCTAATCATCCCCATCAGCGAGGCTACTAAAAAGCGCCGATGTTGACCAAAACACCCGGATACTGTCAGTCCCCAAGCGGTTCCCCAGCCGGCGGTGACGAATACCAAAATATCTGCCCCCAAGAGGGGTTGAGTATTTGGTACTAATTGGTTTTGCTGATTCCAAATAAATTCCACAACCTGACGACCCAAGCTGGTGTGATATGCCAAAATAAAACCTGCGATCGCACCAAAACAAGCGCCAACATAAGCCAAAATCATCGCCCAAATCGTCGCCAAACAAGCTAAGAAAATTTTAATAATTGTCTGAACGATAAAAATAACGGTTTTAGTTACAGCTTGGCTAAAATTAGCTAAAACTTGTTCAATAGCTTGTATTAGCTGGGTAAATCTTTGGTAAACTTGCGTTGAGACTTGTTTAATGTTGTCTCGCAGTTGGGCAAATAATCCTGATGGCGGTAATGGTTGAGAAATCTTCGCCAAACGTTTTTGAATTATAGCTGCATTTGCTGGACGCGATCGCACATCCTCCTGCACCATCTCATCCAGCAAAGAAGCTAATTGGGGGTTGACATTTACCGTAGTTCGCCAACGCAATTTCCCCGTTTGCTGATCTTCCAATTCTAGCGGGTACTTGCCTGTTAGTAGTTCAATCACCGTTCGACCAAGGGCATAAAAATCGGCACTTGGCCCGACAATCCCTCCGATCACTTGTTCTGGTGGACTGTACCCAGAAGAAAATAATCGGGTGGAACTAGACTGAGAACGCAGCTTAGAGGCGCTAAATTGTTTCGCCCCGCCAAAATCAATTAATACTAAGCGATCGCCCCCTGTTTGCCCTTGAGACGCGTTTAAAGATGGCGAAGAACTGCCTAGCATTAAATTAGAAGGTTTGATATCCCGGTGAAGAATCTGACGTTTGTGTAATTCTTGTAAAATCTGTACAGTTTGGGCAAACCAGTCTAAAACCAAATTCTCTGGACATCCTTGGGGAAACTTTTTTAATATCTCCTCTAAAGTCTGCCCATTGATTTTTTCCATTACCAGACAAGGTAGTTGGTGCGGTTTGGGGTTAAACAGTTGTACCTGAAAATACCCTTCGGCATCGACTCTGGGGACACCTGCATGGTGCAAACTAGATAAAACCGCCGCCTCTTGGGTAAATAACTCCAGTGCCTTTGGTGAATCTTCGACCAACACCTTCAGCACTTTCTCTGTTTGAGTTTTTTCATCCCAAACCGTGTAAATTTGAGCAAATCCTCCCGACCCCAAAGCCTGAAGTGGAACATAGCGGTCTAACAGTTGTAGTGGTGCGCCACAACTGTTGCAAAATTTGTTTCCCCAAGGCTGAGGATAAGGACGTTGACAATCAGGATTTATACAGTGAACCGCCCTCTGAGTGATGTGGGACACAACCGCTACAATACAAAGGCTGACTTGATTTTAGCGTTTCTTTAGGTTTCCTGATTTTAAAATAGGCAAAAGGAAAACCCTCATAGATTCTATGAAGGCATTCATTTATATCTATTTCAGATGCTAGGGGCATGTCTTTGCCATGCCACTAGGAGAAATCTATACACATCAGGATTTTCGTGAATTGTTATTAGTTACGAAAACTTCTCTTACTCTGCCTGTGCTTGGCAACTTCTTTGCGCTTGCGTTTTTCTAGGGGTGTTTCAAAATGACGATGCTTTCTCATGTCTGGAAAAATTCCAGCCTTAGAAACTTCTCGCTTAAATCGCCGTAAGGCTGACTCAATGTGTTCATTGTCACCTACGATTACTTGGGTCATTATTTCTCCTAACTAAGTTGACTTCATCAATGGCTATGGAAACAGTAACATTACAAAAAAAAGACAGACACCTTGTCTGACCTTAAGACTCTAGGTAAATTTTTTTTGTTTCCAACCTTAGTAGCGGTTGCGTCCACCACCGCCGCCGCCGCCGTATCCTCCTCTACCACCACCACCAAAGGAACCTCTGTCTCCTCTATCTTCTTTAGGTTTAGCCTTATTTACCTTCAGGTCACGACCCATCCACTCAGCACCATCGAGAGCTTCTATGGCAGCTGCTTCTTCAGCTTCGGTTCCCATTTCCACAAAAGCAAAGCCGCGTGGACGACCTGTTTCACGGTCAGTAGGTACTTGAACCCGTTTTACAGTACCATATTCTGCAAAAATACCACTTAAATCTTCTTGTGTAACGTCATAAGAGAGGTTACCTACATAAATTGACATCGATTCTCTCCAAAATCATCACTGTGTAGAGATTTTAATTTCTCTGAGTAGTCTGTAAATACTAAAAGGAAAAAGCCTTTCAATACTAAAATCAAAGACATCACCAAATTAACTCTCTTAATCTAGGATGACATACGAGCCAACTCTCTGCATCCAGTAGATAATTAACTAGTGATGCGATCGCACTTAGGCGATCGCCTGCCCCCACTTCCCATAACAGCCCACCGCAAAAAAGGGTTGAAAATGGAAGAAGATAAATCCTGTAGGGTGATAAAGGAAATCAGACATGCAGGGGCGCATCTTTAATATCCGAATTGAACGTTTGACTGTATTAACCAAAAGTATTACTCCCAAATTTTAATATGAAAGGCAAAGTCAGGCAACAAATAAAGGGTATAGCAATCCTAATTTGAGTTAGAAAAATTATCTAATCGCTTTCTGGTGCATCGCTTTTAGGACAAGGGAGCAGGCTTGCCGTGAGCGTAGCCGAACGGGAGCAGGGGGAGAAAAAGTGGTTTTGATTCCAAAAATTGGATAATTTATTTTTTGGCGTTCCCTCAATACATGTTCGCTATAGCAAGTTGCTTATCATCACCTTTCCAAGCTGTTTTCAATTCGGCTTTGACAAGTTGAGCGGCCTTATCTTTGCCCAGTGCTTGCAAACTTGCCTGCAAGCCAAATAGAGAACGCCCATTATGGGGATACTTTTTTAGATCAGCACGAAAGACTTTCTCAGCCTCTTTATAGTCACCTTTAGCCAAAAGCACAGCGCCCAAAGATTCCCGCGTGGGAAAGTACCAGTCTGGTGGTTCCACGTAATCAAGGGTATCTTCTACTGCCACTGCTTTTTCTAACAATAAAATTGCAGATTCATAATCATGCTTTTCTTTAGCAATTTTGGCGTCTAGAACTTTTGAGGCAATGTCTAAAATGCGACTGGCGGGACTGAAGCCAATGGTTGCTTCGGTAGAAATTCCCTGTTTGGCGGCAACTAATGCCTGACTTTCACTTGCTGCATCTTCAGGTTTGCCTGTGGCTGTGCAAGCCATGCCGCGAGCAAAATGCCAAAGGGCTGTGGTAGTAGGCAATTTAGCATCGGGGACGGGAGTTTTTAAGATGGCATCCCAATCGCTAAAGCGTGTCTGAATCAGCATTTTGCTGCCCAGGAATCCCTCAAGCATTGGTGCATACGGGTCAATGGCAGTAGCATTGGCAACTAACGTCTCTGCGGCTTGGAGAGCATCTTTATATTTTCCTGCCATGCTGCTGGCCACCATGAGAAAATATACGTTGTGGTTGTAGTACATCATCGGGTAAGTACCCTGGACAAGATATTTTTTGATGTAAATATCATCTTGAGCGATCGCCTGCTTGTTTGCCTGCATTGCCCCTTCATAATCTCCCACACGAAAATAAATATGACTTGGCATGTGTACTAAGTGTCCCGCCGTTGGTGCTAGGGTTTCTAGTCGTTTGGCACTCACAAGGGCCTGTTCTGGGAAAGGTGAGGCTTCCATTGCATGAATATAGTAATGATTAGCCCCGGTATGATTCGGGTTACGTTTGAGAACAGATTCTAAAATAGCCACAATTTCTTCTGTATCTGGCTGTGGCTTGCCATCTTTAGTCCAGTGCTGCCAAGGATGCAGATCCATCAAGCTTTCAGCGTAAAGCGTCGCCGCATCGAAATCATCAGGATAGCGCTTAACTAGGGTTGCCATTGCTTTTGTGTAGTCAAGCGCTAGTTTATACAAGTCTGCATCAGGATTTTGAGAGTAACGTTTTGCTAAGGCGGTAATATAGTCTCGTTCTTGGGCAGATGCTTGGGTGGAAAGTGCTAAAGCTTGCTGTATTGCTTGGTAAGCAGCTAATTCTCGGTTGGGGTCGATTGCTAAGTTAATATTAGGGCCTAGAGCTAGAGCAATACCCCAATATGCGATCGCTAAATGCGGATCGAGTTTGGCACTGTGTTGAAAAGAACGCACCGCCTCATCATGATTGAAAGCGTAAATTAAATTTAATCCCTGATCGAAAAACTCTTGTGCTTGGGGATTAGAAGTAGAAACTGGATGGTGGATTGTCCCAAGTCCAGATATTAAAGTATAGGGCTGTCTTGGTTGAGCGATCGCCGCACTAGGAGCGACTAAATAGAGTATAAGCACCCAAATTATAAATAAGTACTTCATTATTCTTTTTATTCAAGCTCTTTTTTTATTAATATTTAAATATCACAGTTTCTCTAAGGAAGCAATTTGTTTTTATACAGCTTCATATTTCCTGTAATTATGAGTTATATTTTCGATATATCTCTTTTTCAAGTTCCAGCTTTTCTTCATCTATTCGGATTATCATGTCATCTTCTTCTCCATCTTGATCTGGTATAAGTTGATACAAGGTAAACTCACAACACTCTGCAATTACAGATATCATACTGATGAGATTTTTATAGACTCTTACTGAATCCTCAAGGCAATCAACATCCCAAAGATAAACCGGAGATGGATCGAGATCGCCAACTACATAAAGCATTTTTTTACTTTCATATGCAGCAATAGGAAACCATTTTTGGTTCCAATATTCATCACTAGTAGCTTCTCGTAGAGTTTTGTAAATATCAACTGAATCTTGCAAGGAACAAAAAGAACAAATGACATCGGCTCTTAATTGCTCAGGAAACAAAAAATAGAGTGGTAGATAGCCATTGTTATAACCAAGATCGGCGGTTCCATTGCGCCATTGATAAAGTTCGTATATTTCTTCGGATAACCTGAATGGTAAATCCTTAGTAATTTCGTCAATCTGCTGGCGAGTTAAACCTGGATTGTAACAATCAAAGAAATCAAGATTGGTAGATTTTAACCAATTCAAAATATATTGAAGTTCATCCGTAAGTTCAGACATTTAACTAACCTCATTTAGTGATTAAAGACGAAAAAATTTTGAATCATCTCGTCTAATTTACCCAAAATTGAGTACACGGACTCGCTAATACTGAACTATCTACCACCAAGTTGGAAGCCTCCGCACCCCAGGGCTATTTCATTCTCATCTACCTGGCCTTAGAATAAATTCTGAGGCTAATAGCACTCATTCGTTTAAAGACGACTAATAAAGGAAAGGTTTTTAGTCCACTAAAGTGGACTAGGGCAGTTAGCCTGGAACTTTAGTTCTGGGCGGTTTATGTCTAGAACGAAATAGTCCTGCTTTGCACTCTATTGACATATTTACCATATCCAGTTCTCTTGGTGAAACTTTATTTAGAAAGAAGGTGTAGGTTAAATAATTATTTACTGAACCTTTTCCCTTTTTTTAATCTGTGTTTTAACTGAGATTTTTAGGGATTTGGATAAAAGCGATCGCAAAATATTTTTTCAAGCTATCATTGATTTTTTCAAAAGTGCTAAGTAAGTGGGCGCAACTACGAGCCAAATACAGATATTTTACTTTTCGTTACATAGTTTGGTTTTCTCTTGTCTACCTACTTAATTCATGATTAATCTTATATTTACCAGAAACATAATTTAGGAGTCAGGAGTCAGAATTCATGCTAAATTCTGTTTCGATAAGTAATAATTTTTAGTTTTCGCCAGTTACAGGTAGCCGGATAGTGAATGTGCTACCTTTCCCTGGTTCAGATGTAACATCGATTGTGCCTTGATGTGCTTCAATAATGCAGCGAGATAGATATAGTCCTAAACCACTACCAGAACGTTGGTGTTTACCTTGACGAAACCGCTCGAATAATATTGCCTGATCTGGTTTAGAAATTCCTGACCCTGTATCTTGGATATCAATATTCATAGCTACCGGAGTGAGATAGCAGCGAATATCTATAGAACCTTTGTCTGTAAACTTGATGGCATTGCCGATGATATTTGTCAAAACTCGCCGCAGTTCTACGCGATCGCCCATAATGGTAGTTGCAATTTCATCTCTATCAATGTTTACAACTAATCCTTTTTCTTCAGCTAAAGGAGTTAATTCTTGGCAAACTTCAGTAACTAATTCTTGAATATTGCAGTGAGAAATTTTTAAACTTTTGCAGCCCGCTTCATGACGATAAACTTCTAGTAAGGTATTGACCATTTCTAGCAGGTCTCGATTACTGCCAATCATGGTATCAATTATTTCTTGCAATTGTGGCGAAACATCGCAAAACCTGCCTTCGAGCAATAGTTTTAATACGCGGTTGGAGGCTACTAGTGGTATGCGTAAATCGTGAGTAAAACGGGAGACAAAATCTGCCCGGAGGTTAGCCATCTGATCTCGTTCGTCGATACTATGCTTGAGGCGCAGGAGCGATCGCACTCGTGCATGTAATTCATCAGGATCGAATGGTTTACGAATAAAGTCATCTGCACCAGCATCGAGTCCTTCTACAACGCTAGACGCATAGTGAGCCGTGAGCAGCAAAATGGGGATAAATGGCAACGCCGGATTCTGCCGGATGCGTCGAGTAAATTCATACCCATCTATCTCTGGCATCATCACATCTAAGAGAATTATATCTGGTGGTGACTCTTCAACCATAGCCAGAGCAATTTTGCTCTCTTCGACTAAGCTAATTTCATAGCCCTCATCTTCTAGTACAGCTTCTAGAACCAGTAAATTATCAAAAATATCATCGACAACCAGAATTTTATCTTTTTTGACAGTTTTAGTTAAAGACATGGCTAAATAAAAAAAGAAGTGCTTGGCTATCCCTCGCAAATCTAGTAATAGCTTACTTCACCAGCGCTGAGATTATTAAGGATTCATATTTTCGTTTAAAGTTTCCTAAATTAAAATCTAACCCTTTTAAGTAATTCCACTGGGTTTATATTGAATAAATGTATTAATATACTATTGTCTTAACAAATATCTTAGCCGTCTGGTTATCCAAACAATATCTGTGTCTCGATCTTAGGGTGAGGTAGCTTAGTCACTTTTATGTACATCATCCTAGCTACTCCAAGGGCAAGTATTATAACGAGCTTTGGCGGTTTAAGTCCCCTCTGCCTAAGAAGGCCAGCGCGAATTGAATGCCTAAATCTAAATCCCCGACACAAAACGTAATTGCGTAAAGCCTCCGTCAAGGCTTGGCTTAACGCAAAGCGTGCCAGAGGCAAGAGTGCGAATTAATTTAATGGTCACCCACTCTTTTCCTACCGGATTTTCAATCGGAAATTGTTTTCCATGAAATATCTATCCTGAGATTAATGTATAAAAAAAATTTTTGATTGACTTATTATTGTCATATCGAAAGTCTTGCTTTAGAAAAACTTCCGAGATAAGGTTATTTATGTCTAAGGGTAGATGAAGTTAAGGGAACAATACCAACTACATTGCTTTTTGTATAAGATACCGAATAGAAGAACGAGATTATTTTAATCTGTACTTTAGATAAATAACAGTAAAGTTAAGTAACTATGAATGAAATCAAGATCCTCGTGATTGAAGATCACAACCTTACGAGAATCGGCTTACGGGCTGCCTTGCAAACCCAGCCAGAGTTTAACATTGTTGGTGAAGCAGCCAATGCAGCCGATGGCATCAAGCTTCTGAAAACTCTCAAGCCAGATGTTGCTACTATTGACATCGGTTTGCCTGACATGGATGGTATTGAGCTAACACGCACATTTAGGCAATATCAAGCACAGAACGAAGACTATACCACAAAAATGCTAATTTTGACCATGCAGAATAGCGAACAAGCAGTTTTAGCAGCATTTGCAGCAGGTGCAGATTCTTATTGTATGAAGGATATCGAAACTGAGAGACTAGTTGAGGCTGTGCGAACGACTTATGCAGGTAGCTCATGGATCGATCCAGCGATCGCAGACCTTATACTACAACAAATACGTCAAGATTTTCCCGATGGTAGCAGAGGCGCATCTGGAAAAAGAGTATTGATTGAAGGGATTGACCCAGATGTTGAGAAAAGTATAGTCACCTATCCTTTAACTCATAGGGAGATGGATGTTTTAGAGTTGATTGTCGCCGGGTGTGACAATGCAGAAATTGCTAAAAGGCTCTATTTAACAGTCGGTACTGTAAAAACTCATGTTCGAGGTATTCTCAATAAACTCTGTGTTGCTGACCGCACACAGGCTGCCGTCCGTGCTTTGCGGGCTGGATTAGTACCGTGAGCAAAGAAAAATCTTTCTTCCCCACTCCCCACTACTTCGGCTTACCTCGGCAACGGTTGGCACAAGTCGCTCAGTACAAGTCCCCACTCCCCATTTTTAAGTCAAAGCCGTTAACTAGAACAAAGATTTATGAAGAATTTGTTACACAGTTTAGTAGAATGACATAATTGACAAACAAATAAGTATTTTTTCTTATATACATGATAGCGGCTCAATTTCCCTGGCTTACCGCAATTGTCTTGCTGCCACTCGTTGCTTCCTTGCTTATCCCTGTGCTGCCTGATAAAGATGGCAAGCGCGTGCGGTGGTATGCACTGGGTGTAGGTATCGCAGACTTCGCCTTGATGTGCTACGCCTTTTGGAAGCATTACGATGCCAGTAGTGCTAGTTTTCAAATGGTAGAAAATTATGCCTGGATGCCTCAGTTGGGTCTTAACTGGGCAGTGTCGGTCGATGGACTTTCAGCGCCACTTGTGCTATTAGCAGGGTTTGTCACCACACTCTCGATTTTTTCAGCTTGGCAAGTCGATCATCGTCCCCGCCTCTTCTATTTTTTGATGCTGGTACTGTATTCGGCACAGGTAGGCGTGTTCGTTGCCAAAGACTTGCTGCTATTTTTCATTATGTGGGAAGTAGAGTTGATACCCGTCTACCTACTAGTCTGCATTTGGGGTGGGCAAAGGCGTCGCTATGCGGCTACCAAATTTTTGTTGTATACCGCAGCCGCTTCTATATTTATTTTAGTGGCAGCCTTGGCAATGGGTTTATATGGCGGCGGTGATATGACATTTGATATAACTGCCCTCGCCAAGAAGGAATATCCACTTGGACTACAACTGCTGCTTTATGCAGGATTGTTGATTGCATTTGGTGTCAAACTCGCTGTATTCCCGATGCATACCTGGTTACCTGATGCCCACGGCGAAGCATCATCTCCTGTGTCGATGATTTTGGCTGGTGTATTGCTGAAGATGGGCGGATACGGACTGATTCGCCTGAATCTTGAGTTGCTTCCTGATGCACACATTTATTTTGCGCCGGTTCTAGCCATTCTCGGTGTTGTCAATATTATCTATGGTGCATTGAACTCTTTTGCTCAGACGAATATGAAGCGACGTTTGGCTTATTCGTCGATTTCTCACATGGGGTTTGTGCTGCTTGGGATTGCGTCATTCACTGATTTGGGAATCAACGGCGCGATGTTGCAGATGATTTCGCATGGTTTGATTGCATCGGTGCTGTTCTTTTTAGCAGGTGTTACTTACGATCGCACCCACACAATGGTAATGAAAGATATGGGTGGTATTGGTCAAGCCATGCCCAAAGTCTTTGCCCTATTTACAATCTCCGCGATGGCATCCCTAGCACTTCCTGGTATGAGTGGCTTTGCTGGCGAACTCTCGGTATTCGTTGGGATGACAAGCAGTGACGTTTACAGTTCGACTTTCTGCACCGTCACAGTTTTTCTCGCCGCCGTTGGAGTCATGCTCACACCTATCTATCTACTTTCCATGCTGCGAGAAGTATTTTATGGTCAAGGTGCAGCACTTATATGTGACATTAATAATGCAGGTTCAGAAAATCAAGAAGATGACGGAACAGTTTGTTTTGGTACAGACTGCTTCGTACCAGAAGATGCAGTTTATGATGATGCTAGACCGCGTGAGGTGTTTATTGCTGCCTGTTTTCTGCTGATGATTATTGGTATTGGTTTCTATCCCAAGATGGCGATGCAGATGTACGACGTGAAGACTGTTGCAGTTAATGCTAATCTTCGCCAGTCTTATGCCATAGTTTCTCAAACAAATCCCCAGATTTACGCTAAGGGTTTTTTGGTTCCGCAAATTTCAGAGGTTGAGGTTGCGCCCGTTTTGGGAACTTTGAAGTAGCTTTTTGACTAATAGACTTGTCGAAAAGAGCAGCACTAGGTATCTTTGTGAGGAAAAACAGAGTATGTAAGCATTTAGCCGTGAAACCAATTTCAGTTTTAGACAGTTGCCAGACTACGGAGTAGCGTTATTGGAGGAAGGTCTCCAGTCTGTGTTCTCGACAAATTCACTTGGAACAGAGATTTTACTGCCTTCAGGAACCCGTTTGCAGGTGTAATGCTCAGATTGACAGAAACTTAACATTTCACTGATATTAATGGATTCGACTGAAGCAGATGGAAATTTAATTTTAGCTGTCTGCGTTAGTATATTGATATCTGATGCATACCTAACCGCGTCTGCTCGTGAACTAAACATTAAAATTGTATTAGTTTGACCCTGCTTAATAGTGTGTATACCTTCATTTTTGGTATTCGGCTCGAACAGGAGAACGTATACCGAAGCAGGCTGCCCAAGCACTGAAATTCCTGTGTTTGTTGATAAAATTAGGGAACCAGCAGTAACTGCCAACCAATTAGTTAAACGATTTTTTAGAAGTTTTATTTGCATATAGTATGAAATGGTGAACTTGGTATAAGTTATTTAGTACAGCTTTAGAGAACGACATTAAGGCTTGTCGTAATTGGTACAGTCATTGAACAAGTTATTAGCGTAAGTTCTTGCATGGATGCTACACGAACGACGTAACAGACTTAATTCTTCCATTGTCTAGTGAATTAGTTTGAGGAAAAGCTTGCATTGAAGTAGCTAAGGGAAAAACGTGATATCCCATAAGCTCTGGTTTACTATCTTTGACCAGCCAAACAAATGTTTCTTGAATCGATGATTGTGAAGATTTGGTTTCGTAACGAATTAGAATATATTTTTCAGAATCATTATTAGTTAATTGCCACCAATAATCTAATTGTTGAACTGATTTAATGGTCTCAATTTTAATATTTAATTGATGACAAAAAGTTAGAAATTCAGCATAGTTAGAAGCTTTTTTAAAAGCTTCATTAGCTTGTTCGTAAATTTCTTTGCACTTGCCTTGCTCTAATTGTGAGTGAAACTGCTTAACAGCCAATTCAGCTGCTTGATATTTAGTTTCTAAATCATTTGAATCAATATTTTTGGAAGTTTGCCAACTATTAACAACGCTACCAAAACCAAATACATAATCACCAAATTTCACTGCAATACTAGCTCCACCAAATATAATTGAACCAATAAATAGAAGAAACAAGATTATTCCCAAACAGCCACAACAACCTGGAGAACTGGAAGAAGAATTTGGCATAATAGCCTCCTAATAGTTTATCTTTTCAAAATCAAACTTTAAAAATTTTGGTTTTTCTAATACTACCTATCGCGGTCAATAGATGGAATTAGTTCTAATTTCTCTTTTCTAGCAGAACAGCAATGACACTGGCAGACAACTAAACGTTTGCCCTCTTCCGCAGTTGTTGCTTTGGAAAGAATTATAGAAGTTTTGGTCATGGTAACTTCATTGCAGTTTTGGCAAAATGCGAACTCGTCAGACAAATTTACATAGGCTCGTAGATGTGTAGACTCTTGTTTAAAGATTGGAGAGCAGCTATGACAATACCATGCTTCAAAAGTAATACTTTTAATTTTTTCAGCCACTATACTTATTAAAATTCTGGCTATCAGAAAGATAAGATTTCTTGGAATTGTTGAGTTATGCACATGGCAATACCTTTTTCGTAGTAGGCTGCTTCGTTGATGAATACTGGGTATACAGTTGAGTCACCTTCATAGACAATTTCTTCACCATCAAAAGTCAAAAACAATGGTTCTCCAGGATGCAGCGCTTCATAATCCCGAAATTGTAACCGAGGATGAATCATTGCTTGAATTTCTCCAACCTCATTTCTGGGATAATCTATTGTCCGAATGTCTTGATAAATAGTAAGTGTATCTTTTACTCTTGGTGGTGTTCCTTGATTGTAGGCTTCCACGTAGTCAAGAATTGTGTGGACAAGTTCTTCAGTCTGCTGAAATAAGGTCGCGTCCAATACCCCTTGAGCAACTGCACCGACTTCAATAGTGCAACCAAATTTGCAAATTGAATCTAAATACGGGTTTTCTAGAGTTTTTTGTGGTGAATAAAATACCTTAACATTTGAATTGATATAAGTGAGATAAGCTGCTAACCACAAGTAAAATGGATGCTTGCTTGCCAGAATGATTGTTAGTCTCATGTTGGATGTTGTAGTGTGTAAATCAACAACCAAGTCAGCCTCTAGATTACCCCCAGTTCCAAACGTCAGGTAAATTGCCTTGGCTCGTTGCGCTTCGTAACTCGACAGACTTGAATTATCCAAAAAAGAGCGCTGAAAACAGCGATTGAGGTCAGTATCTACATATCGTCTTCCAATTTCAGATGCTTTGGGATTGGCTAACAAAGTGCAACTCTCAAAGGTAAATCGTTTAATTAACTTGGGCATTCGCTCAAATTTTTTAATCAGATAAATTCCTGTGAGTTCATTTCCATGTGTTCCACCAACAATGACAACACGCCTAATTTGATTTGTCATAATAGTATTTCTCCCTGAGTGTTTTAAACGGTATTCAACTAAGAATGAATGTTGTTATTAACATTAGAAGAAAACTAAGATATTGGCAAGCATCACTTATTTATATTATAATATTGTGCAAGATATAGTATCTTTAGAAGAAAAATAATATATTTGCAACCATTATTTATTTATATTAAAATATTTTCAAAAATATAGTAGCAGTAAAAAGTTATGGATTATCAGCAACTAAGCAAATTTGAGCTTCGACAACTGTGCTGCTTCATGGCGGTGGTTAAAGCGGAGAATAATTTTAGTGAGGCTGCTAAAAGCTTGTACATTCAGCAAGCTCCTCTCAGTCAAAGAATTCTTGCCTTGGAAAAAATGCTGAAGGTAAAGTTATTTAACCGCAATACACGTCCGCTTACACTTACGGATGCGAGAAAAGTCTTTTTAGAAGAAGTTAAGGAATCGCTCTCTCATCTTGAACGCGCCATTGACCAAGCGCAACGAGTGAGTCGCGGCGAGATTGGAAGGTTGGTTGTAGGCATGAATAGTGCGCTTGCTAATAGTGTGTTACCTGAGATTTTGCAAAATTTCCGCAGTTGTTCTCCTAACGTGCAATTGATACTGCGCGAACTGACTGCAAAGCAGCAAATACAAGAACTACGCGATTGTCAGATTGATGTGGGGTTTGAGCATTTGCCCAATGATTATGAACAGGATGCAGACTTGATTTTTTTGCCGATTGTCCAGGATGCATTAGTCATCGCGTTACCAGAAAAGCATCGCCTTGCTGCTCTACCAGAAATTCCCCTGCAAGCATTAGCAAAAGAGGCGTTTGTTTTACCCTCATCAGAAAACGCTCCCTCTCTACACAATGAAACAATAAGGTTATGTAAAGATGCTGGATTTTCGCCTGAAGTGGCTCAAGAAGCGACTTGGTTGATTACGGTTCTCAGTTTAGTCGCTGGTGGGGTTGGTGTAGCGCTCTTGCACAGCAATGTGCAGAACCTTCAGCGAACTGGTGTCGTTTATAAAACCATTCAAGGCGCTAATCTCAAACACCAACTTGCAGCTGTGTGGCGCAAAGAAAGAGAATCTTCATCTTCTCTATTGCGCGAATTTTTGAAGATTATTAAGAATGTCATATCCATTTGAGTATTGATAGCCGCTCACTATGGGTAGGCTATCAATGTCACATTGAAGTTATATTAATGTTAATGGTGGACTCTACACTCGACCAAAGCGTTAAGTTGCCTTATTAATGAACTAAAAATGAGCCTATGAATACCACAAAAGAAAAAGTTCAATCTCTGCTGAAGCAATTGCCAGATGATTGCTCAATCGAAGATATTCAATACCATCTGTATGTAATTGACAAAGTTAGTCGTGGATTAGAAGCAGCCGACGACATAGAAGGAGCGATCGCACAAGAGGAAGCTGAAGAACGTTTGAGCAAATGGCTTATCAAATAGTCTGGTCTTCTAAAGCACTAGAAGATGTAGAAGACATCGCCACATATATATCTCGTGACTCGACTGCTTATGCTGCGGCAGTGGTTCAGAGGATAATTGATGTAACTCGTCAATTGAATAACTTTCCACTCTCAGGTCGAATAGTACCAGAGTTTGGCGAAGATGCTATTAGGGAAAAGTTTGTATACAGCTATCGAATCATCTATCGAATTCAGGGCGACACTGTCACTATTGCAGCAGTAATTCATGGAAAAAAACTACTGGATACACTGGATGCAGATTGAGGGCAAGTCACAATCAACATTAGATTACTATAAGTCATAAGCAAATCAACCACTTACATGAGATGCTAGTTGATGATTACTGAGTTTTACCAATGTCTGTTGTTTCTGCCATCACTGTTACCGTTCCCGCCACAACTGCGAATTTGGGGCCTGGTTTTGATTGCATCGGTGCAGCTTTAAAGTTGTACAACGAATTCAAGTTCACTCGTCTAGAAGAAGGTGGGCTAATTATTAATGTCACTGGTACAGAAGCTGAACGAGTCCAAACTGATGAAAGCAATCTCCTTTACCAAGCGTTTATCAAGTTCTATCAACATATAGAGCAGACACCGCCAACTGTGAAAATAGAGATTAAGTTAGGTGTGCCGTTGGCGAGGGGTTTGGGTAGTTCGGCGACAGCTATTGTTGGTGGGTTGGTTGCTGCTAATCAACTTGAGGGTGCAACTCTCTCTCAGTCGCAGGTGATGGAGTTAGCGATCGCAATGGAAGGACATCCTGATAATGTAGTCCCAGCTTTGTTGGGAGGATGTCGTCTCGCTGCTACCAGTGGCGCAGCTTGGGAAATTTGTGATGTTCCCTGGCATCAAAATATTGTACCAGTTGTAGCTATTCCTAATTTTGAACTTTCCACTTCAGAAGCGCGGGGCGTTCTCCCAACAGAGGTGAGTCGCGCTGATGCGATTTTCAACACAGCACATTTGGGGTTGTTGTTGCGCGGCTTGGAAACTGGTAACGGACAATGGTTAAAGGCAGCTTTGCAAGATAAGTTGCATCAGCCTTATCGCAAAGCTTTAATTCCTGGTTATGACGCTCTCAACATCGCAGCTGTTAATGCTGGTGCTTATGGTATGGTGATTAGTGGTGCGGGGCCGACACTATTAGCTTTGGCGGATAAATTACACTCAGAGGCTGTGGAGGCGGCAATGTTAGCTGCTTGGCAAAAAGAAGGAATTACAGCCGAGGTGCGATCGCTTTCTCTCGATACCCAAGGTGCAAAAAGCTTTTAATATTTTACTCAGCACTTAAAAACTCGATTTATGGAGCAAATTCAGGCTGAAATGGCGGCGCTTAAATCTCAAATTCAGATTCTCCTAGAAGAACGCGCTGCACTCACTATTAATAATGTAATCTCTGGCGAGAATGATTCACCCCAGGCAATGGTTGAAGCGTATCGCCGTCAAGCCAGAGAAAATGCCCAATTATCAGTTGAACTCCAGGGCATAGATGCAGCGATCGCAGCCTTGGAAGGACAGATAAAACAAAAACAAGGTAAGTTAGTGCGATCGCAAGGTGAATCAAAACAACTTATCCAACAGCAACAGCTAGAAGAAGCGAAAGAAGTCGCACAGGTTCATGCTCAACGCATTAATCAACTTGCGGCTGAACTCGCCGCAGAAGTCCGTTTTCTTAAGGCTTGTGCTAATCAACTCAGTCCAATGTATTGGCAAGTTTATTACAAGCCTTTCATTACTGGGTTTAAGACAATCTCCGTTCCTTATGTCCGCTCAGATGGGGAAGTGTGGACAATTGTCAACCGGATAGTTTAATGCTTGGGGTTGTTTATTTTTGATTTATGCAAGAGGTCTACTGTATTCATCCTACCTCCTGCCTCCTGACATTAAGGTGACTGATTTAACACCCACTTCAACCACTGCCTAAAAGAACTTATAGTATTCAACCGATGGACTCCAGTAGCACGGGCGGTGGCGAGTCCATCAACGGCGACTAATGCGGCGTATTGCAAGCCCAAGAAACTATCAACTGCTGCATAAGGGCCACCTAAAGTAATAGCCCCAGCAGCATACATTTGACCTTTATCATTACGCATTTCTACTAATTCAAAATTGTTCCCTACAGTCAGTCGCCCCAAGTCATTAACTGGGAGATTGTAATGTTTCACCAAATCTGCTATTAGGGGATTAGTATCTACCTTGGCATCCAGTCCAGTAGCGTCAACAATAAAGTCAGCTAACAATTTTATTTCCCCAAAGCTTTGTTCTCGGATACGGGTAATAGTCCGGTTTTGGCCATCTCGTTCTACATCCAGAACCTCACCGAAGGTAATTTGATACCAGCCTTCGCTTAACCCTTGGGCAGTAATTTGCTGCCAGTCTTGACGGTCGGCGGTGGTAGTTCCACCCCAGTCTGCTAATAAACGTTTGCGTTCATCGGGAGTCGCTTTTTCTAACATTGCCCGGAGTTCTCCGCCCCAACAGGCTTTAGGCCAGTTAAAGGGTTGAAATTCGTAATGATTTTTGACTAAGCGCTGGGTATTTTGAAATTTGTTGCCTTGAGGTTTAGGCGATCGCATTAAATGTAAAACTGCAATATTCCGATTTATTTTTCTAGCTTCATAAATCCGCTGCACAATCCGCGAAGCCACAATTCCCCGCCCCCGAATCAACACCGTACCACCTTGTTGTTCTAGTTGCTGATAAACATGATCGTGAGCTTCATAAGCATTGACCACAGATTTAAAATCTTGATATTTTTCCCTATAAGCTTGCAAATCTGGGAGAAACTGAATTGCTGGATACCCAGTAGCTAAATGTAAATAACGACTAACTAAAAAAGCATAATTTCCTGGGCCGCGAGAATAAGCTATGCAATATCTACCATCATCAGTTTTGCGAATTCCCCTAACTCGCCCATAGCGATAAATTTGATTCCAGCCAATGCGCTTGGCTTCCCTATCTATAGAATCAAAGACATTACCCGCACGGGGTGTATAAGTTTCTGCAAATGTTGGTTCAGCAAAAACTTGCCACAAATACTTGAATGCTGATTTTATCTGTCCCTTAGTGAAATCGTGCCAAGCCTCACGCAAGGCATAACTAGGCCAACCCCAAATATTATCAGGACAAGAGTCAGAATTAGAACGCAATCTTTCATATAAAGGAATTTGCGAATTCAAACACAGGCGCTTGTAACGAGCATAAGGTTCCGCCTCTAATCCCAAAGCCACAATCTTCTCAGCACGGACACCACTAATTCGCAGCAAATCAGCCCAAACAAAGCTACCCAGTCCCGCCCCGATCGCTAGATAATCAGATTCATCTACTGGTAGTCCCGTAGCATGAAGTGCTTGCACGGTGACATTTTCTGCCTGAAACGCTAGCGGCGGGAAATTACTTGCCAAGGGCGTTATCGGCTGGGCTACAGGCAATGTGGGGTCTGGAACATTGGTATTTGCGTTGAAATGAATCGTTGAAGGAAGGCTGGTATCTGGTGCGGGTACATTAACAGCAAATGTCACTGTTATTAAATACGGGCCAATTTGTAACGTATCGCCATTAGCCAGAACACTGCGCGTTTGTGGTTGACCGTTGACATATATACCATTAACGCTGCCTTGGTCAATCACTATTAGATGGTCTTGTTCCCAGTCAATTAGGGCATGGTAGCGAGAAACTTCGTTACTGTTAAGCAGCATCCTAGAAACCCGCACTCCCCTAAGTTCCGCAGGTAAGCGAGCGAATTCTCGACCAAAAGCGATCGGCATACTCAACCTTGGTTGTCGCCGTTCTCCCGTCGCTGGTTCTTCCCAACTCAATTGGATTTGTTCATTTGTCATTTGTCATTGGTCATTGGTCATTGGTCATTGGTCATTTGTCAATAATCAATAAATAGTTTTTCTTCCCCTGCCTCCCCTGCCCCCCCTGCCTCCCCTGCCCCCCCTGCCTCCCCTGCCCCCTGCCTCCCCTGCCTCCCCTGCCTCCCCTGCTCCCCCTGCCCCCTGCTCCCTCATCCCCCACTCCCCACTCCCTAACTCCCTCCTACCATCACACTCACGGCCGCAGCCAAAGATGTCCCACACCAATTACAACCAATTTGGAGATTCTCTCCTGGGGAAACTTTATGACATTTGGGGCATTCTAAGCCATAAACTCCTGGCAGTGGTGCGGGGGGAGTCGGTGAATACTGGTGATGTGCGATGTTTATTGGTGGATGGGGTGGTAGCAAAATTGTTGCTGGAATATTACCAGTGGAAACGCTAGTAACGTTGAGCTTGATTTGCCCCAAAGTGATACTAGTGCCTTGAGTTAAAGGCATTTCACCTTGGACTAATTGCTGTCCATCGATAAGGGGGGGATTTTGCGATCGCAAATTCCTAATATAAAAGCGTTGTTGCTGGTGATCAAAAAATATTTCAACGTGCAGTCCAGAGACAGTGGGGTGACTCAGAACAATATCGCACCGCACGGGATCGCGACCGATGCGGACAGTGCCAAGATTTTTACTTGGCTGTTGTTCGTAAATGTTCTGAGTTTTATCTTGGCCTGCATCGTGCCACTGTAAAGTTAGTGCGTTCATGGTTAGCTACTTCAACTCCTTTCTGTGCGATTCCTAACACGATTGAGTCGGTGCAAGCAAGTATTTAGAAAAAATTTCAACAAGATTTATTTAGCCGACGCTAATTTATCAGCGATGCGCGTAGTTTCTGGTAGCCGATATTTGGGCGTGCAGCGTAATACGTAGTCAATCGCCGTAGGTAAACTAACTCGATGACCACTGGAGATGTAAAGAGGTTTTACTCCTGTGCGCGATCGCAAAACTGCCCCAACCGTTTCACCTTTATATATAAGTGGTTGGCTGCTGCCTTTAGTTTCTGCCAATTCCTCATACTTACCTACTAACCTAGACTTGGCTACACCAATTGTTGGCATATCTATAAGTAACCCTAAATGGCTAGCTATACCTAATCTGCGGGGATGGGCAATTCCTTGGCCATCACAAAGGATGATATCTGGTATTGTTTTAATCTTTTCCAAGGCATCGAGAACTGCTGGAATTTCCCGAAATGACAGGAATCCAGGAACATAAGGAAACGTCGTAGGACGGTGTGCTAGGCTTGTCTCGATTACTTGCAAATCAGGAAAACTCAGTACTGCTACAGCTGCACGGCTAATGGTTCCATCAGCTTCAAAACCCATATCCACTCCAGCAACGGACTCGATAGGTTCTTGGAGTTGATCCTCAGTAATTACTTGATCGCGCAGCTTTTCTTGGATAACTATGGCTTCTTCCAGCGTTGAGGGCCAAGCATGATCTCGATAAAACTTCATATTCAAAATTTTAATTAAACTGATTAATATTAATTCTGTTAATTTGCAAGTACAACAGCAATTTTGGATGTTGATACAGGGAAAATATATTTTGCAAAGGTCTGTGAATAACTCTCTTTATCCTAGACATTTTAGCCCACGTTAGCTGATATCTTACATCATAATGTTACTTAAGGCTGTGAAGAGGGAACCCTGAGAATATAAGTTGATTTTCTCTTTTACTGGTTATGACACAGCCAAATCTTCTGGAACTTGCAAGACAGGGAGATGTAGAGGCGATCGCATCTCTGATGAACCGCCACCTACACTCCAAAGGGATCAACGCACAGGTTGCCTTCCAAGACACTTACTTGGAGGTAATATTAGAATCTGACCAAGTACTAAATCAGCAAATTTTAGTTGCATTTATCCGCAAAGGGTTAACCGCTTTGGGGTCTGCATCTATTGAAATAGTGAAAGTTTACGGACAAGAAACTGGCAAGGAGTTTCCAGCTTGGAGTAGAGAGTTTAATTTAGGCATAGCAGAACCTGAACTAGAAGCAGTAGATGATGAACACTCTTCTAGTAATCCTCAACCCCTAACTATTTGTATTAACTTAAGCGGTGATACCGCACAGGGATTAACAAACCAAGATTTTGAATTTATTGCTAATCAAATCAGCACTGATATTTTATCATCTTGCTATAACGTTTTTATTCAAAAAGTAAGTATTAGTAATGGTAGCTCTGTAATTACAAAAGAACGCTAGTGTTTAAATTGCCTTACCTATAGGCATAGAGAAAGAGTCTAAAGCTATGATTTTTTCAAGAATTATAATAATTACAGCTAAATATTAGAGGATGTTTTAGAGGAAGTAAATAGATATGTTAATAGTGTAATAGATGCTGACCCGATTGATTTTGATAAATTTAGATTTTTAGAGCTTAAAAAACTTAATTAATTAAGAATTAAGGAAGGGGCAGAGAAGTGAATAGCTTCAAGAGAAGCGGTTTTAACAAAGAAGAAAAAAAATCCATTAACAACATTGATTAAACTTCTAATTGGAGCTTGTCTTATATTGTTTGTATTTTTTTTACTTACACCCCAAGGTTCTGTTTTTAACACTTTGTCTGGAAGTGCATTATTAATAATAAGCCTTGTATTTATCTGTATGGTTTTGATTAAGCCTGATTAGGAAAGAATTGATCCGATTTCTCGGAAATACGAGCGCACCTCAAAGCTAAACTAGAAAAAGCAGTACGTAGGCGTAGCCCGTCGTAGACATGGCTCTTATTTCCACCTATCCTGATGAAATGCTATATTCCGACACTAATGAGGATAAATTATCATACTTAATGGACTCAGGCAAAAGGCGATCGTCAAACCTGGTGGTGTAGTAGAAATGTGTTCTCCACAACTTCCAACTGGTGTAACTGTCGAGATGATAGTACTTCTGGAGTCACCCCCAAAGCATTTTGAAAAGCCTCTAACTAGCTTTATCGGATCTGCTAAAGGCAATTTTCCCACAACGCAAGAAGTGGATAACTTTATTCGCCAAGAACGAGATAAGTAGGTAGGCAAGATAAAATCAAACTATGTAACGAAAAGTAAAATCTTTGTATTTGGCTCGTAGTTGCGCCCTCTTGCGCTTTAGCGCAACTACTAGCCAGTGATGATTATTTGCGCCCACTTACTTACATGGCAATACTGCTCGGATAAGACCAAAAGCCTTGTGTAGAGACGCTAAATTTCGCGTCTCTACAGGTCTAAAACACTATCGATAAATCCAAAAACCGAGCAGTATTGAGATGCATGGGAATTCTAGATGCTATTCAAGTCTTGCTGATAATATTGTGCCGCTTGCGACATATTAAATTGTAATAGCTTCTCCTCTGGCAACTTGTATCCCAAACTTGGCTTAAAAGGCGAAATATTCATACTACGAATAATTTCCCCCGCTACAGCCTTTGCTAGTAACGGTGGTACAGAGTTACCAACTTGTCGAAATCCGTGCCATTTGGTTACATGAAATCTAAACCAATCTGGGTAAGAATGCAATCTCGCCGCTTCCCTGACTGTGATACACCGGGGCGTAATTGGATGAATCGGTCTAGGAGATGTAAAAGAACCCCTATACTTATCTGTTCCCGCTCTTAAAGTATTACAGACACCAGCAGGATGCAGCTTGTAAAAACGACTAATTTTTTCTCTCTCGCCTTGTTGAGTATCCTGAAAACGTTGAATAGTTTCTGCTGAATGTTTTGTCCTTAAACTTGAAGAAAGTATTCGCAAATCATATTCTCGTTTATAAGAATAATCATCATCTAGGCATTTGATACCGCGAAGTACAAGAGCATAGTTACTAGGCTTTTCGTATTCTGCTACAACCCAATCTCTTGTTACTAACTCTGGATATTTTTCTATTTCAGGTAAATCTCCAATTGCATCCAATACTGTAGGACTCAATGGGATATCAGATATTTTTTTAGAAGTTAAATGATTTGGTAATGCTTGTTTAGTAATTGGCTGAGGGTATTTCGGTAACTCTACATCCTCCCTTGCACCTATGAGAAATAATCTCTCACGCGACTGTGGTACTCCGTAATGTGCAGCGTTGAGAACTTGGTAATTTTCTTCTACTTTATAGCCGTCAATTCTAAACTCGCTAATTAAGCTTTGGAGGATTTGTTTATGTTCGCCAACTGTAATCCCCCGAACATTTTCCATTACAAAGAACTTTGGTTTTAGCTCAAAAACCAGCCGATGAAAGTGAAACACCAAAGAGTTTCGGGGATCGTTAATAGCCCGTTTACCAATTAGAGAAAATCCTTGACATGGAGAGCCACAAATTACCACATCAATTTCGCGATCGCCAATCTCAGACCGATTCCTAATTTCTTCCCCGGTTGTATCCACAACACTTTTACATAACACTGAGCAAAAAGGGAAGTTAAACTCATGTGTTGCACAGTGGATCGGGTCAATTTCCACAGACGCTAGCACATCAAAGCCAGCTTGTTCAAAGCCAAGAGTCATACCCCCCGCGCCAGCGAATAAATCAACTGCGATCGCTCTTTGTTTTTTCATCTCATAAGCCATGACACCCCAATCTAATTCGTAATTTATAATGACGCTCCTACGTCGCTAACGCTACGCTAACGTAGTTCGTAATTACCCTATGGATAAATGCGGCTTTTAGCAAAAACAGGTGGTTCACACTTAATTTTACTCATAAATAAACTGATTGATTCTCTATTTTTAATTACGAATTACGAATTATTTAGTCGCATTTCCAAAATTTCTTGAGCAACGCGATCGCACACGCCAACTTCTCCTAAACTTTGCCGCATTTCTTGATAATCTAGCAAAGTTTGCTCTCTGCGACTGGGATTGAGTAGCAGTTCCATCGCTGCTTGGATAATATTCTCTGGTGTGGCTTGCTCTTGTAAAAATTCTGGCACAATCGGCTTCATCACTACTAAATTAGGTGGTGATGCAAAGGTTATAGAACCTTTGAGGATTTTACGAGCTATCCAAGCAGTCAGAGAACTTAGGCGGTAAACTACAACTTGCGGCACATTTAACAGAGCAAGTTCTAAATTGACAGTACCAGATTTACTAATAGCTAAATCAGCCGCAGCAAAAACTTCTATTTGTTGACCTGATATAATTGTTGCCCGTAAACCGTAACGCTCAATAGCTTCCTCAATTGGCTGTCTATAGGCTTCCAGCGACAGGGGAATCCAGAAATGAACTTCAGGTAATTTAACTTGAATAGTTTGGGCGGCTTGAAAAATAATTGGTAAAAGATATTTTAGTTCTTGGCGACGAGAGGCGGGGAGAAGTGCGATCGCAATTTGTTCTGGTGGAATCCCCAGTGTTGCACGCGCTGCTTCACGACTAGGAGCGTCTTGCATTCGGTCAACCAAAGGATGCCCTACCCAACTAACTTTTGCCCCTTTCTCACGAAAGTAACGCGCTTCTTGTGGGAAAATTGCCAACAGCTTATCTGTAAAATCAACAATCCGGCTAGTTCTACGCAAACTTATTGACCAAGCCCACTCCTGAGGAGCAATATAATACACTACAGGCACATGTGGTAATTGCTGTTTCATATAAGTCCCAATTTCCAGATTGGGAGTCATATAATCGATCAGCACTACTAAATCCGGTGGATTTTGTTTTAAGAAAGCGATCGCCTGACGTTGTACCTGGAGAGTCGGTAAAAGATAAGGCAACCCTTCTAAAATACCCATTGAGCCAATACTACTGGTGTTTCCCAACAGAATTGCTCCAGCCTCTACCATTTTTTCGCCACCCAGCGCCACAATCTCTAATTCCAACCCAATCGCCCCAGCTTGACGCTTCAGTGCTGTAATTAGCAGCGACCCTTGTAAATCGCCAGATACTTCGCCAGTGCTGATAAATATCCGCATTTGATAATTAAAATTAGGAGTTAGAAAATAAATAGTTAGGAGTTAAAACTGAGGATTTAGAAGTGAGGAGTTAGAAGTTAAAAGTGAGCAGTTAGGAATGATACAGTGAAGCGTTAGCAGTTCAAAAATTTAATTTATCAACTCCTAACTCCTAACTCCTAACTCATACCTCCTAACTCCTACCTCCTAACTCCTAACTTATAATTCACGATTCATCACTCACGCCTTTTTTCCCCTTACCGGGAATCAAGCCACGCCTTCCTGGCATCTGAGAAAGTAGCAGAAAGCGGCGCAGATGCTGCAACTGTTCGCTATCCCCTAACAATTCCAACTGTTCTAAAGCATCCTTAAAGGGCAAATCAGAACGGTAGAGAATGCGGAAGGCTTTTTTCAGCATTTGCAAATCTGTAGAGTCCATACCAGACCGTTTAAGTCCGACAAGGTTGAGGGTTCGTACCCGCGCCGGATTTCCCTCCACTAGCATATATGGGGCCACATCCCGGTCAATTCGGGCCATGCCTCCCACCATTGCTTGTCTACCAATATGCACAAATTGATGGACACCTAAAACCCCACTCAGCCTAGCGCGTGACTCTATATGCACATGACCAGCCAACGCCACAGAGTTAGCAATCACCACCTGGTCTTCAATCACGCAGTTATGAGCCACATGGACATAAGCCATCAGTAGGTTTCCATCGCCAATCACCGTTGCTTCGCCAGCACCAGTAGCGCGGTTAATGGTAACGTACTCACGAATTAAGTTGTTATCACCAATTTTGACCCAGGTTGGTTCGCCCACAAACTTCAGATCCTGGGGTTCCATGCCGATGGCTGCACCTGTAAAAATCTGATTTTGCGCCCCAATTTCACAAGGTCCCTCTAGCACGGCATGAGCGCCGATTATTGTTTCAGGTCCCACTTTGACATGCTCTCCAATCACAGCATAGGCACCGACTTGCACTGTATGGTGGAGTTCCGATTTCGGATGAATTACAGCAGTTGGATGAATTAGCGTTTTCAAGGGTGAATCTCCAGAACTGTCTTGATAAGCCAGCGCCGGGTGGGATTTTTAAAGCAGTGCGTTACCCTGGTTAAGAGAGTTATACTGACTGCCGTCCCATTGAGGCGACTGGCATTGTTGAGCGTTAGGTATTTCAGTGAACGAAAGTGTCGGGCAAAGCAAGTTAAGTGTGTTAGCGAGTGCGTCTCGTAAAGAGGGCGTCGAAAATCAAGAAATTATTCAGATGCTGTTGTGGATTTTTTTTAACTGCGATCCTTTTTCAGGATTCAGTAAGGGCATTTCACGGCTATGCCAATACCACCAAAGCAAACTTTTAATTAACTAGAGAAAACATTAATTCCCCTTCACAAGCAAGTTGACCGTCAACTTCGGCACGACCTTGCATCTTACCGAAACGACGTTGTTTTACCCATAACAGTTCCACCGTCATTACTAGTTGATCCCCCGGTACAACCTGGCGGCGAAAGCGAACTTTATCGATACCAGCGAAGACGAACAGCGCGTCTTCTACCGGAGACATTTGAGTAAGAACAATGCCCCCAACTTGTGCCATTGCCTCGACAATTAGCACCCCTGGCATCAGTGGCCGTCCTGGGAAATGTCCGGGAAAATGGGGTTCATTGATAGTAACATTTTTAACACCAACAGCTTTTTTACCTGGAACGTAGTCAATTATTTTGTCTACAAGTAAAAATGGGTAGCGGTGGGGTAGCAATTTCTGAATTTCTTCAGATGTAAAGGTTGTTTTAATCTCAGATATGATTTTAGTCTCATTTATAGCCTGTGATTCGGTAGATGTAGGTGTAGTCGGATCGATGGTATTCACTTCAGTGAGGATTGACATTGGCCGTATAGTTGATTTTTCATGTGAAAGTTGAGTAGGTAGCCGTATATCGAAAGCCTTAATAATCCTGGATTGTAAACTTTAAATTAAATCTTTGCGGGTTCAGCAGTCACTGATAGGGGAAACCCCCAAGACCGCGCTCTTTCACTAAAATCTAAAATCCAAAATCTAAAATTTTCTGAGCCAGTTGAATGTGTAAATTGTGGCTGGCTTTATACGCTAAGAAATGAGCAATAGGAAAAGTTCCTAGTAAACTTAAATCTCCTACTAAATCCAAGATTTTATGACGGACTGGCTCATTTGCAAATCTTAATGGTGGATTTAGCCAGCCTTCTGGCCCACAAACGAGTGCATTATCCAAACTGCCACCTTTAATTAACCCTGTTTTTTGTAAGTGTTCAATTTGATGCAGTAACCCAAAAGTCCGGGCGGGAGCAATTTGTGCAGCAAAGCTAGCAGAAGCTTTTTCTAGTTCAGTGGTTAGTGACCAACTGTGCCATTGATTACCAATAGCGGGTAGGTCAAAATCAATACCGTAACTAAAGCGGGTTTCTGCTGCTGGGAGGGCGCATACAAAGGCATCGCCTTGATAGATCCATATTGGTTCTGTAATAGCCTTGGGAACTTGGTTGTTAACGGGTTGTGATATTAAGCCAACTTGAGCAATGTTGGCTGTCCATACACTTGCTGAACCATCTAAAAGTGGAACTTCTTGGCCATCAATTTCAATCCGGGCATTATCCACACCCATACCCGAAAGCGCAGCCAACAAATGTTCTACCGTGCGGACATATACCTCATCCTTACCCAACTGAGTTGAGAGAACAGTGTGACTAACTGCCGCAACTTGGGCTGGAACGATCGGCAAATCCGGTAAATCTACGCGCACAAAGTAGCGTCCACTTCCCGCCTCAGCTGGTAGTATCCGCACCTGGGTACTCACACCGCTATGCAATCCCACCCCTATTTGGGTGATTTGGGCTGCTAGAGTGTGCTGTTGCATATCCGACAAGTAAGTATATTTCCTTTAATATTGTTCATTGTCTATTTTGGTAAAATCCCTGATATTCCCCTGAAAATGTCATTAATCCCTTTATCGGAACAGTATTGAGGTAAATGTCAAAATTAGCAAGCTAATCCAAAAAAGTTAATTGTCAGTTGTCCTTTCTCCTTTGTGATTCACTAATGACCAATGACTAATGACAAATTAAAACCTTTCGCCGATACCGAAATTAATCCGGCTATCACCCTCATCGTTAATACCGTAATCAATCCGAATTGGCCCGAGTGGAGACTGGACGCGAACGCCAAGACCATAGCCGTAGCCACTACCATTTTTGTTCAACACTTCAGCCGCCCTAGTACTAGTCCCCAGATCGCTGCCAAGATCAAAAAATAGTGCGCCACTGACTACTGAAAAAACTGGAAACCGATACTCAACTGATGCTTGCACATAAGAGCGTCCACTACCTAATGTTCCTTCGTCATAACCCCGAACGGAGTTGCTACCCCCAAGGGTAAAAGCTTCGTAGGGAGGCAAATCACCAAGAATAGTTCCTGCTTGCAGATTAAATGCTAAGGTTTGTGCGCCTTTGGAGAGGCTAATCAGCTTGATGGGTAAATATTGGCTGTAGCTTCCCCGAAATCTGGTGAGTAAGATGTTGCCTAGCCCGATGGGAACCGACTGATCGACTCCGAAGCGGAGATAAGAACCGCTAGTGGGTTGCAGGGGGTTATTACGGAGATCGCGCTGGGCCCCCAGTTGCAACAGTAGCAAATCGTCTTGACCGCGGCTAGACAAGGTTAGTGGAATTTCGTCACTAATGCGGTTGCCGTTATCATCAAATATCGCTCCTGTTTTTCTGAGATTACCATCAGCATCACGCGCAGAAACTCGTTGATATTGTAAACCTGCTGAGGCAGTCCAGACAGAAGTTTTGTAGGGATTGCTGGAAAGGGGACGGGTAAAGGTGACACCACCACCTACACGGAGAATCCGGGGGCGATCCTGAGAATTTGTATTAGTAGGATTACCTGGGTCAAACGTCCTAATATCTTTATCTTTGCCATTAAAGATCAACGAAATGGAACTGCGGCGGAAAATATTAGTTGTGTACGAAGTCCGGTAAGGATCTCCGGCAATCCAGGGGTCTGTGAACCGCAGGTCAAACAGCAGTTCCCGTTCTCCCACCTGTACTTCTGCTCCCAGTTTTTGGTTTCTACCGTTCAGGTTTTGCTGTTGATAGCTAATTGTTCCAAAAAGTCCGCTAGCAGAACTAATCCCTGCACCAGCCGCAACCGAACCACTGCTGCGTTCCGCTACATTCACTACTACATCCACCTTGCTGGGGTCAGTACCAGGGTCAAGGGAGACATTCACATCTTCAAACAATCCTAGCCCATACACGCGCTGTAGGTCTTTTTGTACTGTGTTGCGATTGAATACTTGTCCTGGCTTCAACTCCAATTCTCGTGTAATGATGTAGTCCTGTGTGCGTCCCCGAATTGGTTGTCCTTTCTCGTCTGTCTCCTGACCTTCTTTATTGCGGAACCGGACTCTAATATTCTCTACTACACCTTCTGCTACTTGCAAGGTAACAATTCCGTTTTCAGAGACTTTGGGCGCTCCAATCACGTTAGCTAGTACGTAACCTTGGTCTTGATAGCGCTTGTTTAACTGCTTGATGCCTTCCTGCAAGTCACGCAAGTTAAGGATTTTGCCATACTGTTCCCGAAATACTTCATCTACAGTATTCGTTGGGAGTACAGAAGCAACACCAGTGCCAGGATTGGCTTGCACTTCGACTTTGGTTAGGACGGGGTTAGGCTGTACAACAAAGCTCACCCGCACTCCCAAGGGGGTATCTTCTGGCGCTGCTTGCACGTTGGAGAAGAAGCCAGTACCAAAGATGGCGTTAATATCTTCTTGCAGTTGGCTGCGGGTTGTCGTTCGTCCTGGTTGGGTACGAATTACTTTGTAAACTTGGTCTTCTAGTCCTGGTGGTAGTTGCCCAGTTTGCGCTTTAACTACTACTTCCGATACCAGTACACGGGGATCATTGGCTTCTGGGGCTGTGTTGGGTTGAGTATTTCCCGGAGTTGTCGGCGGGTTAACATTCTGCGGAGTAGGAGTCGCACCTGGGCTTGGAGCAGGTGTTCTTTGTTGACCATTTGGGAATGGAACATCGGGAGCGGTAGATGGTTCTGGAGTTGTGGGTAATAAAGGTTGTGTTGTGGGTGGGTTGACATTTTCTGGGACTGGAGTAGTCTCAGGAGTTGGGGAAGCCGTTGGTTGTTGAGGCTGTGTTGTGGGTGGGTTGACATTTTCTGGGACTGGAGTAGTCTCAGGAGTTGGGGAAGCCGTTGGTTGTTGAATTTCTGGCGGTGGAATGTCTGGAGCGGGAGACGGCTGTTGAGTAGAGTTAGGATCTATTTGAGGGGTTTGTGCCGTTTTTGGCGTTGTGGAGGTTGGCACGATTACCTTTGGGGTTGCTTCGGCGTAGCCCCCCGCAGGCATCGCTCCTGGATTGGCAGGGTAAAGTCCGACAATGTGGGATTTTTTCGCCTCCATAACCCCTGTGGGATTAGGTCGAGATTCTAGACTTTTACTATCAACCTGACCAGTATCTTTTTCTGGCCGCTGATTTGTTTCTAGTGTCAAAACTTCTGTTGTCTGTTTTGAACTGTTGGCGGTTTCTGCATTTGCACTCAATGAACCGCCCAAAGGGGCTGCAATTGCTACTGCTGCCAGCAACATGGGAGATAAACGCATTTTACTTATAATTCCTCTTCACGACCACACACACAAATAGTCATTAGTCATTAGTCATTGGTCATTGGTCATTAGCCCTTGATGAATAACAAAGGACAACTGACAAAAGACAATCCACACGAGTTTAATCGATTTTTACTCACTTAATTATTACTCTCTACTGCTTTTAGCACTCTTTGTAAAACCTCCTGGTAGGCATCCTCTACATTTCCTAAGTCCCGGCGAAAGCGGTCTTTGTCCATTACCCGGCGGTTTGAGTCCTGTTCTGCGGTATCCCATAAACGGCAGGTGTCGGGGCTAATTTCGTCTGCCAAGAGCAACTGCTGCTGTGAGTCCAAACCAAACTCTAGTTTGAAGTCTACTAGGGTAATGCCGCATCGTTGCCAAAAGTTTTTGAGAAATTCATTGATTTGCAATGCTAGATGTGTAATTGCATCTACTTGTTCCGCAGTCGCTAGTTCTAGCAGGTACAGGCGATCGCGTGTCAACAAAGGATCTCCTAACTGATCGTTTTTGTAATAAAACTCAACCATTGGCTCTTTTAGAATTGTACCCACTGGTAAGCCTGTTTGCTGACACAAACTGCCAGCAGCAATATTTCTGATAACTACTTCTAGGGGTAAAATCTTTACTGCCTTCACCCGCATCTGATTTGGGGTAGGGCTGTCGATAAAGTGAGTTTTTATACCATTTGCCTCCAATTGTTTAAAAAGCTGGCTGGAAATGCTACAATTTATTTTTCCCTTCTCTTGGATACTGCCACGCTTTTGGGCGTTAAACGCCGTGGCATCGTCTTTAAAATCGGCCAACAACACTTCCGGATCGTCCGTGGTGTAGAGAATTTTGGCTTTGCCTTCGTATAACTTGGAATTAACAGACATGGTGGCAGGTAAAGTTCTAGGCGATGGACAAAAGTTGTCATTTGAGGCTTCACCATTTTATCTTTAGTTATTAACTATTAGCTATTGGCAATTATTTACAAGGGTGCGGGGACACGGTTATTGGGCAGAGGTCTATGGCAGGAACCCCTAACGCAAGGAGAGGGCAAGACGGACACAGAGGAAATTCCCGCTCTGCTCTAGTACGCCTTTGTGTATTTTTGGTCACAGCCCAGCAGAGAGTTGCTAAAGATTCACAACTCAATTTCTAACTTTTAACAGACGACAATTGGCTTTAAAATATAGTATGGTTACCTAAGTAATATTGCTACTATAAAATAGTAAATATTTTTACAAAAATGATAATTGCTAGATAATAGGAGTATTTTTTAGCAAATTGTCACTCAGGGTTTCAACTGAAGTTAATTACACTCAGAAATTTATAAATTAAGATGAGATAAATCAACAACTGGGAGGGAAGTCAAATATTCTCTTTAGTGACTTTAGCAGAAACTTTTTTTGTAACTTTTACTGTAAAAGTATTTCAAGGTTTATTTTCTACTCTCTAAATCTAAATCAACCAATTCCCGCTTATTGCATCATTAATAATTGGAAAAAAAGTTTGATGCTTCGAGTTTCCGCACTCTGAGGACAATAAAGATCGGGGTAGCTAATGATTCAGCTTTAGAGATTCAAACACAAGGGGAGTTGAATAAATTGGAGAACAAAATAGTGAACAAGGATGACTTTCTTTACCCCCGCGGCCGTTACTACGGTCAGGTAAAGCCAGAAAACTTGGTTTTTAATGCAAATCTACAAGAATTTGCCCAACGAGTAAGCTACATTTGCAACTTAGAAACAGGTGGAAAACTGCCTCCAGGTCAAGCTTACGAACAAATCAAGGATCTATGGAAACAGTTGAAACGCTCAAAAAAAGAGCTAAGAATTGGCGAAGATCCGTTTCAGGATGAGCAGGGGGAGGTTGGAGGGTGAAGGGGGGTGAGGGGGATGAGGAGGCAGGGGAGGCAGGGGAGGCAGGGGAAGAATGACAAATGACAAATGACAAATTACTATTTAGTAACCATTGTCCAGATACCATCCCAGGATTGTGGGGGCGGGGTTTGTTGGTAAGTACGCGCACGTTCTAGGTGGATATCAACAGCTTGGTCTTGGGGTTGGATGCATTTGGCGGCTTCAAAATAGGCGATCGCTTGGGAGAAGTTGCGCGATAAATAAGCCGAGCGTCCGGTATGATAGTGAGATAAAAATTCTTGAGTGTTGGCATCTAAGGGAGTGGTGCGATCGCCAATTAACTCGTAGATATTAACTGCTTGGTGTTTCCCTTTGACTCGAATTTTATCTAACTGGCGCACCCAAATGCGATCGCTGCAAAGTTGATAAGTAAATTCGCTTAAAATTATATCACAACCATAATCCTTCGTTACCGCTTCCAAACGCGAACTCAAATTTACGCCATCTCCAATTACGGTGTAATCCATGCGTTTACGAGAACCAATATTACCCGAAACCACATCCCCAGAACTAATCCCAATGCCAATATGAATTTGTGGCTGCGCCTGGATAATTCGCCGATGGTTAAATTCCTCTAACCGGTGTCGCATATCTAATGCTGACTGCACAGCCCTCCAAGCATGATTTTCTGTAAGTGGTAGCGGCGCACCAAATACCGCCATTAAGGCATCACCAATAAACTTATCGAGAGTGCCTTCGTGGTTAAAAACCGCCTCTACCATCGTTTCAAAATACTGATTGAGCAGCAATACCACCTCAGCTGCACCAAGATTTTCTGTAAGCGTTGTGTAGCCTCGGATATCAGAAAACAAGATAGTTACTTCCTTACGCTCACCCACCATTAAAGCATCTTCCCCCAAAGCCATAACTTGCTCGGCGACATGGGGAGTTAGGTAGCGGGACATGGTAGTTTTCATTCGTTTTTCCTGGCTGATATCTTCTAACACCACCAAACCACCCCGGACACCGCCTTCGGGGTTAGTTAGGGGATTAACAGTTAGATTTGTGCTGCGTTCTAATTTTTGCACCTGATTAGCGCTGAGAAACTCAGATTGGGAAGTCAGGGGTAGATTCCAGGGAATGAAAATATCGGGGTTAGTGCGATCGCGGACTGCTAAAATTGAATCCTGAGTCCCGAATTTTGATTCTTGAGTCTCACTTTTAACTCCTAACTCCTCACTATTAACTTGATAAATTCCCACTATCAAACTTTGCTCTGGCACATAATGTTTAGCTCCAGTTTTTAAACTATCTTCTAGCCGCATTTGGAGATTTTCAATCGGCACAACTTCCCAAACTAGGCGACCAATCAAATTTTGTTCCCACAAAAACTTGTTGTTCTTACTATTAGCATCTTTTATAGGACAGCCCAGCAACACCAGCGCCGCATCATTAATCGTGACAATGCGTCCTGCCATATCTGTAGAAATCACCGCATCTGATAGACTTTGTAAAATATCTTTTTGATACTGTTTTTCTAACAGCACATTTTCAAACAGACGAGCATTTTCTAAGGCAACTCCTGCCTGAATATTAAAAGCTCGCATAAATTCTTCATCAGAAGCGGTAAAACTGCTTTGTTGTTTATTAATTAATTGTGTAACGCCAATTAATTCATTTGCCGAATTAAATACTGGCATACACAGGATATTGCGAGTTACATACCCAGTTTTTCTATCTGTAGTCGGGTCAAATCGGGGGTCTTTATAAGCATCAGAAATATTTAAGGCTTCACCAGTAGAGGCCACATAGCCAGCAATGCCACGGTTCGCAGGAATGCGGATTTCTATCAAGTTTGTGCCATCTGCTGCCGCAGCAACTTTCGTCCAGAGTTGGTTCATCTCTTTACGATATAAAAACAGTGTACTGCGGTCTGCTTGCATTAAAATTCGAGCTTGCTCCATGACTATTTGCAAAGTTGCTTCTAAATCTAAACTTTGCCCCAGTGTCTGAGTTGCCCGTAACAAAGCAGTTGCGCCTCTTTGATTACGAGCGGCTACATAAAAAGATTGGCAGCTTTCTAGAATAATACCAATAGAAGCGGCGAAGTCTCGAAACCGTTCTTCATCATCAGAATTAAACGGAACATTCCCGGTTTTATTAGCCAGTTGCACTACTGCTACAGTTTGGTTTTTGCTACTGATAACAGGCATACATAAAATATTATGCATTTTGTAGCCCATTTGTTTTTCAAGTTCTGGGCTAAATAAGGGATGAGTAGAAGTTTCAGATATATTTAAATATTCACCTGTACTGGCAACATGACCGGGGATACCCACTTTAATGGGAGTCCGAATTTCTAAGAATTTTTGGGAATTATCTTGAGGAACTTTTGACCACAATTGACCTTTGTCATAGTCAACTAAAAAAATAGCAGTGTGTTCTGCTTGCAGGATTTGACCAATTTTGAGTGTGATAGCTTCTAAAACCTTCTCCAACATAGTTTCTAGAGCTTCATTATTGATTAGTTCAATAGCTCTAAGAAATTGCTGAAACTCAGCAGTTATGAAGTCGAGTAAACAAACAAATTCATTAACAGATAAGTCTTTAACACGACGCAATAGGGCGTGAGTACGATTAACTTGAGTCAATTCAGTTAATGTAGCCAAGACGCTACCAGAATTGGGGAGTGTCACGTCGCTTTGCTCCGAATTCAAAATTCAAAATTAATAATCCCCATACATAAATTTAGGGGCAAGTTAACGGACGCCGTATTTCTCTCTACGAGACGCCAAAGGCAAACGCGCAGTGTATCACTACATCCATTTTTTTTCTTCTCCATAAATAAATTTACTTGCTCTGTATCATGAGTCTGTTTCGGTCATAGGAATTTTAGATTTTAGATTTTAGATTTTGGGCATGGGGTATAGGGCATGGGTCAATAATAGTTCTTCTTGCCCTGCTCCCCCTGCCTCCCCTGCCCCCCCAGTCCCTATTCTCTACTTTCTACTACTTGAGTTTGCCAATTTTTCAGAGAATATCACCTTTTGATAGTAATCTTGTAGCTGTTTAGTGGCTGATGGCCAACCCCAACTTTCTGCTTCCTGGCGAGCATTTTGACGGATGATGTCTCGTTGTTGTTTTTGTTCTAAGAGGCGAACAGTAGCAGCTAATGCTCCTTCAACATCTGCTGTTGGCTCAAAAAGATATCCATTTACTCCATCTGTGACAATATCGGGAATCCCCCCAGAACGGGCTGCTACTACCGGACAACCAGCTGCCATTGCTTCTAGTAGTACTAAACCTAGTGTTTCTGTACGCGAAGGAAAGATAAAGGCATCAGCACTCGCAAAAGCAGAACCTAATTCTTGCCCCATGAGATACCCAACAAAATAAGTGTTTGTACCAGCAAAGTGTTTTTGCAATGCTTCACGGTGGGGGCCATCCCCAACCAATGCTAACCGCGCTTCGGGGATTGCTTCTAAAATTGGTTTGATGCGCTCAATTTCTTTTTCAGCAGAAAGCCGCCCCACGTAAAGTAGTAATGGACTTTCTGGATGATTTTTTGATAGGCGCGATCGCATCTCTACACTAGCTAAATCTGGGTGAAATAATTCCGTATCCACCCCACGCTGCCATAAATCTACACGTTCAATACCATGTGCTGTCAGTTCTTCCACCATTGCTGTTGAGGTACACAGATTTAAAGCAGCTTGATTATGAGCGCCTTTGAGCAGTTCCCAAAGAAAACCTTCCAGCATCCCCAAGCCGTAATGTTGGAGATATTGGGGTAAATGCGTGTGATAAGACGCTACTAAGGGGATTTTGAGGATTTTGCTATAAAATATGCCAGATAAACCTAAAACGGCTGGATTCACAACATGGATAATATCTGGCTTGAACTCTTCTAAAGCGTAACCAATGGCGGGGCGGGGAAGTGCCATTTTCAATTCTGGATACAATGGCAGAGGAAAGCCAGTAACGCCGTAAACTTTAGCGCCTTTGTGTTCTGTGATGCCTCCGTCAGGGGCAATTACCAGCACTTGATTACCACTGCGCTGTAAATGGTCAACGGTATGGCGCAGGCGCGTTACAATGCCGTCAACCTTGGGTAAAAAGGTTTCGGTAAATAGGGCAATTCTCATAAAAAACTATTCAGTCCAGGCAGATAATCTCAGCTTTGCTTGCGTTTCAGTATCAAACACAGAATAGACTCTCTCCTGTGGTGTAATCAACTCTGCACAGTCAGATTTAATGTTTTGGCGCTGTTTCTGTACAAAGTCCGAGATATTCTCAATGTTCACACACAATCCAATCTTTGGCGTAAGCAGCTAGTACTTCACCACGTAACCCTAACTGAATAGCGCGTCTTTCTAATTTTGTCCCCGATGGGTGATGGTCCAGGTCCCATTGCAAGCGAACTTGTGAGCGCTTGAGTGCTTTTTGCCATGCACTTTTATCGGGATAAAGTTCTGGAACGTAGCTGGAATGAACCGCCGCCGCTAAAATTTCTTCAATTGCCGAACGCTTAATCCAAATAGCTAAGACTACCTCTTGCCCATTTTGTGTACCCCATCGAGAACGATACATCATCCAAAGGAAGTTAGGTTTTATCCAACTCATACGCTCAAAACTGAACTCACCACCAAAATAACCGTAGGTGGCGGCGAAGTGACCAATAGCGGGACGATATGCAGCGTAAACAACAATTGAATGGTCGTCATATTGTGCTAAAATATGACGACCATTTTTTGGACAGTTACTGACTTGAGTTAAATAAGGTTCTGTTATCAGCCGCACGCAGAGTTTATCCTAATTTCTGTGCCAAGACACTTTGGGCAGAATTTGCTTATGATCGACTCGTTTCTGATACTTAATGGCAAAGTTTAACAGAGAATCGAGTAGAGAATCAGAAAGTAAGTGAGGCTGTAAACCTAAATCGAGCAATTTAGTGTTTTTAGCGTTGAAGTAATGTTCTTCTTTCTCGACTCGGGGATTATCTAAGTGATTGATTTCTACCTTCAATCCCATAGCGTTACCAGCATTTTTTACCATTAATGCCAATTCGCCGACGCTGAATTGTTCGGTAAATTGGTTAAATACGCGGAATTCACCAGCCTCGGCAGGGTTAGCGATCGCTAATTCTACACATCTGACTGTATCCCGAATATCCAAAAATCCGCGAGTTTGTCCACCTTTACCATAAACGGTTAAAGGGTGTGCGATCGCTGCTTGAATACAAAAGCGGTTCAGTGCAGTACCAAACACACCATCATAATCCAGGCGATTAATCAATAGTTCGTCCATCCCCGTTTCTTCGGTTAAGACACCATAAACTACACCCTGATTTAAATCAGTTGCCCGCAATCCCCAAATCCGGCAAGCAAAGTGGATGTTATGACTATCATGGACTTTGCTTAAATGGTACATCGAACCGGGCTGCTTGGGATAAGGTAGGGTATCCTTGCGGCCATTGTGTTCAATGGTGATATACCCTTCCTCTATATCAATGTTGGGTGTACCGTATTCACCCATCGTCCCCAGCTTCACCAAATGACAGTCGGGGAAATCTTCCCGCATGGCGTACAGCAAGTTCAACGTCCCAACTACATTATTAACCTGGGTGAGAACTGCATGTTCTCGGTCAATCATGGAAAATGGGGCCGAACGCTGTTCACCAAAATGCACCAGAGCATTTGGCTGAAATTGCTGTAATGTTTTATGGAGAAACTCGTAATTAGTAATATCGCCGATGAACAAATCGATAGATTTACCCGTCAAATCTTGCCAGCGCTGGAGACGTTGTTGAATTAGTGCGATCGGAGTGAGAGTTTCAACACCTAGTTCAGTATCCCAGTGCCGCCGCACCAAACTATCTAAAATTCCAACTTCATAACCTCGACTGGAAAGGTAAAGAGCAGTTGCCCAACCGCAATATCCGTCACCACCAATAACCAGGACTTTCATCTTCACCAGTTTTTACTCGCTGATAGCTAAATCTATCAGGTTTGTGTACCCTCTCAATCATCATTCTGGGAGAGATGTGGATTTTGGGGGGAGTGGGGAGTGGGGAGATTAGGGAGCAGGACCAGAAGAATTAATAACTAATGCCCAATGCCCATTTTTCAAGGTTTCGGAATGCGATACTGCTGGGCAATGTAATAAAAGAAACGATAGTAACTTTGAAAATCTTGGCTTTTGCTTCGTCCCCGCAAACAGTATTTCACTTGACTCTGAGTTAGTGTCAGTGTCATCGAACCAACTTGTTGAGAAACTTCTACAACCAGCACCCCAGATACTCCTTGGTAAGTCTGAAAGTTGGATTTTATCTTTTTCACCGACTCTCCATTATTCGGTAGCTGCTGACTTGCCCACCCCCGAATTTCCACGGAGTTATCCTGTCGTGAAATAAACGCAATTCCATCATCATTTTCTGGGGCTGCTAAAGAAGTCCAGTTACTCGGATATGGAAATTCAAAGCCATAACGGGAGTTGCTATAAGTTTTCCAGGCGATCGCTTTGGCGTTAAAATCATTTGCAATACAACCCCACAAAATTATTAACAGGGCAATGACTCCGCTAAGGGTGGCGGCAAACCGATACATTCTTCGCCCCAAAATACAGGTTTTATTAGCAGTAGCCATTTACATTACACATTTTGCCAAAGTCACTGATTTTATAGAAGTACCAGAAACTCAGATCAATACCTTCGCCAATTTACTAGCTATTCCCGAATCCGTAAACTGCTGAGTAAACTGCACCAAAAGAGCGCTCATTAAAAATTCAATAATATTCAGGATATTTACCATTCTCTTTTGAGTTGTCAGTAGAGAAACTTATAAAGAGTGCTTTATCACACAATTTATGCACAGTGCATCTCAGACAGCCGAGCTAACTTTAGAGCTTTTTCACTTCCAAACCAACACATCTTTACAATTTCCAGCGAATCTTTCTGTAATTTGCATCGGTAAGCCAAATGACCAAAAATCACCAGATATTGATATTTCTGGCTTACCAGATTCGGATGTGGCATCTCGCATCCACGCGCAAATTTGGATAAATGGCGATGAATACCATATCACCGATTTGGGCAGTTCTAATGGCACATACATTAACGGTGCGAGACTTCAACCTCAAGTTTTTTTTCCACTGCATCCAGGAGATAGAATTTCCCTTGGCCAGGGAGACAAAATAACTTTCATGTTTAGGGTGCAGACTGCTGCTGCATCTACCACAAAAAATCCTACAGCAAACTCCGCGCCAAAAAAAATTACAGCGCCCAGCATCGGTAAAGAAGAAGAACAAGTAATCTTTGTCAGTAAGATGCCAGTAAGATTATTCGTTTAGGGCTAATCCTAGCAGGGATTACATTTTTAAGTACAAGCATTTATGTAAGCGTTTACTTACGCAGCACACCTGGAATTTTGCTGTGTATGGGAGGTGTAGTAGCTCTAAATTGGGGTGGGCGCGATAATCGGAAACTGGGATGGGTGTTGATTGGCATCGGAATTGCTCTATTCATCGCCAGTGGTGTGGTAATCGGCTCTGTGTCGCTTTTCTCTATGCTGGTGTCATTCGCTGGCATCTCTTGTGGATATCAGTTGTTTACAACCGGCAAGGTGTTCAACTTTAATCCGCTTACGCTCCAATTACGCTCCAAATAGTTAAAAAATCAGCCAACTCAGGTAATCATTAAATTAGCGATCGCTAATTTCCATTAAGGTTTCAGATTTTGACTGCCTAAGTCCTGATTAATTCTACTAGGTTTGTAATCAGCTATTTATCACTCAATAAACAGCATTTCAAGCTAAAATGTAAACAAATGTAACAATATTGGCGTCAAAACGTTTTACTGTCTTGACAACCAATAGAAGAACCGATAAGTTAATATACATACCCGGGTAAGACCGTTAAAGAGTTATATGCAAACGCAAACTAAGCAAAAGGTCACTTTGTATTTATCGCCAGAGTTGCACAGAAAATTGAAGATTCGTTCAGCAGTAGATTCCGAACCAATGTCAGAACTTGCGGAACGGGCGCTGGTTTTTTACTTGTCTAATTCAGAATTGGTTGACGAGTTAGAAGATTCTTCTTATGGGCGGACTCATAGAGTTTATTCATGCCCAGCTTGTGATAGCTCACTAGTATTACGTGATGGGGAACTAGTTGCTTTAGGCAATCAACCAGGAGTAGTTGCTCAACCACATCTTTCCATAATGGATGAAGATGAAACGCATCCCAAAGGTGAGGAAGAGTTAGTTCCTTGCTAGATAAATAAGAATCATGAATAAATAATTCATAATTCGGTTGTCTTTACCAGAAGCAATGTCTCTACTGTCTCTATAAGGTCTCAAGTAGGTCGAAGTATGAAAGAAGAGCTCAATATCCTAATTCAAGCTCAATACCCTTTAATCTACCTTGTGACCTCCGAGGAAGAGCGGGCCGAGCAAGCAGTTTCCACAATCGCCCAGTTGTTAAAGCCGCAACGTCGAGTATTTGTTTGGACAGTAACACACGGCATTGTTGAGTATGGTCAACCCCGGAATGTCACCCAACATAATACCGTGTCTCCAGAGGCGGCGATTGAGTGGATAATTCGGCAGAAAGAACCAAGTATATTTATTCTTAAAGATTTACACCCCTTTATTGATGCGCCTGCAACCAACAGATCGTTACGAGATGCGATCGCTAGCTTTAAAGGTACGCAAAAGAACATCATTTTGATGTCACCAATGCAACAAGTACCGATAGAGTTGGAAAAAGAAGTTGTAGTTATTGACTTTACATTGCCAGATATGGCAGAGTTGAATAAAGTACTAACTCAGCATGTAGATCAAAATCGTGGACGGCGGTTGACAACAGAGGCTAGAGAAAAACTTCTCAGAGCCGCTTTGGGTCTAACTAAAGATGAAGCCGAGAAAGTCTACCGAAAGGCGCAGGTAACTACAGGGCGTTTGACGGAAGATGAAGTAGATATCGTTTTATCTGAGAAAAAGCAACTAATTCGGCGCAATGGCATCTTAGAATACATGGAAGAAGATGAAACCATTGATGCAGTAGGTGGCTTAGAAGAGTTAAAAAGATGGCTCAAACAACGCTCTAACGCTTTCACAGAAAGAGCGAGAGAGTATGGTTTGCCTCAACCAAAGGGGATGTTAATTCTCGGAGTTCCCGGTTGTGGTAAGTCATTAATAGCCAAAACTACTTCCCGGCTGTGGGGTTTACCACTGTTGCGGTTGGATATGGGGCGAGTTTACGACGGCTCAATGGTGGGACGAAGTGAAGCAAATCTGCGGAATGCCCTGAAAACAGCAGAATCTATTTCCCCAGCGATTTTGTTTATCGATGAATTAGATAAATCCTTTGCTGGTAGTGGAGGTTCTTCTGATTCCGATGGGGGGACTTCAAGTAGAATATTCGGCTCTTTCCTCACATGGATGCAAGATAAGAAATCACCAGTGTTCGTCATGGCAACTGCCAACAGAGTAGAACGCTTACCTGGGGAATTCTTGAGGAAAGGACGCTTTGATGAGATTTTCTTTGTCGATCTGCCAACACCGGAAGAACGGCAACACATTTTTAATATTCATCTGACCAAGCGCCGCGAAGACATATCACGATTTGATCTTGAGCAACTAGCCAAGATGTCTGACGGCTTTTCTGGGGCAGAAGTTGAGCAAGCGATCGTTGCGGCAATGTATGAAGCTTTTGCCCAAGATCGGGAGTTCACCCAACTAGATATCATTGCTGCACTGAAGGCAACATTGCCGCTGTCTCGAACGATGCAAGAACAAGTAACGGCTCTGAGAGATTGGGCCAGACAGCGCGCCCGCCCCGCAGCATCCTCCGTAGCTGAATATCAGCGAATGGAGTTTTAAAAGCTTTCCTCTGCCATCCCAGGGGGAAAGGCTAGCTCCCAATGCTAGCAGTTATAAAAAAAGCCGCATCCTGTTAAGCGCGGCTTCGCTCAAAACAAACCGTTGTCGTTTTTCTCAATCTTCATCATTGGAGGAAACCCAAATGTCTCACTTTAGCACCCTGCGTACCAAAATCACCGATGCCGAAATCCTCAAGGCTTCCTTGCGCGACCTAGGTATCAGCGTAAAGACTGAAGCTGATGTCCGTGGTTATAACGGTCAGCGTGTCCGTTCTGACATCGTTGCTATGTTGGATGGCGAATATGACCTCGGCTGGTCTCGCAACAGCGATGGTTCTTTTGACCTAATCGCTGACTTGTGGGGAGTTGCTAAGAAGCACAACCAAACCGAGTTGATCAACTCAATCAACCAAAAGTATGCCGTTAACAAAACTTTGGCTGAAGTAAAACAACGCGGTCTGCAAAACGCTAACGTGAAGTTGGTATTGCAATAACAATTTCTCTGCGCGTTCCCAAAGCTGCACGGGTTAACCATATAAAAAGCGGTTAGCCCGCTTTTTTATCGGGACTGAGATTTATTTCTCAGTCCTTATTTTAATGCTTTATATCATCAGGGAAACACAAATATATAGGTTAGAGTAAATTGAATTCGCCTAAACGCAACAATTCCTTGACAAAGGGGGAGCGTTCACAATTAGTAAATCCTAGTTTTAAATAGCTTCCTCTAAATTCATCAAATCCTGGTCTGTTATTGAGTATGATATAAGGGTTAATAAATACTTTAGATGTTGCCCCATAAACAACATAATTGTAATCAGGGCAGTCAGACTGCTCTTTTTCATAAGGTACGAAACGACTTACAAGAAGATAAATCCTATCATTGCTGTAGGAAGTAAGTTTAGATAAATTGGGATAATTTGCCATCTCATAATTTTCGTAATACCCAGATGCTATCAAAAATATGGGTCGCTGTTCTTCGATAGCTCTAGTAAGTAAAGATAATTTACTTGTGTTTATTGCCAATTCGTCCTCATCTTGACTATCAAAATGTAAACAGTAGCCTTCTTCTCTAACTTTATGGATTTGAATATAAATCGGGCCATGTGATGTTCTAAATATCGGTTGATTTGGTAAGCGTGTGTAATTGAGAGGTGGCCTATAGTAGTCTATGGATTGCTTCTCTAACCTAATTAGAGCGGCTTCTAAGTTTGAGATTTTAGCTAATAAATTCTTTGGTAAAATCTGGTAGCGTATAACGGGATTATCGATACTCTCAAACTGTATCTGACGATGATGATTAATGTGGCGTTTTTTCAAATTGCGTGAAAGACCGATATACATAACTGGGCAATTATAATTACCCACGTAATAAATACCAGGCACTGATGGCAGTTCTCTCCGATGAATATAGGATAAAACTGACATATCTTTATAGTTTAGATTTAACTTCATAATTTTTTCTTTCCATCTAGTGATATAAAGGTTGCTTACTAAGTTAGTTTGCCCAATTAGTCTGTGATCGCTACAAATATCCAATAAAGTTAAAATTACGCTCTTCAGTTTTTGTTCCCCTAATACACATAATTTAATTAATAATTACAAGTGAAAATAGAGAGAGTATTTACAGGAGCTATGAGTACCCAAATCATCATTACCCAGACGATATTTACCAACGTGCAGAACGCTTTGTACGGTTGGCAAATCGTGATGTTGCCAGCATTTTAGTAGATACCATTCAACTTTCAATTCCGCCCGTTAGTGGAGACATTACCAACCTTCAGCCTGTCTCTATCCTTTCTGATGAACAAGTCCTGGTGCTGACCGAACTGCAAATAGAACCAGAACAGGATGCTCGGTTGAGCGAACTGCTCGTAGGCATAGCCCGTCGTAGACATCGCCAACAAGCAGCCACTCTTGCTGAAGGCGATCGCTTCGCTCAGAGTTACAAACCCTGATGCAGGTTTATCCACCTATTTACGCAGATACGCAAATCGAATTAGCACCTGCTAAAATTCTTACCTCGTTCCCGGTCAATACTTTTTTAGAAAATCTAGCGATCGCTGCGGCGGGCTACACCTACGCACCAGATGGCACAATCTTTGTAACCAATCACGAAGTCGGCAAGATTGTTCGCATTACCCCAGATGGCAATCAGCAAATTCATGCCAGTGTTGAAGGTAAGGTAAGTGGTCTTGCTTTTACTCCCAACGGCAATCTAGTGGCAACAGGCTGGAATGCTGATTCTATACCTGTGGTTTCTCTAGTTGCCAACGATGGCACGGTGGAAACGTTGCTGACACTGCCAGATGCTATATTTCTTAATGGTATCACTCAACTGTCTGACACTCAGTATCTGACGGCAGATTCTTATCGTGGTGCAATTTGGCTGATTGATATCGCTCAACGCCGGGGATCAATTTGGCTAGAACATCCAATGCTTGCTCGTAGCAGTTCGGAGAGCGTTACCCCAGCAGCAAATGGCTTGAAGCGTTTTGGTGATTTCTTGTACGTTTCCAATACAGAAAAAATGTTGCTGTTGCGGATTCCCGTTGATACCACTGATAAACCAGGTGAGCCGGAGATTTTTGTTGAGCAGACCAATATTGATGACTTTGCCTTTGATGTGGAAGGGAATCTTTATGGAGCAACGCACATTTACAACAGTGTGATCCGAATTGCGCCCGATCGCAGTACAACCATTATTGCTCAAGCCGAGTCAGGTGTAATTGGTAGCACAGCAGTGGCTTTTGGTCAAGGGAAAGGCGATCGCACAGCAATTTACGTTGTGAATAATGGAGGAATGTTTTTACCTCCGCCCACAGGGGTGGTTCCTGCCAATGTTGTTAGATTTGAGGTTGGTAAAGCTGGATATCCTTTGGCTTGAGAATAATGCAATTTGAAATTTTGGATAATGGAATTAAAAATTCCAAATCCAAAATTTAAATTCGTTTGAGAGCAAACAAATTTATACTCGCTTTGCAACAAGCAAGCTACCTCAAACAAATCCAAAATCGAAAATCCTCAAGCCCTGAATTTATTCATAGGATCAATCCAAAATCTAAAATCTAAAATCCAAAATTGATTAGAGATGGAACAGGACGATCAATTTGTAACTATGGTCATTACACAACTTGTCAAACCAGGATGTGAAAGCGCTTACGAGATTTGGTTAAAAGATATTACTAGTGTTTCCAGAACCTATATAGGACATTTGGGAACAAATGTGATTCGTCCGCAACTTGGGGTGCGAACTGAATATGTGATCATCTTCCGGTTTGACAATTACGAAAATTTGAAGGCGTGGATGACATCGCGCGATCGCGAATCCTGGCTAACTCAAGCCCAATCTTTGGTTGAATCTGACCCTCATGTTCAACAAATCAGTGGATTAGAAGCTTGGTTTTCTCTTCCCGGTAAACCACTGAAGACTCCACCGCGCTATAAAACAGCATTACTGACTTGGGCAGCTGTATTTGTGTTGATTAATATTTTGAGTACGTTTTTAGTCCCTGTACTTCGCGGTTTCCCACCTTTGATTGTTTCGCTGATCGTTACCATTATTATGGTTGTACTTTTGACCTACGTTGTCATGCCCAGAGTCAGCCGTTTGTTTAGTTGGTGGCTGTATGCTAAATAGATTCAATAATACAAAAGTTTCGGGGTGGTTTCATAACCACCCCTTCATTCCCCTCATATTTATAATTTACTTGCAGCACCCTATAATGGGAAGTTAATTTACTCAGAAATATTAATCGAACTTTCAACTTGAGAATTAGCTAATGTTGGTGCAGAGAAAACACGCGAGTACAGACTTGACGGTTGCTGATGAGCAACAACTGGTAGAACTTCACGAGCATGGGCGGTTAATTCTACTGCCTTCACATCATAAGTCTGCGTTGCCAATTTGGGATAGAAACCGATACCGATGATTGGCAGCAACAAACAAGCGGTAATAAATATTTCGCGGGGTTTGACATCAGATATTCCAGCATCCAAGTGTAACTCTTGACTTTGTTCACCATAGAACACTTGACGCAGCATGGAGAGTAAATAAATCGGTGTCAAAATCACGCCAACGGCTGACAGCAACACAACTACAATTTTGAAGCTGGAACTGTAAACATCACTGGTGGCGATACCGAGAAACACCATCAACTCACCAACAAAACCACTCATTCCGGGTAAGGCTAGAGAAGCCATTGAACCAATAGTAAACAGAGCAAAGGTTTTGGGCATTACCTTCGCCATACCCCCCATTTTATCCATCATCAAGGTGTGGGTGCGATCGTAAGTCACGCCAGAGAGGAAGAACAAGCTAGCAGCAATCAAGCCGTGAGAAACCATCTGTAGCACTGCACCGCTAATACCCAGTTCTGTGTAAGAAGCAATCCCAATCAGCACAAACCCCATGTGAGCAATTGAAGAGTAAGCCAAGCGGCGTTTGAGATTGGTTTGGGCGAAGGCACAGCAAGCACCGTAGACAATGTTCACTACACCTAAAATTGCTAACACTGGCGCAAAAGTCACATGAGCATTAGGCAACATTTCCACATTAAAGCGGATGAGAGCATAACCACCCATTTTTAACAACACACCAGCCAAAATCATCGAACCCGGTGCTGATGCTTCACCGTGAGCATCAGGTAGCCAAGTGTGAAAAGGGAAAATCGGCAACTTCACCCCGAAGGCAATTAAGAAACCTGCATAAACCAACAATTCCAAGGTTTTGGGGTATTCTTTCATTCCCAGAGTCGCCATGTCGAAGCTGACGGTATCTCCAGAGAAGACAAGGGCGAAACCGGCTATCAAGATAAATATTGATGCGGCGGCGGTGTAAATAATGAACTTGGTAGCCGCATAACGGCGGTTTTGTCCTCCCCAGATGGAAATCAACAGGTAAACCGGCACTAACTCGATTTCCCACATTAGGAACCCACATTCCGCACTTCAAAATGTATTATCTATCTTTTCAATAAAAATTCCTAATAATGTTCAAATTATTAAGTATTAATATTGAATACCATTGGCGATTTATGTTGTTGATTTAACCATTTTTTTCCACCTATGGGAAATCTACGCATATTACACGATGAAGTGCGGAAAGTCGGTTAGGAAGAACAACAGCAAATCTTGGGCGACAAATACGCCAAGCTGGGCGCTGTACATCGCTAACATCAAACCATAAAATAATCGCGGCTTGGTGGTAACTTTCCAAGCCGCGAATATTGCGAGGGTATTTATTAAGCCTGTTAGAAGCAGCAAGGGCATCGATAAACCATCAACCCCTACCGCCCAATGCAAACCTAACTGCGGTATCCAAGGATAGTTTTCAACAAATTGGAGTCTTGAACTTTGGAAGTCGTACTTATACCAAAAGGCATAAATTATCAGTGCAAAGTCGGCAAAAGCAACTCCCAGACCATACCACCGCACAGTTCTACCTTCTTTATCTGGGATTAGAGGGATGGCTAAGGCAGCCACCAATGGTAAGAGGATTATGGCTGTTAGCCAGGGAAATTGAATAGCATTCATCACTTCTGACAATTAATTTGCCTTCTCGCTTTTAATTGCATTATATTAAGGAGTCCATACTTTTGTAAACATTCTTGAACTCTAAAAGATTAAATTTTTGAGATAGACACGAACATATAGCGGTTCCTGTTTGAGTAAAATACAGTATGGGATGATAGAGTTTATTAACGTCTAAGTACCTGTGGAATAAAAGCTTACTCTGGCGATCTGTGCCAAAAAGCGATCAATGCACATAAGAATAAAGAAAGCTCTCAACTTTGATGACTTGGCGAGAGCTTTCTTGCTGAGTTAAATCTGCAATTAGATTATTTTTATGAGGCATCACAGCAGTGTTTGGAAATAACAGAACTGATTGCTACACCTTGCATAAATCAACACCAAACTCCGCCATCACGCCTAAAATCTCTTCCTCCGTGTCCTCTGCGCCTCTGCGGTTCGATTCTCATGCTAATTAACAACGTGCGTAGGCATAGCCATTTTGAGTACAAAACTCGAAATCTGAGGTTCAAAGGCTCAAGTGGCGATGTCAAACCGTAAGCACTGCGTTTCAATCTTTCTATGCAAATGGTATTTTTACCCCAAAGGAGGAGATTTCCAAATGGAGACAAAGTAGAATTAAAAATAAATATCACAAGCTGTTTATGCAATGGGCTAATTTTCTAGCCAAAGAAGCTGCTACTCATAGCTTATCTCTAGAGCAAACAGCAGCTTTTTTAAAGTATTTTAATAATGAAATTTTAGGTAAAAGTGAAGCTAAACTTATCAACGAATTAAACGTTGATGTTGTTGCTTTCAGAAAGTGGATGGGTGAGATATATAACAAGTTCGCTCAGAGTTATCTTGAGTTAGTTATTTCTAACAATCGGGACAAACTAGAAAAGTTACAAGCTTACTTGAGGGCGAAATATAATAGCGAATTGGATGTCCTCAAACCATTGGCGGCGATGAAATTATTAAAAACGCTGGTGGTTCGGGAACGACTGCAACAAGAACCTTGGGTTGCCAGAAGAATTTGTAAATTTTTGGGATATTCGCCTTTAGCGTTAGAGTTAGTAGGGCGATATCTGGATAAAATGCCAGATTTGTCTCTGGAAACACTACTGAAGCGGCTAGAAAAGAAACGAGTGGAACATGAAGCAGTAGTCAATGCTAACTCATTGATGCCTTATGAATACGGTGTAGCTGAAGCTTTTGAATTAAGTTGGGAACAGTTGGATGAAAATGCACAAAGCTTTGGCTGTTTGCTAAGTTTGTGTGCCTTAGCTGACATTCCCTTATCTCTTGAGGCGAGAGAAGATAACAAAAAACAAGAATGGCTTTCTGCCATAGCCAATTTACTAGAATTGCATTTGCTACAACAGAAAAGTAAAGGAATTTATTGTCTAAATCCCCTAATTCGCCAACTTTTCCAAATGAAGTTGAATCAGTCAAATAAGGCGGATGAAGCAAAAACTAACTTTGCAGCGATGATGTTAGAAGTAGCAAAGCTAATTCCGCAACAGCCTAACCCTGAAGATATTTTTAACCTGACTCCACATATCCCGCACATTACAGAAGTTGCAACCCAACTATTCCAGTATGTGGGCGATGAAAATATAATCACTCTGTTTACCAAATTAGCGTGGTTTTATCAAGGCCAAGGACTTTATCAGCAAGCAGAATATTGGTTACAACAATGTGTAGAAGTGACTCAAAATCATCTTGGTTTAGAACATAGTGATGTCGCTGCTAGTTTGAACAATTTAGCAGGATTTTACAAATCTACAGGACGTTACAGCGAAGCTGAACCTTTGTATCAGCAAGCTTTAAAACAGAGAAAACACCTGCTGGGAGACAACCATCAAGATGTCGCCACTAGCCTGAATAATTTAGCACAACTTTACGATTCTACAGGACGTTACAGCGAAGCCGAACCTCTGTATCAACAAGCTTTAAAACTGAGAAAACGGCTGCTGGGAGAAGAACATATTGATGTCGCCACTACCTTGAGCTATTTAGCATTACTCTATGAATCTATAGGACGCTATAGCGAAGCCGAACCTTTGTATCAGCAAGCTTTGAAACTGTGGAAACGCCTAGTGGGAGAAGAACATCCCCATGTGGCCACTACCTTGAACAATTTAGCAGCATTGTACTGTTATACAGGACGCTACAGCAAAGCTGAACCCTTGCTTAAAAAAGCTTTAGAACTCAGAAAACGGTTGCTGGGAGAAAACCATCAAGATGTCGCCACTAGCCTGAATAATTTAGCACAACTCTACGAATCTACAGAACGCTACACCAAAGCTGAACCCTTGTATCAACAAGCTTTAGAAATGAGTAAACACCTGCTGGGAGATAATCATCCTGATGTCGCCATTAGTCTGAACAATCTCGCAGCACTCTACCGTAATACAAGACGCTACAAAAAAGCCAAACCCTTATTTGAGCAAGCTTTGAAAATTTGTGAACAAACTTTAGGTGTAAGTCATCCTACTACTATGACAATTCGGGCAAATTATGCCAGCTTTTTAAGAGAAGCATATCACTAGCGATCGCTGCGCCTAATTCATAATTCGTAATTCGTAATTCATTAAAATCTATCCCTCTCTCCCCCAGCCAAGAGAGGGGGATAGAATTAAACTCAACGAGGCTGTCGCCAACCCCGTTGGTCTTCAAAACGGAACGTGAAAGTTTCCCTTCATTCCGCTCCTCAATGATACGAACCGCTAAAGCTCTTGCTGACCATGACTTCATCAGCGTCTTTTGGAGTCTGCGATATGCTTTCACATCACCACGGGCAGAGGCTTGATAAATTCTCTTTTGGAGCTTATACACACTACGTTCTAACTTACGCCAGTTAATAGAGTGCCATTCCACCATCAGTTGTTGAGACTGTGTATTAGACATTTGTACTCACTACTTGAGACTTCATCTTCCAAATCACCGTAAGTCTGTCTGCATATTCTGGGAATTACCCCAGACATTCGCTTCTGACTAAATCTTTCCTACTCGCTGCATACGGTTAGCACCTACTCAGGTATTCGACCACCTGAGAGCATACGAGAGGTTATCTCGTTCCGAATGACCATACTATGTACCAATAGAAGTGATGCTTTTCGCCGGGTTTATTGGAAGTGCTTGTTGGTCAGGTAGAAACATGCCAACTGCTTATCCTGTGCCTTTTGGCTCCAACGCATTAAGCCTTATTTCGCTGGTTAATGTTGACGACGATTCAAACGCATCTTCAAGCCGAGGCTTTATTCATAGGTACTTTGCTCGGTGCTTACCAACTTAGGCTGTCAGTAATAACACCTTTCTTTTCACCCCGCTTCAGGCTTTGATGGCTAGTCTCAAACCTGGGGGTGATGCTTTCAGCGTTGCACATACGGGGTAGGATTTGAGGGTTCTAGGATAATAACTCTCACCTACATGGTCATTCAGTTGTCAAGGTTCTGTATCCCTTGCGGCTAATCCCCCTTATCCTTGATAGGATTGGTTTCTAGCCAACGATTCGCACTTCTACTTACATCCTAAAGACTTGCGTGTATTTACACCAGTTTTAGAATTCACACCATTTGCCTTAACACAAAGCTTTTTAACTTGTATCCCATCTAAAATTGCATTCGTAAAATCAGTACCTGTGACATTTACATCATCAAAAGTAGAACGTAGCATCATTGCATCGGTCAACACAGCATCACTTAAATCAGCATCCTTAAACCTTGTTAGATAGGCTATGCCTTCACTAAAATCAGCACCATGCAGATTTACTCCCTCCAACAGGGTGCCGTTAAACACGCCACCACGTAAGTCCGCATTGCTAAAATTAGCATTCTCTAGTTTGAGATTAGTAAACTCAGTGCCAACTAAACTTTGACCAGAGTAATCCTTGCCCTTGAGTTCATCATTACCCATAGAACGGGTAATACTGGAAGAACTTGCAGCTTGCGCCGATAGGGGAAACCAAAAAAGAACCATCGCGAAGACAAAGCTAGCTAACAGTCGCCAATATTTCATAATCTCTTCTTAATAAATCTCAACACTTACACCATTAACTATTAAAGCTTACAGAAGGGGATAAAAGAGTGGGGGGATGAGGGGGATGAGGGAGCAGGGGAGGCAGGGGAGGCAGGGGAAGAAGAACTATTGATTATTGACCAATGACTAATGACTAATGACTAAATTCAATACATAAGACTCAAAAACCAGAAAGCATCTCGTAGGATTATAGATGTTGAGGTGCGATCGCAAAATTACCTGTGGCTAATCAAGAAAACAACGCCCAATCTCTGGCGCGAACCCCTTTATATCAAGTGGGTGTAAAACTTAAAGCACGCTTTACCAGCTTTGGCGGTTGGGAAATGCCTGTACAATTTAGTGGCATTAGCCGCGAACACGAAGCTGTAAGAAATACAGCCGGAATGTTTGATATTTCCCACATGGGCAAATTTACCCTTCAAGGTAAAAACCTCATTTCCCAACTCCAGCCTCTAGTGCCTTCAGACTTGAGTCGATTGCAAGCTGGTCAAGCACAATACACCGTATTGTTAAATCCCCAAGCCGGAATTATTGACGATATCATTGTTTATTACCAAGGTGAAGACACCATTGGTATACAAAAGGCATTTATCATCGTCAATGCCTCAACCTCTGCTAAAGATAAAGCATGGCTATTGCAACACCTTGACTTGGATAAAGTGCAATTCCAAGACCTTTCACCAGAAAAAGCCTTAATCGCCGTGCAAGGACCAAAAGCGATTAAATATCTCCAGCCCTTAGTGGAATTCGACTTACAACCAATCAAAGCCTTTGGACATTTAGAAGCAACCCTACTAGGGAAACCTGCCTTCTTAGCCCGCACAGGTTACACCGGAGAAGATGGCTTTGAGGTGATGGTAGACCCGGATGTGGGGGTAGAATTGTGGCTAAGTCTCCAGAATGCTGGTGTTATTCCCTGTGGACTTGGTGCCAGAGACACTCTGCGGCTAGAAGCGGCGATGGCACTTTACGGACAAGATATCGATGACACCACTACACCCTTAGAAGCAGGTTTGGCTTGGCTAGTTCATTTAGATACCAAAGGCGAATTTATTGGTCGGGAAATTTTAGCACAGCAAAAAGTTGTTGGAGTGCAGCGGCGATTGGTGGGTTTACAAACTCAAGGACGCAACATTGCCCGTCACGGCTATCAAGTGTTATCAGCTGGTAAAGTTGTGGGAGAAGTTTCTAGTGGCACTCTGTCGCCTACACTTGGTTATCCCGTTGCTTTAGCTTACGTTCCTACCCAATTAGCAACCATCGGTCAACAGCTAGAAGTCGAAATTCGCGGCAAAGCTTACCCAGCAGTTGTAGTGAAACGTCCCTTTTATCGGTCAAAAAATCGTGTCGCTAACTGATAAGCGTCGAGGTTTTTGAGGAATAATGTGTTGTGAGTTAGTCAATCTACAGTAAGGTTCATTACCAAATATGGCTTTGATGACTGTTGGGACAATAATTTTTTTGATAAGGGAGAGGAAGTGATATGTCTTTTGAATATCCTCAAGATTTCAGATACCTGGATTCTCATGAATATGTGCGAATAGATGGTGAAATTGCCACCATAGGTATTACTGAATTTGCTGTACATGAATTGGGCGATATCGTCTTTTTAGAACTGCCAGAAGTTGGCGACGCTCTTACTAGGGGAGAAAACTTTGGCACAATTGAATCAGTCAAAGCCGTTGAAGAACTGAATTCACCAGTTACAGGAACAGTTATAGAACGCAATGAAGCCTTAATTAATTCTCCTGAAGACGTGTCAGAAGACCCCTACGGGGAAGGGTGGTTTTTGAAAGTGCGCGTCAATGACCCTGATGAAGTAGAGGATGCCTTGACAGCAGACGAGTATCGCGCCCAAGTAGAAGGCGAGTAGGGAGTAGGGAGTGGGGATGAGGGGGATGAGGGGGATGATATAAAACTTTGTCCCTTATCTACCCCCTCTGTTTTATCACCAACTCTACCTAAACAGTAAACCAAAAAGTTTTTCCCGAAAGAGCGATCGCTAAATACTTTGTAGGCTACGATACTTTTTAACAGAAGACATAGTATCGATAATGATTACTTATGATCAGTTAATAGTATTAACGATTGGAAAGATTGGACAAAATGGACAATTCCTATTCGCCATTTAGAAGAACTAACTGGATTAAACTTTTTGTCTACATTGTCAGAAGCAACACAAAATAGGATTGGAAATCAAATAAGGCTAACTTTGCCAGTGAATTTATTTGATTCATCAAATGACATTGATGATGACGAAGATTTTAACTCTACTAATCAAGCGGCAAACTTGTTGGCTGAGTTGCCGCTTAATCAAGCATCAAAGGTTTCAGTCGAAGTACTCAAGTCCGTCAACAATATCCCCTTCCTCAGTAGTGGTATTGTGGAAGAAGGCTCCAGCAAACTCAGTTTCGATAGTTATAGCACCCAGCAGAGTAGCGTTTTTCAAATTAGTTCCTTGCATAGCAACACTTTCCAAATTGCTTCTGCCCAAATTAGCTCCACTCAAATCGGAACCCATGAGGCTCCCACCAAGCAAATTTGCCCTAGAAAGATTAATAATTTCGGAGATTACATCTGCACAGATCAATTTTTGGCAAATTAGCTCCGCTCAAATCAATACCACTGAGGTCTATCTCAATGAAGCGCCTCTCCCCAGCAGCATAACGTTGCAACAACTCTTCAGCATCCATAGCCCAACCCTTGTATTAACTAACACTAAATATATAGCGGTTCGCATTTAGATTCCTGTTCCCCCCTTAAAAAGGGGGGTTTATAACCTTGAGGGACTTCCAAATAAAAAAATACCCCACAAGATTGGGTAATTTATTTGTTGGAAGTCCCTTATGCTACTGACTTTTTAAGGGTGTAAGATAGGTTGGGGTATCTTAACCGAACCGTATTGCGCTATAAGTCATGAAATTTAGATAAAGTGAAAAGTTACACCTATTTATCATGAGTATTTATTGCAAAATATGAAATAGTACCGTCTGGAGAGTAATTTGTGGTATTGAACGCCCCTATTCTCAAGTCTAATGAGCAGCAAGTGCTGGATGAAAAAAGTCAAACAAGTCAAAAGCTAAGTAGTTTTGTGCCAAGACACATTGGCCCTAACTCCGACGATATCCAGCAAATGCTTAAGGTTTTGGGGTTTTCCAGTTTGGATGCCCTAATCAACCAAACAATCCCACAGGCAATTCGGCTGAAGCAACCGTTAAAGTTACCAGAAGCCGAAAGTGAGTATGCAGCACTAACATCATTAAAAAAAGTTGCTGCCAAAAATCAGGTTTTCCGTTCATACATCGGTATGGGATATTACGACAGTATTACCCCACCTGTGATTGGACGCAACATCCTAGAAAACCCCGGTTGGTATACTGCCTACACTCCTTATCAGCCAGAAATTGCCCAAGGGCGATTAGAAGCGCTGCTAAATTTTCAAACCCTAATTATCGACTTAACAGGTTTGGAAATTGCCAATGCTTCGTTGCTTGATGAAGCCACAGCCGCAGCTGAAGCGATGAGCCTAAGCTATGGTGTTTGTAAAAATCAGGCAAATGCCTATTTTGTCTCTGGTGATTGTCATCCCCAAACTATCGACGTGTTGCAAACACGCGCTAAACCATTAGGGATTAAGATTATTGTTGGCGATCATCAAACATTTGATTTTGATCAACCAATTTTTGGGGCTGTTCTGCAATACCCCGCTAGTGATGGCAGCATTTACGACTACCGCGCTTTTATAGAAAAAGCCCATGCTAAGGGTGCATTGGTGACGGTAGCAGCAGATCCTTTAAGTTTAACTTTGCTGACCCCTCCTGGGGAATTTGGGGCTGATATTGCTGTGGGTAGCACCCAGCGCTTTGCTATTCCGTTGGGGTTTGGGGGACCTCATGCGGCATACTTTGCTACGAAGGAAGAGTATAAGCGGCTGGTTCCAGGGCGAATTGTGGGTGTATCAAAAGATGCTCAAGGTAAGCCTGCATTACGTCTTGCCTTGCAAACCCGTGAACAGCACATCCGCCGTGAAAAAGCTACTAGTAATATTTGTACTGCACAGGTGTTATTAGCGGTAATGGCGAGTATGTACGCCGTCTATCATGGTCCTGCTGGACTGAAGCAAATTGCCGAAAATATCCACTCTTTAACAGTGCTATTGGCGGAAGGACTGAAGCGTTTGGGTTACACTATCAGTTCCAAAGATTTCTTTGATACACTGCGCGTAGAACTGGGAAGACGCGATTTAAAAGATATTCTGGCAGTTAGCGAACAACTTCAAATTAACCTGCGGGTTTTTGATGCCACTGCTGTTGGTATCTCACTGAATGAAACAACTACACCAGAAGATTTAATCGACCTCTGGCAGATTTTCGCTGGTACAGATGATTTACCTTTTACCCTAGAAGAATTAACTTCTCCCTCTCTTCCCCATCTATCTCTCTCTCGTACAAGTACATATCTCACCCATCCAGTTTTTAACCGCTATCATTCAGAAACTGAGTTATTGCGCTATCTGCACAAGCTGGAAAGCAAGGATTTATCGCTAACAACATCGATGATTCCTTTGGGTTCTTGCACAATGAAGTTGAATGCGACTGCTGAGATGATTCCGGTAACTTGGGAGGAATTTGGCAAGATTCACCCGTTTGCACCTGCGTCGCAAACTCACGGTTATCAAATGCTATTTAAGCAACTTGAGGCATGGTTAGCTGAAATTACTGGTTTTGCGGGAATTTCTCTACAACCAAACGCTGGTTCTCAGGGCGAATATGCGGGACTTTTAGTGATTCGCCAATATCACGAAAGCCGTGGACAAAAACACCGCAACGTCTGTTTGATTCCCACGTCGGCACATGGGACAAATCCAGCCAGTGCGGTGATGTGCGGCATGAAGGTGGTGGCTGTTGCCTGTGACTCACAAGGTAATATTGACGTTGATGACTTGAAGAGTAAGGCAGAAAAACACAGCAATGAATTAGCTGCCTTAATGGTGACATATCCCTCAACTCATGGTGTTTTTGAGGAGCCAATTCAGGAAATCTGCGCTGTTGTCCACAGTCACGGCGGACAAGTTTACATGGATGGGGCAAATATGAACGCCCAAGTGGGAATTTGCCGTCCTGGAGATATTGGCGCGGATGTCTGCCATTTAAACTTGCATAAAACCTTCTGTATTCCTCATGGTGGCGGTGGCCCTGGTATGGGGCCGATTGGGGTTGCCTCTCATCTTGTGCCATTTTTGCCCGGACACCCTGTTGTGGGGAATGGGGAAGAAATCTCTAATTCCCAACGTATTGGTGCTGTGGCGGCTGCGCCTTGGGGTAGTGCTAGTATCTTGGTGATTTCTTGGATGTACATCGCCATGATGGGTGCAGATGGTTTAACCGAAGCAACTAAGGTGGCGATTCTCAATGCTAACTACATCGCTAAGAGACTGGAATCGTACTATCCGGTTTTGTATCAGGGGAAAAATGGTCTAGTTGCCCATGAATGTATTTTAGATTTGCGATCGCTCAAAAAATCAGCTGCGATCGAAATCGATGATGTTGCCAAGCGTCTGATTGACTACGGTTTCCACGCGCCGACTGTCTCCTGGCCTGTAGGGGGTACAATCATGGTGGAACCTACAGAAAGTGAATCTAAACAAGAGTTAGATCGTTTCTGTGATGCGTTGATTTCTATTCGCCAAGAAATTGCCGAAATTGAATCAGGTAAGCTGGATGTTCAAGATAATGTTTTGAAGAACGCACCCCACACTGCCGAAAGTCTGATTACTGGAGAATGGCATCATCCCTATTCTCGTGAACAAGCTGCCTACCCTGCACCTTGGACTCGTGAGTATAAATTCTGGCCGGCTGTCGGTCGAATTGATGCAGCCTTTGGTGATAGGAATTTTGTTTGTTCTTGTCTGCCAATGGATGCTTATTAAAATCAAGTGAGGAGTTAGGAGTTAGGAGTTAAAACTCCTAACTTCTATAATAGACTTGTCCGGTTAATCACTTATAATTACCGCATCTGTGCAAAAATCGGAAAAGCCTCTTTCCCCCAGCAAGAACTGCAAGAACTGCAAGAACTTCGCTCTAAATGATAAGTCTTTAGCCGGACACGATATAAGCGACTTCCAAGAAATAAATTACCCAAATGAAACGAACCTTATTAGGCACAGAGAACACAGAGGAATGAGGAGGAGAGAGTTTTTTCCTCAGTTTTTTGGGTATTTTTTTATTTGGAAGTCCCTAAGAGGATGTTTGAAAAGTATTGGGTGAATAAAATTCGCTACTACACAAGCAACGTCTACCCCCGTGGAGTAAGAGAAAATCAAGGGTTTCAAACCCACGGAGGTGGGTTTTGTCTGTATAGCCGCGACTTCTAGTCGCCAGGGCTAGTATGAATTAAGACTTTACAAACAAACATCCTCTAATTCTTCCTTTACAGATAACGGCTGATACCCCAATGCAAAAGCTTTGGAACTATCCAAAGAAACATCTGCTGGTCTAGGTGCTGCCATTTTCACATCTTGCTGTCGGCAGGACTTAAGACCACTGGCGGGAAGTTTAAATACCTCAACTAATATCTGCCCAAAATCATAACGCGAAATCCGCTCTTTTCCACCTAAGTGAATGATGCCGTTAACTTTTTCTAATGCTAATAAAAGTCCTTTAGCCGCGGTTATTCCACTTACTGGGGTGCGAAATTCATCTATAAATAAACTTAGTTCTTTTTCTGCTTGTAAAGTTTGAATAAATGGCTGAATAAAGCTTTTCGCTGTGGGTGTTTCTGCACCAAACATTAACGGCATCCGACACACTGCTGTCATAGGATATCTTTCTAGCATACCTGCTTCTGCCATGACTTTCTGCTCACCGTAAAGATTGACAGGACACACGGCGTCTGTTTCTCGATAGGGAGCATTTAAACCATCAAAAACTAAGTCGGTTGAGGTAAAAGCACAAGGAATAGAATTATCCGCGCAAAGTCCAGCAATATCGCAGGATGCTGTGACGTTAATTGTGTGCGATTCTTCAGGGTGAGTTTGACAAAAATTTGGTTGCGAATGTGCCGCAGTATGAATAACTGCTGTTGGTTTTATATCACTAAAGATACGTTTCAATTCCTGAAAATTTGTTAAGTTTGCTTTTAACGTTTTGATTTCAGGAATCTCTAAAGGATGGCATAAATAAGTGCCATAAATCTCCCATTCTTGTTTTGCAAGCTGGCAAAGATGCCATCCTAAAAAACCACTTGCTCCGGTGATTAACAATTTTTTCATGTCTAATTGTAAACCGCTCAAGAAAAAAATCTTTGTTATAACAAGCTTTTATTCTACACTCAGTAATGGTTACAAAATACTATTGTAGTAATTCTTGAAACTGTTTTGCACTACGTACTTTGCTAAAGTCTGGGTCAGTTTTTGCTAATTTCTTGTATTTATCAGGAACAAGTTCGATTGCTTTATCTAAATTCTCAATTGCTAATTCGAGATTGCTTTGTAAGGCATAAGAGCAAGCTTTGTTGTAATATGCTTGGTGCAAATCCGGCTTGATGCCGATCGCTCTATTATAAGACGCGATCGCATCTTGGTAGCGGTGTAGTTTTGTTAGAGCAATGCCTCGGTTAATTAAGGCTTGATATTTGTCGGGTTGGATAGCGATCGCTTTGTCGTAAGATCCGATCGCGTCTTGGTAGCGTTGCAACGATGTTAAGGCTATACCACGATTATACCAGGCTTCATATTTGTCGGGTTGGATAGCGATCGCTTTGTCGTAAGATGCGATCGCATCTTGGTAACGTTGCAACGATGTTAAGGCTATCCCACGGTTAATCCAAGCTTCAGGACTCTCAATTTTGATGGCGATCGCTTTGTTGTATGCTTTTATTGCATCGTCGTAATGTTGTCTATCTAATAAATTATTACCCTGATGAAAGAAATATTCTGTTTTCTGGGTAGCCTTCGCTTTTATGAAAAGCTGGGTTACATTACTTTCTTGCACAATTTTTGTAGTATTTTCTGTTGATGAGTTTGCCCCACCACTACAGCCAAATGCGAAGAAAGCTATCAAGCCAGATGTAACCAAGCAGCGCCGAAAAACCATGCTGTACCTACAAAAATTATAAAATGATCTTAAAATTTGTTTGTTTTCTCAGTATTATCAAAATACACTAGTTTTCAGCCATTAATTTACTTAATTTTTTCAGAAAGAGCTTTTTTGACAACCCACAGATGCTTATTAGAATCAAGCGTATATTACATTATCATGTTAAATACACACAAAGCAATTATTTAGGATCAATTTGAGCTAAAAAACGATAATTTTATGTTGTTATAGCAATCCGTGCAGGAGTTATGAACAAAAAGATCCCCGACTTCTTCAACAAGTCGGGGATCTAAGCTTCTTGGTGGAAAGCAAATCAAGTAGAATTGCTACATAACTGATGTCAAAACGCAAATAAGCAAAGCCTGACTTCGTAGCTTTGCCTCTTTACATAAAACCTAATTAATGCCAAAGACTGACTCGACAGTTGACTTAATTGAATCCCGCGCATCCTTCAAAGTTTGGCTAATGGGATGCTTTGCTTGCAAAAACACACGCGCACAATTGCGTCCCGGCATTCCCGAAATCGAACCACCTGGATGAGTTCCTGCACCAGTTAAAAATAGATTCTCAATTGGCGTTTTGTAGTTGGCTATTTCTGGTAAAGGACGGAAAAATACCATCTGATCTAAAGTCATGTCAACATGGTAATAATTCCCTTTATATGCACCTAATCTTTCTCCTAGTTCTGCTGGACTTTCTACACGACGGGCGATAGTTGCATTCTTTACATTTGGTGCATAGTCTGCCAATTTATCAATCACTCTATCTGCAACTTTGTTTTTTAATTCATCTGTCCAACCAGTACCTTTTAAACCAGTGCCTTCTGCACCAGCAATTTGATAAGGGGCAAAAAACTCAATCCATACAGTGTGCTTACCTGGTGGCGCTAATGTGGGGTCTAAATAACTAGGCATCACCACATACATTGATGGGTCAGCATCAGGAATTTCCCCCAAGGTACATTTACTATGAGCTTGTTCTACATGAGCCACAGAATCAGCAATTAAGATAGAACCAACGAGATATTCGTCTTTATGGGCGTGGTATGGAAAGCGCAGTGGTTCGTCTAAAGCTAAGTCTATCTTGAGGATAGTTTCGTTATTGTTAACGATGCGGCGTTCTAATCTTTCCCATAAGTTAGGATCGGCTCCATCGATATCGCTTTTATCAGTCATTTGCAAAAATAACCGCTTGGCATCAATATTAGAAATAACGCCGTATTTAGCGCGATATTCGGTGTTTCCAGCTACTCGTACACCAACAGCTTTTCCATCATCAATTAAAACTTTTTCAACATGCTGATCTGTCAGAATAACGCCACCTTTACTTGTGACTAAATTCACCAAAGCCTTCACAAGTGCGCCAGTTCCACCGCGTGGTCTGGCCATTCCCGGATTGTGACGCATCGCCATCATAATTGCACCAATGGCAAGCGTTTTTTGCGATGGCGGCGCACCAAGTTCTGCTGCTAATCTTGATAGTGGCGCTTTTAGAAATTCCTCATCAAACCACTCGTTAAGTAAATCCTCAGCGCTGGTTAACATCGTGCGAATAAAGTCCAGCGTTTTGTTTGGGGAACCAATCATCGAAAATAAATCTTTTAATTTTTTGATATCGTAGTTGCCAACGATATCTATAATTGACTTTGGCGGTGCATTAAACATAGGAACCATTGCACCGATCGCTCGTTGCCAATAATCGACAAATTCTGCGTATTTCTTAGCATCACGTTCACTATAACGAGCGATTTCTGCACAAGTTTTTTCTAGCGATTTATGTGCTAAGAAATACTTTCCATCAGGATGAGGACAGAAAACAACTGGATCGCATTCCAAATAATGCAAACCGTATTTTTCTAGTTCTAATTCTTCAACTACTGGCCCCAAGTGAATAAATTCATGGTCAATAGCACACAAGTTAAATTTAAATCCAGGAGCCTCTTGTGGTAAACATTCTTCAGTTGTTGCTGCACCACCTGGAACAGAACGCTTTTCTAGTAACAGGACGCTATAACCAGCTTTCAGCAAATAAGCTGCACAAACTAAACCATTGTGTCCAGCACCGATTAGCACAACATCATACTCTTGCATAGTTGGAATTTAGAAATAAGTAGGTTTCTAAATAGTAGAAACATTTTACTACTTTTACATCATCCTTCAGTAACAAAAGTTCTGCTAAATTCAAGGATTCAACACCCCAATATCTACATGTAGCATCAGTTTTAGGTGAGGTTTAAATCTCCCTCTGAAATGTCTTTAATTTTTAATTTTTAATTGTTAATATGATGGTATTTGCTTGATTTTAGTTTCTACGAGAAGCACTAAACTACCAGTTTCTACTTTTATATCTTTAATATGAAACACCATATCTTCCCATTTAAAATACGGTATATTCATCAATTCTTTGGCTTTGTGCATTAAAGCTGTAACTACTTCTAGAGAAATTCCCCCTCCCTCAGTGCAGTTAAAACTCTCCAGCATCGCGGGTTGTGAATGAGTGCGTGGACGTGCGATCGCAGTGTAAGCCAAAAGCCGAGTATTTCCCTTTTCCTTTAACAGTACTCTTCCGTTACATTCTATTTTGCCATCGCCAGGTAAAAATATTTCAATTTTTTGTGCCTCAAAACTCACAATTGTGCCATCTACATCCAAATCAAAGCTTTGCATCTGGCTGCTAACAAAGTCTGATGCCAAAGCGCGGTTCATATCTACTTCTGTGAGTATAATCCGAGCAGTGGCATTTACTGGCTCATTGAGTTCTATTTGACCAAAAATAGCGCTGAAGGGATTGATGTTAATACTATCTGTTTGCAGTTTGATTTCCTGTACACGAATATCTTCTTGGATTACTAATCCAAGTCCAGCAACCGAAACTCCATCGGCTTGTCCCTGAACTATTTTCAACAGATCGGTTTGTACATCTATTTCTATTTTCTCTGCACCATCTAGCTTTTCAGATATTATTTTTTCAGCTTCCTGGGATATAAATTGTTCTTCCAACCGATGCTCATCAGGCATGAATTAATCATCTTCTAAATGTCCTCTTACTATTTACTGTAAAGGCTAGATACTAAGAATGAATCTACATTCCGGTATATGCAAATTGGAGGATTGAGTAATCAAGTAGAAATTCTTGTTCGTCTTTTAAGTTTTGTTATTTTGGTAACAACCATTTTTACACCGCCGCTAGGGACAATTGTAATACCACGACGGACTGGATGCACTGGACGTTTATCAGTAAGGCTTAGTTCAAAATGGGATAATATTATGGCTGTTACTAATTTTAGTTCATACATGGAAAATGCCGCACCGATGCAACCGCGATAACCCCCACCAAAGGGTAAATATTCATAAGGCGAAAACTTTTGGTTGAGGAATCTTTCTGGACGAAACTGTTCTGGTTCTGGGTAAGTCTCGCTTCGGCGATGTGCTAAATAAATACAGGGAACTAAAACTGTTTCTGAGGTAAATTTTTGTCCGATAATTTCTACAGTATCTTTTACCATTCGTGGTGTGCAAATTAAAGCAATAGGATGAATTCGCAGTGTTTCTTGACAGACGGCGGTGAGATAAGGTAATTGTGTAATTGCTTCAGGGTTTGTCAGATCATCCAAGGTGTTTAGTTCTTGCATTAGCCGATGTTTCACTTCCAGATGAGAGTGAATTAAATAAAATACCCAGGCTAATACGCCAGATGTAGTTTCGTAACCCAACAGCAATAATGAAACTAGTTGATCGCGTAATTCCTCATCTGTCATTTGTTTTCCATTTACGTCACCCGCTGACATCAGCATACTGAGAATATCTGTACGCGCAGCATCATTTTGCCAACGTCTTTCAGAAATTTCTGCATAGATGAGTTTGTCAATTTCCTCTCGTCTTTTTAAGAAAATTCCCCAAGGACTCCATGCACCTAAATCTTGTTGCAGCAAAGGAAAGAAAAATAGGCTAGAATACCAAGGTTTAGTTACGTCTTCTAATAAAGAACTCAATTTTTCTTTTAATTGTTGGTAACGCCCACCATGAGTAATACCAAATACTACTTTTAAGATAATTTCTAAAGTGATATTTGACATTAACTTGTGTATACAAATATCTGTACCTGATGTCCAATTTTGTGTAGCTTCTTCAGTTATTTGACAAATTGCCTGTCCATAATATTTTAAATTATCGCCATGAAATGCTGGGAGTAATAATTGGCGTTGTTGTTGGTGCGATCGCGCTTCTTGAAATACAATAGAATTCTCTCCAAACAAAGGTTTAAATACATGGGTTGCTTTCTTAAAATCTAATTTGTGTGGAGGGATGGCAAAACAATCACTAATTGCTTGGGGATGGCTAAAAAATACTATCGGTGGCGACTTTAAACCCATTACCCGCATTGTAAGAATGTCACCATACTTAGCAGCATAATTTTCTAATGTTTTTGTAGGTTGAGCAATTAATTGCAGAGTTTGTAGCAACGCTGGTGTGCGTAAATTATCAAGTTTTTTCATTGTTGATTCAATACCGTTACGATTTAGGAAAGTGCAAGGAATTTAATAAGTTTTGGTTAATAATTGCTCCTCTGTAACCCTGTTTAAACGGGAGCATCCCGTCAGGTGCAAAAACCTTGATAGCCCTCATCCCCTAACCCCTTCTCCCATATTACGGGAGACGAGGAACTAGAATTACGTCTCCCCTCTCCCATTTTTGGGAGACGAGGAACTAGAATTATGTCTCCCCTCTCCCAAAAATGGGAGAGGGGCTGGGGGTGAGGGAAAAGATTTAAGCACTCATTGGGATGCTCCCGTTTAAACAGCAAGGAATTAGAACAATAATTTTTAAATTTTTTAAGTAATTTATAGAGCCAATTACTAAGTTAATCGGATTGGCAAATCATTAATATTAATTTTTACAAGGATAATAATATTTTTTTTGAATCTTTAGAAGTATTTACAAAAAAAAGTTACTAAAAATATTTTGGGTGGACATCCAATTAAATTACGTCTTTTGGTAATACCCAAATATCCTATATTGGTGTATATAAGCAGTCTAAAAACTTATTTTTAGGAGAGTCGGAATATATTAAAATACCCCCATAAAGCTTAATACTGCCTAGGTTTTGCCTAAAAGCGGGGTTTGTTGGGTAACACGAATGTTCTAACCCAACCGACAAATATTCTTAAAACTTACCGTATTGCGTTAGCATCGCTACTGGGTAAATTTGCAAGGTTTCGGAACAAACACTGAAACTGATAAATTTTTGTTGATTGAAGTTACTTATACTGAGGTTGCGAAAAAGCAATAAACTGTTACAACCTCAAAGATGTAAAATTTTTGTTAAATTCAACGAGCATCTACAGTTTCACCTAATCGTCAAAAGGTACTCAGCATGACTGCAATTTCTCCAAAGGCATCTTCAGCGCTTCCCGATTTTTCTGAAGGAATTCAATATTTTGGTGAAGCTTTGCCAGATTTTGAAACTTATGGTGCAAAACCTGCTATAGAGTCGGGCAAAATAGCGATCGCATCTCCCACAGACAAAGCAGCTGTATATCAAACTTTACTTGCTGCTGATGCCCTCCGCTACCTAACTTTGCAAGTTACTGCTAGTAAAGCTTCTGGGCATCCCGGCGGATTCGCCAGCCAAGCAGAAGCTTATGCATCTCTTGTCATGCTGGGATACAAGAACATTATTACCGAAGTCGGACACCACGCCCCCGGATTTTATAGTGCCATGTTCTTGGATCGATCGCTAGAGGACATGGGAATTTTTACAGTTCAACAATTGCGCGATCGCTTCCGAGAAAAGCACGGACTTTTAGGACACCTTTCTGGTTTTATTCCTGGTATTCTCGCACCTGCGGGGCCTTTGGGACAAGGGCAACACTTTGCAATGGCGGCTGCACTGTTACACAAAGATAAGTTGTTCCCCTTTACAGTTGGGGATGGTGGATTGGGTGAGCCTTATATTGTAAGTGCGATCGGGCATTTCCATACAGCTTATCCGGCTGTCACCAACTTTTTACCGATATTGGTGTGGAATGGTTACAGCCAAGAACATCACAGCATGGTTTCTTTAAAAACCAACGAACAGATGCAAGCATATTGGCAAGGTAACGGTTTTGATGAAGTGGTGTTAGTGGATGCCAAAGATTTCGATGATCAAAACCAGCCAGGGGATTATGTTGATAGTACTGCCTTTTCCTTTGAGAAACGCCTAGCATTTACTCAAGCAGTCCTTTCGGGTGTGGATAAAGCAGCGCGTTTTGCACTGGGTGGTAAACTTACCGTCTTCATTATTAAACAACTCAAAGGTGCAGGAGTCCACGCGCGGGGGGCAAAATCTCACAACCTGTATCCTAAAGATACGCTGGATGCGCCGCATATTATTAGTGCATTGCAAACCCGTGCTTTGTCTGCGGAAGCTTGGCAATTAGTCAGAACAAATGCCGAACGCGCCGGTGGTGGCCCAGCAGCAAAAACTGTGGTAACAGAATTTGAATTTCCATTACCAGATTTAGGCGAATTACCTTTAGAAGAATATGCAGTTGGAAGTGAAGCAAAAGTTTCTACAACCGCAATGGGACGATTAGTAGGAATAGTTGGAAATAAAGATCGGCATTTTCTTGTCACCAACGCCGATGGTAATGAAGCATCAGGAATTGCCAACATCAACCAAGCATTAAAGATTATCCACCCTACAACCGACGACTTATATAATCAAGCACCAAATGGACAAGTTTATGAACCATTGAGTGAAGATGCTTGTGCCGGTTTAGCTGTCGGTTTAGCGTTAATGGGTGCGAGAACATTGTGGTGTTCTTACGAATCTTTTGCCATCAACGGATTACCAATTTGGCAAACTGTGACTCAATCAATGGCAGAATTGCGCCGTCAAACTCCCTCAACTATTACTTTATTCACAGCCGGCGCATTAGAGCAAGGGCGCAACGGTTGGACTCACCAACGTCCTGAGATTGAAGCTTATTTTGCTGCGTTGATGAGAAATGGAAATGTTTTCCCATTATTTCCGCCTGATGCTAATAGTATTCAAGCTTGTTATGATTGGGCGTTGAAAACTAAGAATAAGGGAATTGTGATTACAGCAAGTAAAACGCCGTTACCAATTCGCACAACTTTAGAACAAACTCGTCAAGGGTTGCGCGATGGTGCAGTGCTATTACATGAAGTTGCTGGTGATAGACAAGTTGTATTTGCTGTGATTGGCGATTTAACATTAATGCCAGTATTTGAAGCTGCTGCTTTCTTAGAAACTGAAGGTATTGGTGCCAAGATTATTTCTGTCATCAATCCTCGGCAATTGTACCGTAGCCATGATACCGCATGGGATACTTGTTCTGAGCCTGAAGGCGGTTTCTTAGATGATGCCAAATTTGCCGAATTATTTGATGGCGATGCCTTAATTGCTGTTACAGGTGGTGCTGCGGGGATGTTAGAACCGATTCTGTTACGGAGTACAGCCAAGCGCGACACCTTTGCTTGGAAACGTGGCGAAACTACAGCCAGTGCTGGTGAGTTGATGGCGTTTAATGGATTGACTGCTGAAGCGTTAACGAAACGTGCGATCGCGTTAGTGCATTAAGATTAGTATTTAATAATTAGGAAAATCTCAATTTTTAACCGCAGGTGTACGCAGATAGATGCCGATAGATTGGCATTTTAATGCGTGTATATGCGGTTCTTATTATTCATGGTGTTTTGTTAACTTTTAATTAGATAGATTGTTTGAATTTTTCTTATTGTCTATTGAGTCTAAATAAAATATAAAAACACCATGAACATCACAAAAGATAATAATTTAATAAATAATCTAAAAAACTTGTTTTCCTCGATAGATTATAAAACTTATCCATCATTCATAGATGATTTATTTTCCCTAATTAAATCCCTACAAAAATCTCGTAATCAATCATTTGTTTTTCTCTTGGTTGGTCGTACAGGAGTCGGTAAGTCAAGCACTATAAATTCACTAATGGGTGAACCAATTTGTACTACAGGTGATTACGATCCAACCACAATGGAAGTTCAGTCTTACGAGCATGAAATTAACGGTATTAAATTCACTATAGTTGATACTCCGGGTCTTTGTGACGATATTCCAGAAAAGGGTAATGACCAAAAGTATATAGAACTTATACGAAACAAAGTAAAACAAATTGATTCACTATGCTTTGTAACTCGTCTTGATGAGACGAGAGTTAGTCCTGATGAAAGGCGAGGTATAGAAGTTATTTCAGAGGCATTTACGCCGGAGATATGGAAACATTCTGTTATTATTTTCACAAGCGCAAATAGAGCAAATGATTATCTAATAGATTTACAAGAGAGAACAAAACGCATTCAATATGCAATTGCAAAGTATACGGGTGATGAAGTAGCCAGTACTATTCCATCAATTGCAGTAGATAATAAGAATCAAACTACCCCAGATGGGAAGAGATGGTTGGAAGAACTTTATACACAAATATTTAAAAGAATGTCTGATAGAGGTGCTTTACCATTTTTTTTAGCAACAGTTACAAGAATAAAGAAAACAGGCAAAAAAAGAAAAAAACAGACTCAAAAAAATCCTTCAGAAAATTACGAACCAAATGATGCTAATGATAATGAGTCAGATATTAATTTTAATAGCCAACAAAGGGAAGATATTAAAACTAAATTATTTAGTGTTGTTCCCATTTTGGAAAAAATATGTGGCTCCCTTGGTTCCATCTTTGGTGGTTCAATAGGTAAAACCATAGGTGAAACAATAGGTGGTGTAATAGGTCATGGACTTGACTTTATTTTTTCACTCTTTTCATAATTTTAATAATACATAACATAAGAATAAAATCAACCATTACGCTTTAAAATCTGCCTTCACAGGTTTAGGTTTTATTTGTATAGCAGCGACTTCAGTCGTCCGGCATAAGTGTTGAATAAGACCCTCGACTTCTCAAAAAAATCGGGGATTTTTAATCTAGCCTATTTTTTTCGTCAATATCCTTATCCAGCAAGGATTTCAGAAATACCGTGCGATCGCCCTGATGATCTCACCCTGCCATCACCTCGGAGTTTATAATAAGATAATACGAAAATTTTTACTCAATTGAGGAGTTAAAGTTATTTATAATGGTGCAAATCATCCAAGCAACCTGTTTGCAAAGAAGCACTAAATATGGCTTTTTTTTGATAGAGTGATGCTTTGTCGATCGCTAAAATCTCTATGCCCCAGGTATCGCTCCCCCAATCGCGGCATCCAAACCTACCCCTCACGGCTCTTGCGCCCATGCAGGATGTGACAAACCTCTGGTTTATGAAGGTCATTGCCCACTACGGCAGCCCTGACTACTTCTTCACCGAGTATTTTCGCGTGAACGATACCTCACGGCTCAATCGTAACATTCTGGCAGCAATCACCGAAAACGACACGGGTCGCCCCGTTTTTGCTCAAATGATTGGCGAAAGCATTCCACACTTAGTAAGAACAGCAAAGGAACTCTGCAATTATAATATCGCTGGAGTTGACTTGAACATGGGCTGTCCAGCACCTAGAATCTATCGCAAAAATGTTGGGGGTGGATTGCTGCTATATCCAGAAAAAGTGGATCGGATTTTGGGAGAACTGCGTTCTGCTGTCAACGATCGCCCTTTAACCGTGAAGATGCGCGTAGGCTTTGAAAATACAGATAACTTTTACGAAATTTTAGATATAATCAATCGCCACAGCATTGATTTGTTGAGTTTGCATGGTCGCACGGTGAAAGATATGTACCACGGGGTAGTGAAATATGATTTGATCGCCTCTGCGGTGAAACGGGTTGATTGTCCAGTGCTTGCCAATGGCAATATCCACTGTGCGACAACTGCTCTTAAAGTGCTTTCTGAAACGGGCGCGGCGGGTGTGATGGTGGGACGCTGGGCGATCGGGAATCCTTGGCTTTTTAATCAAATTCGGCAAGCTTTGCGCTTTGAGCCGATCGCGCCCGTTCCTTTAATAGAGGTACGCAACTATATTGATCGTTTATGGCAAACCCCTTATTCAGCAACTATGCCAGTGCGATCGCGCGTAGGCTACCTGAAAATGTTCCTCAACTACATTGCCCCGAATGTTGACGCTGAAGGTCATTTCCTGCGGCTGATGCGACAGATGCAGACTGAGGTAGAAATCTTAAACCTCTGCGATCGCTTTCTCCTTGGCGATCTGACGAAAACTTTAGCCCTAGCACCCTACTCAGGCGTGTAACCTGCTTGCTATTTCGCTAATTCTCTGCTAAAAATTCTTGAACAGTCAGAATTTCAATGCCTCTCCAGGGCTTTAGCACTAGTAAATCATCTCCGATCAAGCAAAAAGGCAAATATATCTGGATTGCAGATGATAACCAAAATCTTGAAACTGAAATTATTGGTATCTAAATAGCATGACAGACAGAACAGATTTATCAAAAATAATTGTTAACAAAGCCGATGAAAAATTGCAGTCACAAGAAGATATAGAACTTGAGCGAAAACTGCTAGAACTCAAGTTTAAACAAGAACTAAGAAAAGATTGGATTTTATTTATTGTCAGGGATGTAGTCATTTTTCCTGCGGCTATCCTTTTTATTTTTGCTGTCAGTGGTTATTCTCTATTTCTTCATATTCATGGGTGATTTATCTGGCTAAGTAAGTGGGTCAAATTAAATATAAAACCTCACCCTGCCTCCGGCTGACCCCGACAATATTAAGGAAAGGGATTGAGGGTGAGGTTTGATCTTATATTTAATTACGCCTACCTACTTACAATTTTTAATCAACCACAGAGACGCAGAGTACACAGAGAAAAAAGAGATGATATTCATAAACAATAGACATCTCCCGAAATTAAATATGCGTTACCCAGAACCCTTGTAGAGACGTAGCAGTGCTACGTCTCTACATTGTTTTTCGGAGATGTCTAATTTGGAATTGTTGGAAATTATTTCTCTCTGCGTTATCTGCGCCTCTGGGGTTATTTAAAAAATCCTACACCAGTAAAATTGCGTAACTAATTTTACAGACGACGAAACCAACTTGCTACAAGTAAACTCATCTTTATATCCACACAAATTTTGCTGGATATAAAGTAAGTCTCTGATGGAAATCATCTAACAATATGGGGATTTTAATATTTTTTGTTGCTTTAGTTGCCATTATTGCTGTAATTATCATTAATAGCTATAACGATTTAGTCAAGTATCGCAATCGTTACAAAAATGCTTACTCTCAAATCGATGTTCAATTACAGCGCCGTTATGATTTAATTCCTAACTTGGTGGAAACTGCCAAAGGGTACATGAAACATGAGCGAGAAACTCTAGAAGCAGTTATTGCGGCTCGGAATTCTGCAATTAATGCTAGCAGTGGGGCGGCACAAAATCCCGGAGATCCGCAAGCAATGCAACAGTTGGGCAATGCTGAAGGAGCGCTGACGGGTGCATTAAGTCGGTTGATGGTACTTTCAGAATCTTATCCAGAATTGAAAGCCGATCGCACCATGACTCAGGTTATGGAAGAATTATCTTCCACTGAAAACCGGATTGCTTTTGCCCGTCAGGCTTTTAATGACGGGGTGACACTTTACAACACCAAGAGCGAATCTTTCCCCAGCAACCTTGTAGCCAATAGTTTTAACTTTACTGTTGCAGAATTGCTCCCCGAAGCTACTCCAGAAATTAGAAATGTCCCACGCGTGTCTTTTTAAGTGTCTATGAATTTCTTTGAACATCAGGATCGCGCACGCCAAAATACGCAACAATTAATCGGCTTATTTTCCCTGTCGATCGCAGTTATGATTATGGCGATTTATATTGCCACTTTATTTCTGTTTCGCATGGCTCCCCGTGTTTGGTGGCATCCAGGGATATTTATTTACGTGGCTGGGATTACAATAATTGCGATCGCAGTTGGAAGCTTATATAAAATTGCCTATCTCCGTGAAGGCGGAAGCGTAATTGCCGAGGAGTTGGGGGGAAGACTCCTGATAGCAGATATGGCGGATGAACAAGGGCGACAACTATTAAATATTGTCGAGGAAATGGCGATCGCTTCTGGTATTTGCGTCCCAGAAGTTTATCTTCTGGAAAGAGAAACCAGCATTAATGCCTTTGCTGCTGGATTTTCGCCCAATGATGCTGTAATTGGAGTTACCCGTGGAACTCTGGAACATCTGAATCGGGATGAACTACAAGGAGTCATCGGCCACGAATTCAGTCATATTCTCAATGGAGATATGCGGCTAAATTTGCGTTTGGTGGGATTGTTGCACGGGATTTTGTTCATTTATTTAACTGGGGAATTGCTCTGGCGCATTCGTGGTAGCTTCCGTTTAGGAAAGGAAGACAAGGGTTTACCTATCTGGGCTTTTGGTTTAGCACTGATGGCAATTGGCAGTATCGGATTACTCTGCGGACGCTTAATTAAAGCCGCAGTTTCTCGCCAACGGGAATTTCTCGCCGATGCTTCGGCTGTACAGTTCACTCGTAACCCCAATGGACTTACCGGAGTCTTCCAAAAACTCCAAAAGATGGATTCACGCTTGATTGCGCCTGGAGCAGAAGCCGCTAGCCACATGTTTTTTGGTAACGCCCTCAACCCCTCTTTCTGGGAAAATATGTTTTCTACCCACCCACCCTTAGCAGAACGTATCCGCCGCGTTGGGGGTTTAAACGTCAGCAATTTACCAGCAATGCCATCTCGCAATCAAGGGCGTTCCCCCTCCCAGGAATCTCTAACAATGGGCTTTGCTGGTGGTTCTGGCCTCACTCCAGAACAGATTGTAAACCAAGTGGGAAGCGTCACACCAGAGCATTTTGCCCATGCTCAAGCGCTATTATCGCAGTTACCGGAATCGCTGCGTTTGGGTGCGCGGGAGCAAGAAAGTGCAATGGCAATCGCATTTGCCCTAGCCTTAGATACTGAAAATATCGAGATCCAACAACGTCAAATTGCTTGGTTACGCGACGTGCAGCCTGCTGAGTTAGTAGATAAAACTCTGGAATTGAGCAGCGAAATTAGCCAGTTAGATCCTAAAATTCGCTTGCCACTTGTGGATTTGGCAGTACCCGTATTGCGCCAAAATTCTGCCAAAGAATGCCAAAGGTTGTGCAAATGCGTCCACGGTTTAGTTGTAGCTACCGGAAGTTTATCACTGTGGCATTTTGTGTTGCAGTTAATCCTGTGGCATCGCCTCCAACCTATTATAAATCCCACCTCGGCGACAACGGTAGAATTCACATCCATAGAAGAGATTTGGCCAGATAGTCTATTAGTATTGTCCGTCATTGCCCGTGTCGGATACTCCCAATCAGATGCATCCATCGAAGACATCGCCTATGCTTTTCGTTCTGGAGTTTTTCGGCTTCCCAAAGCTGGAGAGCAAGAAAAACCAGAAATACCACTTACTTGTAATTTCACTCAGCTTAAGAAAAGTATCGATCGCCTCCGTCTTGCCAGTCCCAAACTGAAGCAAGCTATTGTTGATGCCTGCGCCCACACTGTACTTTTGGATAACAAAGTTACACAGCCAGAAGCAGATTTATTAAGAGCGATCGCCATGACGCTAGACTGTCCCATTCCCCCATTTTTAAACCCTCAGCGTAGCGTTTCCAAACAGAAACAATCTTCTGCACAGCGAAGTTAAGTAGATAGGCAAGATAAAACCAAACTATGTAACGAAAAGTAAAATCTCTATATTTGGCTCGTAGTTGCGCCCTCTTGCGCTTTAGCGCAACTACGAGCCAGTGATGATTATTTGCGCCCACTTACTTAGCAGTTTTAGTCTTAATAGCGAATGTTGGGTTTCGTCCCTCAACGCAACAAAGCCTTAAGCGCTGGCAATGTTTACAGCTTAAGCGGTTTCAATATGGTTCGGTTAAGGTGAGAGACGCGATAAATCGCCGTCTCTACAATAATTATTGGCGCGATGGTTTTTTACCAAAGCCATAGCGCAATCTATCCTTAATCCAAGTTTGGAAGTTGTCAATGTAGCTAAATATGACTGGCACTACCACCAGTGTCAACAGGGTAGAAGTTGTAAAACCGCCCATAATCGCAATTCCCATTGGTTGGCGAACTTCAGAACCGGCGCCAATTCCTAATGCTAAAGGTAAAGTCCCGGCGATCGTTGCCAAAGAAGTCATTAAAATCGGACGCAGACGTGACACACCCGATTCTACAAGTGCCTGACGCTGAGTTTTACCTTCCTGCATGTTGATGATTGTATAGTCAACTAACAGAATCGAGTTTTTGGTGACAATCCCTAACAGCAGGATGATACCAATCAGGGCATAAAGTCCCAAGGGTTTTTGAGCAAGCATCAACGCAACCAATGCGCCGCCTAAACAAAAGGGCAAGGCTGCCATAATCGACAATGGATGCAGAAAGTTGTTATATAACAGCACCAGAATTGCATAGATACACATTAATGCCAATCCTAATGCACCGCCAAAGCGCCCGAAAATATCTTGCATAATTTTGGCGCTACCTGAAGGTTGCTGTACTACCCCTGGGGGTAAGTTTTGCATCGCAGGTAGTTTGTTGATGGTTTCTACTGCCTGTCCCAAAGAAATGCCTTGCAAATTGGCTTCTACGGCAACTTGACGGGCGCGATCGTAGCGGTTAATTGTAGCAGGGCCACTCCCAAAGCGGATGTCTGCAACTGCGACGAGGGGAATCAATCTACCACTTTGACTGAGGACTTGCAGATTTGTGATTGTGTTGATGTCAGCCCGCGCTTTCGGATCGATTTGCACACGAATGGGGATTTGCCGATCGCTTAAATTAAATTTTGCCAAGTTGGCCTCATTGTCGCCGATGGTAGCAAGAGAAGCAGTCCGAGCGATCGCTTCCACTGTCACCCCCAAATCTGCCGCCCGTTGCGGGTTAGGAATTACCAATATCTCTGGTTTAACTAAACTCGCAGTAGAAGACACTTCCACTAATCCGGCTAGCGATCGCATCTGTTTTTCTAAGGCATCAGCACCTTGAGTCAACGCTTCGGGATTTTCACTTCTAAGGACAATTGATAAACCTTTGTTACTGTCACCTGGTGACTGACTTTGAAAACTAATTCTAGCTCCTGGTATTTGCTCAAAGGAAGGGCGTACTTGTTCTTCAAACTGTTTTTGGGAAATATTTCGTTCTTCTCTAGGTTTGAGATTAATCGCAAGGGTTGCAGAATTGATCTCTTCGGTTGCTAGTACACGTTCAACTACTGGGTTTTGTCGGATGATGTCAGTGGCTTGTGTGACTACCTTATTAACATCTTCTAATGTCGAACCTGGAGCTAATTCTATAGATACGTTAGAAATTCCAAAATCGCCATCATCAACAAAACCCTTGGGAATCAAGGGAAGCAGCGTCAGACTCGCAACAAAAAAAGCTAATGCGATCGCCATTGTTGTCAATCTATGGCGTAACGCCCACTCTAGGAGTGATCTATAAGGTTGAAAACGCCGCCGCTTTTCAGTGATGAATTTTTTACTTCCGTTGCCGCTACCTAAAAGGGTAAATTTGAAATTGAAGAATTTTATTACTTTCCCGGCTTTGCTCCCCTCTTCCTTATCCTTTAAGAGATACGCCCCCATCATCGGTGTAACCATCCGCGCTACCAGAGTTGAAAAAATTGTCGAAACGGCAACGGTAACACCAAATGGTTGGAAAAATTGCCCCGGAATTCCACCCATAAAGGCAACGGGCATAAACACCGCAATAATCGTCGCTGAACTTGCTATTACGGCTAATCCTACTTCATCAGAAGACTCGAAAGCAGCTTCCCAAGCTGACTTGCCCATAGCAATATGCCGTTCCATGTTTTCAATTTCTACGACGGCATCATCTACCAAGTTGCCCACCGCCAGCGCTAATGCCAACAAAGTCATGTTGTTGAGGGTGTAACCAAGGGCTTGCTGCACTGCGAAGGTAGGAATTATTGACAAGGGTAAGGCAACAGCCGTAATTAATGTTGCTCGCCAGTCCCGCAAAAATACTAAAATAACGAACACTGCCAGCAGCGAAGCTTGAATCAATTCATCAATGGTGGTTTGGTAGGATTGGCGAACAATATCCGCTCTAGTAAAAATTAAATCCAGCTTGACATCTGCGGGAAGGGTTTTTTCCAGTTCTTTAACTGCTGCTTTCACTCCTTGTTCCACTGTCACCAGAACACTGCCGGTACTACGCAATACTTGGAAAGCTACCACAGGTTGATTATTCAAGCGGGCGGCTTGACGCACATCGCCAAATTTATCTTCTACGGTTCCCAGGGTAGATAAGGGTACGGAACCACCTTGTGGTAAGAGGATTTCGTAGGTTTTCAACATATCTACACTGGCTGCACTCCCTAAAGTGCGGATACTTTGTTCGCTACCACCGACTTCGGCGCGTCCCCCAGGTAAGTTAATGTTCAAAGTGCGGATTTGGTCATTTACCTGGGTGGCGGTGATACCCAGAGATTGTAAGCGATTTGGATTAAGATTAATCCGAATTTCTCGGTCAACTCCACCCACACGCTGAATTTGGGCGACACCACGAACTCCCAATAAGGCGCGGCTAATAGTTTGATCGACAATATTGCTTAATTCTTCTACAGAACGTCGATCTGATTTAACTGCGTAAGTAATCACCGGCCCGCCGGAAAAGTCCAGACGTTCCACAATTGGATCGTTGATATCTTGGGGTAAATCTTGGCGAATTTGAGCGATCGCATTCCGAACATCATTGGTGGCGCGATCGCTATCTGTACCCAAAACAAAATTGATTGTCGTGTTAGAACTCCCATCGCTGACGGTGGAAATCATATAATCGATATTGCCCAACCCGGCGACGGCATCTTCAATTTTTTTCGTCACTTGGGATTCTAGTTCGGCCGGGCCTGCACCTGGTTGGCTGACTTTTATCGTAACTGTTGGCACATCAATATTTGGGTTAGTATCAATCCCCAAGGATATGAAGGAGAACCAACCCACAACCGTCAAAATTAAAAATAATACTATTGTAGGAACAGGTTTCTTAATCGACCAAGCTGAGATATTAAAAGACATGGGAAAATTTTAGATTTTGGATTTGTCGTTTGTCATTTGTCATTTGTCATTTGTCCCTCATCCCCCCATACCCCTCATCTCGTTTTTACTTTGCAACTCGAACCTTATCGCCATCTTTAAGATATCCTGCACCATCAACTACAACGCGATCGCCTAACTGTAAACCACTTTTGATTTCCACTTTATCTTCATTAGCGGGATCTCCTAACTCTACTTTCTGGCTGCGGACTATATCTCCACTCGATAAGGTAAATACAATTACACTTGAGTCTGCTTGAGATTGCACTGCTTTTTGTGGTACTACCATCCTCATCCCAGAGTTAGTAGTAATTGCAGCACTAGCAAACATCCCTGGTTTAAGTAAAGTTGTTGGTGGTAAATCAATTTTGACTGTAGCCTCTCGCCTTTGATCGTTTACCTGTGGCTGGATCTCTCTGACTCGTCCTTGCGATCGCACGCGCTGATCGACATCTGAAGTAATTTGCACAGATGCACCAATTTTCACTTGATTTAGTTGAATTTCGGGTACTTTCGCCTGAAGTTCCAGTTTTTCATCTCGGATAATCGAAAATAGCTTTTGTGTGCCACCAATCACGGTTCCCACTTGGGTTTGTGGCGGTACACCAGTCACATCACCGACTCTGGCCAGTTTCTCAGCAATTACTCCAGCAACCGGCGATCGCACCACAGTTTGTCCCAACTGAGTTTGTAGTTCTTGCACCTTAGCAGCACTGTTTTTGATATCGGCTTTGGCTTTGTTGATGATAGCTTGGGCGCTGCCGATATTAGCTTGGGCGCTACGCACATTTTCTTGGGATAGATTCACAACTTCTATGGCAGTTTTCACAGCGTAGGAACGAGTATCGAGTTCTTGCTTACTAATCGTCCCAGAATCAGCGAGTTGTTTATAGCGCTGATAATTCTTCGCTGCTTCTTCTAACTTCGCCTTAGCTTGAGCTAAATCTGCTTTTTTTTGCTGGACTATGGCTTTATTTGATGCCAAATCTGCCTGTCTAGCTGCTAAATCGGCTTGTTTTGATTCCACATCTGCTCTGGCTTGGCTAATTTGGCTTTGCAATATGGAACCATCCAACACCGCTAACACTTGGTCTTTTTTGACAAAAGCCCCTTCTTTTACATCTTCGGGGATGCTTTTGATTTGTAAGCCGTTTGTCTGCGGTAACACCGGAATTAAATCGCCTGCTGCTACAGTCCCAGTCGTTTTTAGAGTACGGACAACACGGCCATTTTCGACTCTGGCGATAGTAACTGTCATCGCTGGGTTAACTTTTTTATCCGCTACCGCGCTTTGTTGACGGGATGGAACACGACTTAATACACTCATACCACCAAAGGCGATCGCTATTCCTAAACCAGCCCCTAAGAATAATGGCTTCAACCAAGCAGGGCTTAGTTTTTTATCTGATTTGCTTAAAAAGCTAGCATCTTCAGATGTTACAGGTTTATTCACCTCGACTTCTGAAACACTTTCATCGCTCACAGTCCTACCTCCACTTTCGGTCTATGCATCTCAAGCTTGCTATTTTCTTAAGAAAACTTGAAGTTTATTTACTTCATATCAACTATGACGCATTTCATAGTAAATGTCTTTTAGATACCAACGTCACTAATAGAACAAGCTTGCTAAGAGTAATTACTCACCAAACAAGCTAAAAAAAATTATGTGAATTATCATACAAAAAATTAGCTTATCTCATCTACCTACTCAAGGTCACACACAATATGTATTTAGATCACCGCCAAGCAATGGTTAGATATGAAAAACTAGTGAAGCTAATCTAGATTGATCTAATTTCAAATCCAGCCTTTTATGTATAAACTTATAGCAAATAAATATTTTTGTCCGGCATAGATAATTCCTCGGAAGCCTTTGTGTCACTAGAAAACGATTCTCTATCATGCAATTTAGGCATAAGACAAGCTAGCGTCCACAGCTACACATGAGTTACAAAGGAGCAAAATCTATTGTCCTAAATTCATCTGAGTTCGACCAACCTCTCCTACCCAGCCTCCCTGCAAGGGGGAAGCAATGAAATAATCAGGTTTTTAAGCCTCTCTCCTAGAAAAAGAAAGGAATGGAATTAAGGAGAAATTCCAGCAAGGGTGAGCCTGATTATGGAATTTTGAAATCAAATCAATAAATAATTGGTATTTACCAGAGTAACCAGATATGTTCAATGCCACTGAAATTTTAATTGATGCCTTTGTAAATGAAATTCGAGACGGTTACCGTCGCACCTACGGCTGCTTCAAAAATGATTATCAGGATATTATCGCCTGGGCTGGTAATATGGCTTTAGAAAACATTGCCAATAGCGACGCCCTTTATCACAATGTTGAACACACAGTACTTGTAACCCTGGTGGGGCAAGAAATCTTACGTGGCAAACACATTAGGGAAGGCGGTGTTTCTAGTGAAGACTGGCTGCATTGTATCATTTCTTTGGTGTCTCATGATATTGGCTACGTTAAGGGAGTTTGCCGACAAGACCGAGAGACAGCAGGTTTATATGCCACAGGTAAAAATGGCAAAATGATTTCTGTAGCTCCTGGCGCTTCTGATGCGAGTCTGACACCGTATCATGTTGATAGAGCCAAGCTTTTTATTGATGAGCGTTTTGGAGGTCACAAGTTAATCGATGCTGAGGCAATTAAGAGCAATATTGAATTGACTCGATTTCCCGTGCCTGCGGCAGAAGATCATCATGATACAAGGTGTTTTGCCGGATTAGTCCGGGCTGCTGATTTGATTGGTCAACTAAGCGACCCGCGTTACCTGAAGAAAATTACTTCTTTATTTTACGAGTTTGAAGAAACTGGTGTAAATAAAGTTTTAGGCTATAAAACCCCTGCTGATTTACGGAATAACTACGCTAAGTTTTACTGGAATGGCGTGTTTCCCTATATCCAAGAGGGGCTACATTATCTATCACTGACACAACAGGGAAAACAAATTCTGGCTAATCTCTACTCAAACGTGTTTGTTGTGGAACATGAAAAACAACAGGAAGAACAGCAGCGCTATTTAGAGAAGTTAGGAGTTGGGAATTAGGAGTTAGGGACTTCCAAATAAAAAAATATACAACTATTTATTGTGGGGTGGGCGTCTCGCCCGCCCATAGTCAAAGGCGGGCAAGTTGCGCTATTTAGAGAAGTTAGGAGTTGGGAATTAGGAGTTATTCAATTTTGGATTTTGAATTTTAGATTTTAGATTTTTCCTTCAATCCAAAATCCCAAGTTGCATTGGGAGTTGAGAATTATTAATCATGAATTATGAATTAAGATAAAAGCTTAATAACTCATAACTCATAACTCTTAACTCCTAACTACTATGGATTGGTGGCGACGACTGAAGAAAAATCCTTTGGCACGATTTGGGGCAATTTTGCTGTTAATTTTCTACATAGCAGTAATTGCAGCAGATTTCGTGGCTCCTTATGACCCCTATGCTTCACAGCCCAATGGTTCATTGCTTCCACCAACTAAGATACATTGGGTTTCTAAGTCAGGGCAGTTTATCGGGCCGTATATTTACCCGACGACTCAGGGAGACACAAATTTAGAAACAGGCGATCGCAAACTCATTGTAGACTTGACAAAGCCCTCACCCCTGCGTCTATTTATCTCCGGGCCAGAATACCGATTGTTGCAGATGAGTTTGCCATTACCCCCAAAGTGGGATGAGGTGACAATCTTTCCTGGTATTCCCTTAAATTGGCATTTATTTGGCACAACAACTGGCGCCAACTTCAACATCTTGGGGACTGATGACCAAAGCCGCGACCAATTTAGTCGCCTCTTGCATGGCGGTCGCATCAGTATGTTTATCGGAATTTTTGGCATTATCATTACCTATCCCCTCGGTTTGATTATCGGGGGAATTTCCGGCTATTTCGGCGGTGTGACTGATAGCGTCATCATGCGCTTGGCAGAAGTGCTAATGACTTTCCCTAGTATTTATCTTTTGGTGACTTTGGGGGCAGTCTTACCACCTGGTTTAAGCAGTACCCAGCGCTTTTTGCTGATTGTGGTAATTACTTCGGTTATAAGCTGGGCTGGTTTAGCACGGGTGATTCGAGGACAGGTACTATCAATTAAAGAGCGAGAATTTGTCCAAGCAGCACGCGCAATGGGCGCGAACCCAATTTATATCATCCTCCGCCACGTTTTGCCGCAAACGGCTAGTTATGTAATTATCTCTGCTACTCTTGCAATTCCCAGCTTTATTGGTGCAGAAGCGATATTGAGTCTCATTGGCTTGGGTATTCAACAACCAGACCCCTCTTGGGGCAATATGCTTTCTCTGGCTAGCAATGCTTCAATTTTGGTACTCCAACCTTGGTTAATCTGGCCGCCTGTTGTGCTGATTATCCTCACAGTGTTAGCATTCAACTTACTCGGTGATGGGCTAAGAGATGCACTTGACCCGCGTAGTTTAAATAGAAGATAATCTCTTAGAATAGCAAATGCGTAGGCGTAGCCAGCCGTAGGCATCGCCGACAGCAAATTTTAAATTAGTGAAGTAGACTATCTAGGTCATCTTCTAAATCAAGCTTTTGTGCAAAAATTGACTGTACATTCTCCAACCAGAAACTAAACAAAGTAGTAGTTCTATGGCCTACAGCGAGTTTAGTTTAGCTAAAGCAAAACAAGAGTTTAGTTTAACCATATTAGAAAAACGTGATATTTTCGCCGAAGCTCCTGAATTAACAGCTAGTAATTTACTAGTAGAAACACTTAATTATAACCTGGCGATCGCTTTAGGTAGTAATAGTGAAAAAGCTCGTTCTGAGTTAATTATTGCTCCAATTTTAGTTGATTTACGCCGGCAATTACGAGAACAAATTGGTTTATTTTCTGGGGTAGATTTCACTGTCGATAATAGCAAAGGATTAAACGGTACTTGTGATTTTATTATTACTAAATCCCCAGAAATTCTAATTTTGACAGCACCAGTAATTACAGTTGTAGAAGCTAAAAAAGAAAATATTAATGCGGGTTTGGGTCAGTGTGCAGCAGAAATGGTAGCAGCCCAGATTTTTAATGAGCAATCTGCAACTGAGATTAAAACAATTTACGGAGCAGTCACAACTGGCAGTATTTGGCAATTCCTTAAACTAGAAGAACAAACATTGACCATTGATTTAAGCGAATATTATCTTAAAGATGTGAATAAAATTCTTGGTATTTTAGCGAGTGGTATTTCTTAATAAAATTAACAAAATATTAAATACCTTAATACCGAATTCGCGGATCTACATAAGCATTTAAAATATCAATCAAAATGCTGGCACTGACAACGATCGCACCAAAAAATACTAGCACTCCCTGAACTGTGGTATAATCGCGATCGGCGATCGCTTGATAGAGTCGATTAGCTAACCCTGGCCAAGAAAATGTTACCTCTGTCAAAATCGCCCCACCCAACAGAGATGCAAAAGTTAATCCCAAGACTGTAATTACTGGAATTAAAGCATTCTTTAAAGCATGGGAGGCTAAAATTTTATTTTCCCCAATCCCTCTAGCTCTAGCGGCTTCTACATAATCTGCTTGCAAGGTTTGCTTTAAATTCACTCGCACAATTCTTTCAAAAATCCCACTCAGCAAAATTCCCAAAGTGAGACTCGGTAGGGCAAGATGGTGCAAAGATGCGAAAAACTGGGTGATATTTCCACCGAGTAAGCTATCAATTGTATACAATCCAGTGACAGTAGTGGGAGCCGGAAGATTGGGCGGAAAGCGGTTGGAATTGGGAAACCAACCCAATTGGACAGAGAAAATCAACTGCAAAAGCATTCCCGCCCAAAACATCGGGAGTGCGTAAGTGATGATACCAAACAAGCGCCCACCAACATCAAAATATGTTCCAGGACGAGAAGCCGAAAGAGTACCAACCGCAATTCCAACGATGAGTGCAACGGCCATACTACATACTGCTAACTCCACCGTCGCTGGGAAATATTGTCCAATTATGTCCGAAACATTTTGTCCTCGAGTCATTAAAGAGGTTCCTAAATCAAAACGCAGTATGCTTCCTAAATAATTGAGATACTGTAGCCACAGAGGAAGGTTTAAACCCATCTGTTTTCGCAATTCTTCTTTAGCAGCTTCTGGCGCACGTCCGCCGAGAATTGCATCTTCTGGACCTCCTGGTGTTGCTCTTAGTAAAAGAAATACAATGGTGATAATCGTTAATAGCTGAAGTGGCGCGAGAAGCAACCGGGAAACAATGTAATATTGTAAAGCTTTAGAACGAGACATAAGCAATTCAAAATTCAATTTTTGAAAGTATCTTGTCTATTGACTAGATACGAAAGATATTTACTTAAGTACCAAGAGTCAAAATAAAAAATATTGGACATAACCCTTTCAAAGTGACTTGTAAAATTTCTTTATTCTCTCTGCGCTCTCTGCGTCTCTGCGGTTAAAAATTAATTAAATCAACCACAGAGGCGCAGAGAACACAGAGGTAAGAGGTTAAAGAGTAATTTCTTGTCCCTTTGACTTTTTAACTACTTTTTAATTGTCTGGTAAACCAGAATTTGGGTAGGGTTAAGTTGTACACTACTAACACCTTTTTGGGCAAATACATAGTCTTTGCTTTGCCATAAAGGAACATAAGGTACATCTGTAGCTACTTGCGTTTGAATTTCTGTAAAAATTTTCTGACGCGCTTCGGGATTTAGTTCTTTGCGTTGCTGATCAATCAGTTTATTCATGGCTTCGCTATAGTAAAACGAACCCTGAGCTTGACTACCTCCATCTTCGCATCCTTTAGCAACTGAACCTTTATCACAACCTAAAAACGGCTGGACGTAATTATCTGGGTCTAAAAAATCTGGATACCAATCAAGTAAAGCTCCTGGATATAAACCTTTAGAAATGTCTTTAAAGAAGGCTGGCCCTTCGGCGGGGGTGACTTCAAATTGCAGTATTCCATCCATTTTCGCATCCACAAGAGATTTGAGGGTTTGTGCTGCCAAACTACGAGTAGGTGAACTAGAAGGATACCAAATTTGTACTTTTGCCGGATTCTCTTTAGAAAAACCAGCAGTAGTTAACAATTTTTTAGCTTGATCAAAGTTAGCATCACCATATTTTTCTTTAAATAATGGTACAGAAACTTTAAACGTTGTGGGAATCATGCTATAAAGGGGATCTGCTTGACCAAGTAACGCCCGCTCATTTAACAGGGGACGGTCAATTATTGACGCGATCGCTTGTCTTACCTCTAATTTATCTAAAGGCTTTTGATTCCGGTTTAATACCAGATAACTTACTACACTACCTTCAGCTGCGATCGCTTGCCAATCCCCTTTTTTACCACCTTCTTCTAAGCTCCGATTTTGATCTGGCTGTAGCGATAGATAAGCTACATCCACTGCACCAGTACGGAAAGCATTAAACAAATTAACCGGACTTGTTTGAATTTGCAGGTTAACACCCTTGTTAGCGGGTTTTTCTCCCCAATACTTATCAAACGCATCAAATCTGATTGAATCAGTACCATACTGCGCTAACTTGTAAGGGCCAGTTCCGACAAAAATATTCGGCTTAAATTTACCAGCACCCAGTTCGTAAGCTTTTGGTGAAACCGCACACACTCCAGGAAACGCCAACAATGAAGGAAACGCTGCAAAGGGCTTTTTCAATTTAATAGTTAACTCATACTCACCTGTAGTTTTTACCGAATCTACTACATCAGCTAGTAAAAATGAGGGTTTACCTTTATTTTGAATAAAACGCTGGATGGTAAAAGCCATTGCTTGAGCATTAAAGGGAGTCCCATCGTGAAAAACTACTCGCTGACGTAAGGGAATGGTATAAGTTAAACCATCTTGAGTGACTTTAGGTAATGCTGTAGCTAGCTGCGGCTTAATTTCCGTGCTTCCTGGTTCGTAGGTGTAGAGGCGATCGCTCATATTAAACACCAAACCTAAAGATGCTAACTCATAAGCATCAGCCGGATCAAGGGTTCTTGGTTTTGCTGTTGTACCTATAGTAATCCGGCCATCACCTGTAGGACTATTCACAGAACCCGATGGTATCGTAGTTACCTGTGGACGAGGAGCGCAACTAACAACTAAAAATAAACATAGACAGAACAAAGATAGGAATTGTGTAATCCGACCCCACCGTTTTACGGACAAGGAAAACCAGGTCATACAGTTAAATTTTATGTAATTAGCGGTGAGTAATTTTACTATATATTCGTTAGTTTTATAGCAAGTTTTACAATTAGTTACTACTTTACGCACTTTTTATAGAGTCTAGATACTCTAAAACTTTAAATTTACATTAATTATTTCTATAGAATCATTCAAACTGTTAGACTCTACTTTTGAAAACTTTGAAAAGTAGAGTCTAGAGAAGAGTAGTTTAATATAAAAATTTCTTTCCCCTTATATCGTTCGCCTTTAAAGTTATCTTGTTTACTTTTTCCATTTTTTTGGTCGTCGGTTCTATTAATTCTGTAATTCCATTCTTTGTCGTGTATTTCCAACGCCCATTCATATAGATTTCTAATTTCTTCGCTATTATCGTAAGTTATAAGAAATTTTATCCTCTCCTTATGTCTGTTTAATATTTGGCATAGCCTAAAATGATCGTCTTTACAAAATGAATGAACATAAAATTTATCTTGATTTGCATTGAAATAAGGAGGATCAAGAAATAAGAAAGATCCATCAGGTACAGATTCTATAACTTCTTCAAAGTCGAGATTAGTGATTTTAACGTTTTGAAGTTTCTCAGAAGTTCGCCGTATATTTCTAGGCCAATTCTCTGGACGCATACTGTATTTTTCACCATATCCCCAATAACAGTTCTGATGCTTCATGATCCCAGAGTAGGAGGTTCTGTTGAGGTAAAACCATCTACCAGCTTGTTCTAATTTATTTTGTGCTATAAATTCGTTTTTGTAATATGTATGTCTTTGTTTAGTCGCAGATTCAGCTTCTAAAAACTTTATTAAGTCTTCGGGTTTATCTCGAATTATTAATAAGGTATTTATTAATAATTCATCAATATCATTGAGCCAATTAATATTTACTTTATCTTTTACAAAAAAGATCGACCCACCCCCAGCAAAAGGTTCAGCATAAGAGGAGTGAGAAGGAATATAATTAAGAATCAAATTACGAGCATAAAATTTGCCGCCAGGATATCTAAATGGTGAATTTATAGGTTTGTTCATAATTACCTGAAATATTCATACAATTATGTTGAGCATTTGCTAACCATAGTATACATAAATATTCCTTAGTGAACTTGGTACTCAAATAAAATTCGTAGTTTTAAATCAGATATCATGATTTTGTTATTTATTGTACTGAGTTAAATGAGATAAATCAGTCTTTTTCCTATTAATAAGACGTGGGCAATAATAATTTAAATAACTTTAAGTTAAAATATCATTATTTATACATTATTAACAAATAATATACGATATCCTAAACAGCAGATTGAAAGTCTAATAGTGAGAGTAAAAGCGTGAAATATTTCTTTCTATCTGAAGGATGGGCAGTTGCTAGAGTCTGGGCATCTGATGGACTCTGGCAAATAACCGCATGGCGACGCCAACCAGATATTCAGCGAATGAATATTTGTTTAGTTGAAGAAAACGAATTGCTATGGCTTTATCGAGTTGAAGAAGCCGTTTTAACCGTGGAAGTGAAGCCAACAACACCAGTAATTGCCAGTCAGACCATAGGCCAAGTAGTACTCAAGCGTCTGATGAGCGCCGAACAGGTAATTGAACGCCTGGGTACGGCTGAGACGAAATGTCAGCTGCAAAACATCCAATTGGTGGTTCAGTAGATAGTGGGGCATTGACCACTTGTACTGAGCGAAGTCGAAGTATTGGGCATTGGTTATTAATTCTTGTCCCCCATCCCCCTCATCTCCCTCATTCCCCACTCCCCTGATAAAGAAAGCAAATTTAATCCCCGACAGCGATTGGTAGCGAAAAAACTTGGACATGCTACGCGATCGCATCAATTTACACGCTTGCAAACAATTCCATCAATAGTTACACTTTTTAAAACATTCTCATTTTTGCTTAGTGATGGCTACCCTACAAGGTAAACCTCAAGGAAGCGAGTAAGCATTGCCAAAGTACCCACGCCTGTCTAACTTATAAGACTAAGCTGTGGTAAGGCTCTGGCTCTGGCAATAACAAAAAACAAGAGAGAGTTTTCTGAGTAGCGAGTTTCGTTTCTCAGAATCTCAGTAAGAAAATTGCTTTGTAAACTAACTCATCGAGGAGGAGCGTAGTCGATGGGACTACCCTGGTACCGAGTACATACAGTCGTTCTGAATGATCCAGGACGGCTAATTTCTGTACACCTAATGCACACAGCCTTAGTAGCAGGCTGGGCTGGTTCGATGGCACTCTACGAACTAGCTGTTTTTGACCCTAGCGATCCGGTTCTCAATCCCATGTGGCGTCAAGGGATGTTCGTTCTCCCCTTCATGTCACGTTTGGGTGTCACCCAATCTTGGGGTGGTTGGAACGTTACTGGTGGCCCATCAATTGATCCTGGCTTCTGGTCATTTGAAGGCGTTGCTGCGGCTCACATTGTTCTTTCTGGTCTTTTGTTCCTAGCTGCCGTTTGGCACTGGGTTTATTGGGATTTGGAACTCTTTAGAGATCCCCGCACTGGTGAACCGGCTCTCGACTTGCCAAAAATGTTTGGCATTCACCTGTTCTTATCTGGTCTACTTTGTTTTGGCTTTGGTGCTTTTCACGTCACCGGACTATTTGGGCCGGGGATATGGGTTTCTGACGCTTATGGTGTAACTGGGGCTGCCCAGGCAGTAGCGCCGGAATGGGGCCCAGATGGTTTTAACCCATATAACCCTGGTGGCATTGCGGCTCACCACATTGCTGCTGGTGTTGTTGGTATTATTGCAGGCTTATTCCACCTCACAGTTAGACCCCCCGAACGGCTCTACAAAGCCCTACGGATGGGGAACATTGAAACAGTACTTTCTAGCAGTATTGCAGCAGTTTTCTTTGCTGCTTTCGTTGTTGCAGGTACTATGTGGTACGGTAACGCCGCCACTCCCATCGAATTGTTTGGCCCAACCCGCTATCAATGGGATCAAGGCTACTTCCGTCAAGAAATTCAGCAGCGCGTCCAAACAAGTGTTGCCCAAGGTGCAACCCTTGAACAAGCTTGGGCGCAGATTCCCGAAAAGCTGGCTTTCTATGATTACGTCGGTAATAGCCCCGCTAAAGGCGGTCTATTCCGTACAGGGCCGATGGTTAAGGGTGATGGCATTGCCCAATCTTGGCAAGGTCACGCCGTATTCAAAGATTCTGAAGGACGGGAATTGACCGTGCGTCGTCTCCCCAACTTCTTTGAAACCTTCCCAGTGATTTTGACCGATGCAGATGGAATTGTCCGCGCTGACATTCCCTTCCGTCGGGCAGAATCTAAGTATAGCTTCGAGCAATCTGGTGTCACCGTCAGCTTCTATGGTGGCGATCTGAATGGTAAGACCTTTACAGAACCAGCTGATGTGAAGAAGTATGCCCGGAAAGCTCAAGGCGGTGAAATCTTTGAATTTGACCGAGAAACCTTGAACTCTGATGGTGTATTCCGCACCAGTCCTAGAGGTTGGTTTACCTTTGGACATGCAGTATTTGCTCTATTGTTCTTCTTTGGTCACCTCTGGCATGGCTCTCGGACAATCTACCGAGACGTATTTGCTGGTGTTGATGCCGATCTAGAAGAACAAGTTGAGTGGGGTCTATTCCAGAAAGTGGGTGACAAGTCAACCCGCCGGAAAGAAGCCCTTTAAAATACTGAGGACTGGGGACTGGGGACTGGGGACTGGGGACTGGAAAAGAAGCAAGGGAGCAGGGAGCAAGGAGTTCTCCCCTCTGCCCCCCGCACTCCTCCCCTCTGCCTCTTTTCAATGCCCAATCCCTAATACCCAGTACCCAATCCCTAATCCCTCATTACTAGCTGCATAGGCAGGAAATCGTAATATGGAAAGCGTTGCGTACATCTTGATTTTTACTCTGTGTATAGGTACTCTATTTTTTGCGATCGCATTTCGGGAACCCCCTCGCTTTGAGAAACCAAAAGATAAGTAGATCCTATATACCAGACCTTTAAGCAGATTGAATCTTAATATCCGTTGCTACTAAGTATCGTAGCAACGGATATTATTTTGTGTGTCCTTTGTCTCATTTCTCACTATTTACTAATAACAAATGACCAATGACTAATTGTTGTGATATAATTTCCAATCTTGGAGTAAATATGTGTTAATACTAGCTTTTCTGCGCTAGGATGAAAATGGATGTTAATGTAAGCTGCCATAAAAGTTTTTGCATAACACATCGCGCTTGTCGCACAACCTTTACGGAGACTAGAACCAGGAACAAATAAGCATGGTCAATCAGAATTTAACCGCTACAGAAATTGGATTCACTCACGAAGATTTCGCTGCTCTACTTGACAAATACGATTATCATTTTAGCCCTGGTGATGTTGTCCCAGGAACAGTTTTCAGTATAGAGCCGCGCGGCGCTCTGATTGACATTGGTGCTAAAACCGCAGCATATATTCCTATACAAGAAATGTCTATTAACCGGGTAGATAGCCCGGAAGAAGTCTTACAGTCAAATGAAACACGGGAATTTTTCATCCTCACCGATGAAAACGAAGATGGTCAATTAACCCTTTCAATTCGCCGGATTGAGTATATGCGGGCTTGGGAGCGCGTGCGACAGCTGCAAGCAGAAGATGCTACTGTCCGTTCTGGCGTATTTGCAACCAATCGCGGTGGAGCATTGGTACGGATTGAGGGATTACGCGGCTTTATCCCCGGTTCCCATATCAGTACCCGCAAACCTAAAGAAGAATTGGTAGGCGAAGATTTGCCATTGAAATTCCTAGAGGTGGACGAAGAACGTAACCGCTTAGTTCTATCTCACCGTCGGGCGCTGGTTGAACGTAAAATGAACCGCCTAGAAGTCGGCGAAGTAGTAATTGGTACTGTTCGTGGCATCAAACCCTACGGTGCTTTCATCGACATCGGCGGCGTCAGTGGTCTACTCCACATTTCTGAGATTTCCCACGAACATATTGACACACCTCATAGCGTGTTCAATGTCAATGATGAAGTAAAAGTTATGATCATTGACTTGGATGCAGAAAGGGGTCGGATTTCCCTATCTACCAAGCAGCTAGAACCCGAACCTGGCGACATGATTAAAAACCGGGATTTGGTTTACGATAAGGCAGAAGAAATGGCTGCTAAATATCGTGAACAGCTGTTAGCCAAGCAACAAGGTGCTACTGCTGCTGCGGCTGCATCTGCGGAACTTGAAGAAGATATTCCACCAGCAGAGGAACTTGAAGAAGATATTCCACCAGCAGCGGAACTTGAAGAAGATATTCCACCAGCAGCGGAACTTGAAGAAGATATTCCACCAGCAGCGGAACTTGAAGAAGATATTCCACCAGCAGCGGAACTTGAAGAAGATATTCCACCAGCGACGGAAACAGAAGAAGATATTCCACCAGCTATTGAAGAATAATACATTTATAGTTTTACTTATTTTTAAGTAAGAGTATTAAATCATACAAAAAAGAGGGAACCCCCTCTTTTTTTATGTGGAGAATTGCTAACCGTAAGGAGTTAATATAAGGATAAAAACTCATAACTTTTCACTTTTAACTAAATAAATGGAATGAAATATTGTGGCAACTATTAAATGTAGAAACATCACTTTTGATAATATCCAGGCAATTTTGTTTGACAAAAACGGTACTCTAGAAGATTCAGAAACCTATTTGCGATCGCTCGCACAAAGAGCAGCCAGGTTGATAGACGCTCAAGTTCCCGGTATTGGGGAACCCCTATTAATGGCGTTTGGCATCGATGGGAATATTCTAGATCCCGCCGGGTTAATATCAGTAGCGAGTCGCCGTGAAACAGAAGTTGCGGCTGCGGCATATATTGCCGAAACAGGAAAAGGATGGTTTGAGTCCTTAAAAATAGCCCGTCAAGCTTTGGATGAAGCGGAAAAATACATTGAAAAAACTCCTTCACCTCTGTTTGTGGGTAGCTTAGACTTGTTGAAATACCTACGGAAAACTGGTTTGAAACTCGGTATCCTCTCAGCTGCAACAAGTGATGAAGTACATAAGTTTGTAGAGAATCACCAATTAAGTGATTACATCCAGTTGGAAATGGGAGTAGATGGAGGGCCGACTAAACCAGATCCAGTGCTATTTTTGCAAGCTTGCCAAGGTTTGGGAGTCCAACCAGGCACTACATTGATGGTAGGTGATTCCGTTGGTGACATGCAAATGGCGCGTGATGCTAAAGCCGCAGGTTGTATTGGTATCACTTGGGTGGATAAGTCGGATAACGTCCGAGGTGCAGATGTGGTGATTAATCAACTTGATGAAATCCAGATTTTAAAAGATTAATTTACCAAGCGAAACCCTACCAAGAGGGCTGTCTCACCGCTACGTATCTACGTGCTTTCCCGTAATAATTTGTTAAAATTTACATGATCTATGCCTTTAGATAGATATAAAATATTTCTCATATAAATTACTATTTTTTCGAGACTAGTTGTAAAAGCAATTCTCAATATAAAAATTTAGAAGTCAGAATTCAGGAGTCAAAATCAATTAGTGGGCGATTGAGACTCGCCTATCTGTGATTGATTACTAAATCTTCTCCTTTGAAGACGCACTTGCGTTCTATTTAGTCGCTCTATTAAAGCCATTTATTCATCCGCTCGTAAACTAGCTACCGCCAGTTTTACAGAATTAAATTCTAAATTCCCAATTTTAACTCCTGAATTCTTGTCTGATAAGTGAAATACGCTGATAAATAATTAATTTCTGACTAGGAAATTAATTGTTTTATCCTGTTTCTGTCTGTCTTAACAGAGCGTATTGCACACATTTAAGAACTAGTAAAAGTCCCCAACCCCAAACATGCTGCTGGGTAAGATATCTTTGTGTAGAAGTATCTTAGGAATTTTAAGTTGCAGCTAATGTCCACAGGAAATTACACCTTTTTGCGGAGTCGAAAACTATGAAAATTTTAACTGGCATTATTTCCAGTCTGACGCTACTGAGTTTAAATCTTGTCGGTTTATCTCAGGCACAAGCTCTAACAAAAGGATTTACGTTTCAAAAAGTTCCAGTAACTCTTTTCGGAAATGGTTGTCCAAAGGGAACAGCAGAGGGAATTTTGGTTGGAGATACTCTTTCAGTAACATTTTCTGAATTTGAAGCTTTAGCTGCACCTCCTAAAGTTGTATCAAAATCTTGTAATCTGCGGATCGGTCTGAATGTACCTTCTGGATTGAACGTTCAGCCCATTAACGTCAACTATCTTGGCTTTGCAGATGTGCCTACAGGAGGCAGTGCTAACTTGAATGTTAGAATACTTTTTCAAGGTCAAATAGTTCCAACTAACAATAATCCAAACGCAACGTTTAACCCTGGCTTCTCAGATGTTTGGAACAAAAATGTAGGTATTACATTAGGCACAATAAATGCATGTAAGAATCCAGTGAATTCGATTTTTGGTATCAATACAAATCTGACAGCAAGAGCTACAAATATACCTGTAAATCAAGAAACCCAAATCCGACTTGATACAATAGACACAACAATCGGCCCTGTATTGTTCCAAATCAAGTTTGCTTTTAATCCTTGTTAGGTTTTTTGAATGCATAGTCAGTTTTGCATTTAATTTTTCTTTTTCGCAAAAGCTGATGCCTCTTTGAGGATGTTTTAAAAGTCCCAGAAAGTATGTTTTTACGTTCTCGCTCAGGTCAACTGCGACAAAAAATAAGGTTTCAGCTATGCACTGAGATAATTTACTTTGCTTTATCATGAAAGCAAAATACCGTTTTAAAACATCCTCTAAAGCTGCTTTACGAAAAGTTATCCAAAGATTTCTTGCAATCGCTCTGAAGAAATCTTTGGCACTCTGTTTTTAAAAAAAGTATTGGCAACAAATGGCAATTCTTAAATAAATGAAATACGCTGATAAATAGTTTAAAAGCCAGAAATTTATTATCCTATTTCTGTCTGCTTTAACCAGAGCGTATTGCAGACAATTAAGAACTTCCGTCCCCAAACCCCAAAGAGGCTGGTGGGTAAAATTCTTTTGTGTAGAAGAATCTTAGGGAATTTTAAGTTGCAGCTAATTTGTACAGGAAATTACACCTTTTCGCGGAGTCTAACAATATGAAAATTTTAACTGGCATTATTTCCAGCTTGACGCTACTGAGTTTAAATGTTGTGGGTTTATCTCAGGTACAGGCTCAAACAACAGGATTTGAGTTTCAAAATGTTCCAGTAACTCTTTTCGGAAATGGTTGCCCAAAGGGAACAGCACAGGGTATTTTGAATGGAGATACTCTTTCAATAACATTTGATCAATTTGAGGCTTTAGCTTCACCTCCTAAGGTTGTATCAGCATCCTGCAATTTGCGGATCGGTCTGAATGTACCTTCTGGATTGAACGTTCAGCCCATTAGCGTCAACTATCTTGGCTTTGCAGATGTGCCTACAGGAGGCAGTGCTAACCTGAACGTGAAAATACTATTTCAAGGTCAATTAGTTCCAACTATCAATAAACCAAACGCAACGTTTAACTCTGGCTTCTCAGATGTTTGGAACAAAGATGTAGGTATTGTATTAGGTACAATAAATGCATGTGAAAACCCAGTAAGTTCGGTTTTTGGTATCAATACAAATCTGACGGCAAGAGCTACAAATGTAGCTCCAAATCAAGAAACCCAAATCCGAATTGATACAATCGACACAACAATCGGCCCTGTATTATTCCAAATCAAGTTTGCTTTTAATCCTTGCTAGGTTTTTAAGTGCATAATCTGCATTTAATTTTTCGCAAAAGCTGATGCCTCTTAGAGGATGTTTTAAAAGTTCTAGACTGCTATAAGTCCCCAAACATCAAAGAGGCTGGTGGGTAAAATTCTTTTGTGTAGAAGAATCTTAGGGAATTTTAAGTTGCAGCTAATTTGTACAGGAAATTACACCTTTTCACGGAGTCTAACAATATGAAAATTTTAACTGGCATTATTTCCAGCTTGACGCTACTGAGTTTAAATGTTGTGGGTTTATCTCAGGTACAGGCTCAAACACAAGGATTTCAGCTTCAAAATGTTCCAGTAAGTTTTGCGGGAAGTGGTTGCCCAGAGGGAAAAATACAGGGAGTTTTGAATGGAGATACCCTTTCAATAACATTTTCTGCATTTGAAGCTAAAGCTCGACGTTCTCAGGTTGTAGCAGCATCCTGCAATCTGCGGATCGGTCTGAGTGTACCTTCTGGATTTAACGTTCAGCCGATTAACGTCAAATATCTTGGCTTTGCAGATGTGCCTACAAAAGGCAGTGCTGACCTGAACGTGAAAATACTCTTTCAAGGTCAAGAAGTTCCAACTAACGATAATCCAAACCAAAAGTTTAATGCTGGCTTCTCAGATGTTTGGAGCAAAGATGTAGGTATTACATTAAACACAATAAATGCATGTAAGAACCCAGTAAGTTCGGTTTTTGGTATCAATTCAACTCTCATAGCAAGAGCTACAAATGTACCAAGTAAACCTAAAGGTCTAGAAACCCAAATCCGAATTGATACAATCGACACAACAATCGGTCCTGTATTGTTCCAAATTAAGTTTGATTTTAATCCTTGTTAGGTTTTTTTCCCAAAAGATACTCCCTATCTATAAAGCTGGTTTACCAACTGAATAAATCTTTGACTCTCTGTCTTGATAAATAGTTAGGTCAAGTCAAAGTAGCTGTTCAATCTAACGAAATCACAATTTGCAAAACAGATGTCTTTGCATAGGTAAAATATATTTATCTGTGATTTTGAATTTTTCAAGGTTTATTATGAAGGCAATTCTGAATTGAAGAAGAATTCAGAAGTAAGAATTCAGGAGTTAGAACAAGAAAGTGGAGGGTTCAGATATTTTATTCTTGAACACTAAATCAAACGCCAGTCCGTCTCTAAAACAGAAGATTTAGTGGGGGTATTAAACCTATCTATTCATCTGGTGGTAGAGTAGCTAACGCTAGACTATCTGCCAGTTACACAGAACTAAATTCTGAATTCTAAGTGCTGACTCCTGAATTATTTTCTGAGAAGTCAAATAGGTTTATAACTCTGATAGCAAGAGCTACAAATGTACCTAGACGGTAAGAAGTCCAAAATCCGATTTGATACAATCGACACAACAATCGGGCGTCGATTGTTCCAAATCAAGTTTGAATTTAATCCTTGTTAGGTTTTTTAAATGCATAGTTAGTTTGGCATTTAATTTTTTCCAAAACCTGCTGTTTGTAAAGCTGTAACAACTTATCGAAAGATTTATTCATAGCAATTGAAGAAATCTTTGAGTCTCTCTCTAGATAAATAATTGGGTCAAGTCAAAGTAGCTGATAAATCTAACGAAATCACAATTGGCAAAAAATATGTCTTTGGATAGGTAAAATATATTTTTAGTTGATGGTAAAATGTTTGTAAAACTTCTTTTGAGGGATAATTCTTAATTAAAGAAGAATTCAGAAGTAAGAATTCAGGAGTCAGAACAAGAAAGTGGGGGTTGAATACCACCATTATATTCTTGAACGCTAAATGGAAGGCGAGTGAGTACATCTCCAAAGGAGAAGATTTAGTAGGGGTCTTAAACCCGTTTATTTATTAATCTGCTGGTAGAGTTGCTACCTCTGCGTTATCTGTTTTTTCGTACAGAATTCGATTCTGAATTCTAAGTCCTGACTCCTGAATTATTTTCTGATAAGTCAAATACGCTGGTAAACAATTTCCAAGTCATAAATTGATTATTTTATCATATTTCTGTCTTTGTTAACCAGAGTGTATTCCATACATTTAATGATTGCTAGAAATCACCAAAACCCAAAGAGTCTGCCAGGTAAAGTTTTTTGGTCTAAAAGTATATTAGGAGATTGACATTCCATGTAATATTCATAGGAGATTACAGATTTTCGCGGAGTTATTAGATGAAAGTTTTAACTGGTCTGATTTCGAGTTTGACGTTACTGAGTTTAAATGTTGTCGGTTTATCTCACGTACAGGCTCAAACACCAGAATTTGAGCTTCAAGAAGTTCTAGTAACTCTTTTCGGAAATGGTTGCCCAAACGGAACAGCAAAGGGAATTTGGAATCGAGATACTCTTTCAATAAGATTTTCTGAGTTTGAAGCTTTAGCTTTACCTCCTAAGGTTGTATCAAAATCCTGCAATCTGCGGATAGGTCTGAATGTACCTTCTGGATTGAACGTTCAGCCGATTAACGTCAAGTATCTTGGCTTTGCAGATGTGCCTACAGGAGGCAGTGCTAACCTGAACGTGAAAATACTTTTTGAAGGTCAAGAACTTCAAACTATCGATGATCCAAACGCAACGTTTGCGCCTGGCTTCTCAGGTACTTGGAGTAAAGATGTAGGTATTGTATTAGGCACAATAAATGCATGTCAAAACCCAGTAAATTCGATTTTTGGTATCAATACAAATCTAACGGCAAGAGCTAGAGATATACCTGCAAATCAACAAACCAAAATCCGAATTGATAAAATCGATACAGAAATAGGCCCTGTATTGTTCCAAATCAAGTTTGCTTTTAATCCTTGTTAAGTTTTTTTAAATGCCTAGTCACTTTTGCATTTAATTTTTCACAAAAGCTGTTTTCTCTAAAGTTGATTTACCAACTTATTGAAATATTTCTTTCAATCGTTCTGAAGAAATTTTGACTCCGTGTCTTGAGACATAGTATTGACAACAAACCTGATAAGCTCTCCTTATTTGAGATGAAACATATGAAAGTTTTAGGTGCTTTTATTTCCAGTTTGACGCTACTGAGTTTAAATATTGTCGGTTTATCTCAGGCACAGGCTCAAACACAAGGATTTCAGTTTCAAAATGTTCTAGTAAGTGTTTTGGGAAATGGCTGCCCGTCGGGAAATGCCCAAGTAAGTTTGGCAGGAAATACTCTGTTTGTAACTTTTCCTCGATTTCAAGCTATAGCTGCATCTCCTAAGGTTGTATCACAATCTTGCAGTCTCAGAATTGGGCTTAATGTGCCTAAGGGCTACAAAGTTCAGCCGATTAACCTTAGGTATTCTGGTTTTACAAATGTGCCTCAGAGCGGCAGTGCTGCCCTAAGGGTTAGAGGAGTATTTCAAGGGAAAAATATTCTAAATTCTAGTAATAATTTAGACGCAGACTTCTCGTCTGGCTTTTCAAATGGATGGCTGAAAGATGTATCTGTTACAGGAGATACAATAAACGCGTGTGCTAACCCAGTGAATTCGGTTTTCGGCATAAACACAACTTTGATAGCGCGTGCCACAAATGTAGCTGGGGGGCAGCGAACTCAAATTGGATTCAATGGGACTTATAGAATTAGGTTTAATTTGATTCCTTGTTAGTAGGGGCAGATAAGCGGTGCGATGTAGAAAGTCGAAGTTTAGAGGATTAAATTAATCCTCACAAAAATCAGTGAAAAGCCAGCGCACCAGCCTCAGTATCATACTGTGCTGGTGCTTTTGTATACTGTGATGCAGCTATCTGAGCGGTATCTCCGATTACACTAGTACAATTTGGCGGAAATAAACCTACCATTTGATTACAGCCAGAAAGCCCAAAATTAAAGCAGGCGTGAATGTATGATTTTTGAATGCGTGACTTCCGCCTTGCGGTACTAGCTACTGGTGGATTAGGCAAATATTCTGGCAACGCTTTTCTGCTGCAACCTCAAGCAGCGAGCATAAATACTTGCACATTGCCAACTAAATTGAATAAGACAGGGGGAAGGATTTGGCATCCTTTGGCTTCACATACACGCGTTGTTTCGGTTCTAACTCTAATTGGTTAAAGCGATCGCGTGTTAAATGCGCCGTCACTACTTGCCCGTCATCGAAAGTTAATTCTACCTGAATTTCCCAACCCAAATGTACTAATCGGCTGACTGTCGCAGGTGTAGTAGAACCGTTGGCAACTTTTTCCAAAATCACATCTTGCGGACGCAAAAATACTTGTGGGTGTGGCGCATCAAATCCGCTACTTTGAAAAATCTTCGAGTTGCTGGGTAAGACATTCACCGGGCCAATGAAGCTCATTACAAATGCAGTGGCAGGATTATCGTAAATTTCTGCTGGTGTCCCCACCTGTTCCACACGCCCTTTATTCATGACCACAACTTCATCGGAGACTTCCATTGCTTCTTCTTGGTCGTGGGTGACAAAAACTGTGGTAACATGAACTTCATCATGGAGGCGGCGTAACCATGCCCGTAAGTCTTTGCGGACTTTAGCATCAAGTGCGCCAAATGGTTCATCTAGCAATAAAACTTCCGGTTCTACTGCCAATGCCCTTGCTAATGCTACCCGTTGTCTTTGACCACCCGAAAGTTGTGATGGATAGCGATCGCCTAATCCAGTCAATTGCACCAATTCGAGTAACTGTTCGACCTTTCCCTTAATCTTCTTTGGCTGTGCCTTGCGAATTTCTAAGCCAAAGGCAATATTTTGCTTGACAGTCAAATGCTTGAATAGGGCATAGTGCTGAAACACAAACCCAATATTGCGCTGTTGCACGCTTTGGTATGTAGCGTCCTTACCAGTAAGCAGGATTTTGCCGCTATCTGGCATTTCTAAACCTGAAATTAACCGTAGTAGCGTAGATTTACCCGATCCCGATGGACCGAGTAATGCAACTAGCGAACCACTCTTAATTTCCAGGCTGACCTGATCAACTGCCTTGAAACTCCCGAATTGTTTGGAGACATTCTCAACTACTATACCCACTGCCGCTATACCTCTGCAACTAATCTACAGTTCCCTGCTAGGATTACCGTGTCTTATATATACCATACATAGTTATTTTTGAATTAAAAAGATTTAGCTACTTCTGACTTCTAGCGTAGTACAGCATGAAATTTCAGTTGGCCCAGGAGGCTAAGTTTTTGTTCAAGACTAAACACAAAAACTTCATAATCTCCTGCTTCTGGAAACTGACAGGAGATTTCAGTTGACCCTTGTGCATTCCATTGACTCTGGCATTTTTTGATATTTTGTAGTCTTTGTTGGGTATCTTGATTACCTTCTAGCAAATTCCCAGATTCTAGTAAGTCCCAAAGTGAAGACTCGACTTTTTGTGCTTTAGTAAAGAGGGCAACAATCTTCTTCTGGTAATTTGGAGAACTGGCAATTTTAATTGCAGCGACTTTTTGAACATTTGTTTGATATTCAGTTGGTGAAATCAGCATTAACTCATCCATGAAAAACTGAGGTGTCAAAACTGGCTTGTTTTCAAAAGTTTTGTAGTCTTCACGACGATGTAAAAGTTGCCAATTTAACTGCTGAGGAAAATGACTCATGCTCATTACTTGAGGAGGAAGGATGAGATAATCTGCACTATATGAACCAACTTCGCTAGAATCACCATCATCCCAGGTTGTATCAACTAATTGCCAATTATCTAAAATTTTGACTGCATTCCAAGCATGGTTTGTCCAATCATAATCAGAATGTAGCAGTCTAAATACCTTAGGAATTAAGTCTATGGGCGCTAAGTCTCGACGAATTTTCCCTCTGACATAAACAACATCTGCACCCATAGCTCGTCCCAATGCCATAAATAAATTAGCATAGCCCTCGCAAACCCCTTTGTGAGTCAAAAAAACAGTTTGAGCATCTTGAGCAGGTCGGATTCCCGTTTTCAGCACATCTAAATCATAAGTAACCCGACTAATAACATAGTCATGTATAGCTTTAATTCGTAAATATGGGTCTGATTCCTGTTGAACAATATATTTAGCAACAGATTCAATAGTTGTTTCAATATTGGATGGCATATTGGCAACAATTGGATGAATCATTGCATTCTCTTTCCACGGCCAAGGTGAATTTAATCTAGGAGGTTTAGGTTTATATACTATACCAGTAACAAAACCGTTAATTGGGTTAAGAATTAGAGATGGATTACTTTGATAAATTAGTGCTATCAACAGTAAACTATAAGCTAGCCAATATTTAGCCTTGATCCGTTTTAAACGACTAAATCGCCAAAATTCTAAAGAAGATAGAGAAAATTGATAACGAGTTCTCGATATTTGATATCTAAATAATATAAATAATTATATTTAAAAATAAAATTAGTCCAAGTATGCTGAATACAAGGGATGTTGTGCTAATAGCTGAATTGCCTATTTTCCAAATGGGATTACCTTGAAAAAACAAATATGCAAAGCCACTAACTATACCCACAAGCAGCAAAAGCACCCCAACTCTCTGAACCATGCGGTTTCTGTTTTTCTGCTTCAGCTTACGAACTTCTTTTAGAAAATGTTTTTCAATATTCTCAGGCATACAATACCTTTGTGAACAATAATGTATTAATGATTAAAGAGAGTATTTCAGTTATGTTACAAAAAATTATACATTTAAATTTCAATTTACCTTTAACTAAATTGCCAATCTGGTTTTTTGTATCGAAACATTAAGGAATATTGCATTTGTGCAGAAACCTAGAGGTAAAGCGCCAAATCAGCAGAAAGACCGTGGTAGTATGCTCTGGGTAAATGTGAAGATTGGGAGAAAGACCTTTGACACTACGGGTTGCTGTTATTGGGTCAGGCCCTGCTGGTTCATCTGCCGCAGAAACACTGGCAGCCTCTGGGATTGAAACCTACCTGTTTGAGCGGAAGCTAGACAATGCAAAGCCTTGCGGGGGTGCAATTCCTCTATGTATGGTGAGTGAATTTGACTTACCACCAGAGATTATCGATCGCCGGGTACGGAAGATGAAAATGATTTCACCTTCCAATCGTGAGGTTGATATCAATCTGGTAAATGAAGATGAATATATAGGAATGTGCCGCCGGGAAGTGCTGGATGGCTTTTTGCGCGATCGCGCGGCAAAAGTCGGCGCAAATTTAATTAATGCCACTGTTCATAAACTCGATATACCAGGAAACAATACCGATCCTTATACCATCCATTACATTGACCATACAGATGGGATATCACAGGGGATTGCCAAAACTCTGAAGGTGGATGTAATTATTGGGGCGGATGGGGCTAATTCTCGCGTTGCTAAGGAAATGGACGCTGGGGATTACAATTATGCGATCGCTTTCCAAGAGCGAATTCGCTTACCCGAAGACAAAATGGCCTACTACAACGACCTCGCCGAAATGTATGTCGGTGATGACGTTTCTACTGACTTCTACGCTTGGGTTTTCCCCAAACATGACCACGTAGCTGTCGGTACTGGTACAATGCACATCAATAAAGCCAGCATCAAACAGTTACAGGCTGGTATCCGCGCCCGTGCTTCCGAGAAGCTCGCAGGCGGTAAAATCATCAAAGTAGAAGCCCACCCCATTCCTGAACATCCCCGTCCCCGTCGTGTTGTCGGTCGTATTGCTTTGGTAGGAGATGCTGCTGGTTACGTTACCAAGTCTTCTGGCGAAGGTATTTATTTTGCCGCTAAATCTGGGCGGATGTGTGCGGAAACTATTGTAGAAACATCTAATAGTGGTAGCCGTATTCCTACAGAAGGCGACCTTAAGGTTTACCTGAAGCGTTGGGATAAAAGATACGGACTCACTTACAAGGTGCTGGACATTCTGCAAAGCGTCTTCTATCGTTCTGACGCTACCCGCGAAGCGTTTGTGGAAATGTGCGATGACCTGGATGTACAACGGCTAACATTTGATAGCTATCTGTATAAGACGGTTGTCCCTGCTAATCCCATCACCCAACTGAAAATTACTGCCAAAACCATTGGTAGTCTAATTCGGGGTAATGCCCTTGCACCTTAATTGAGGGCAAAGGACTGGGAATTCCAACAAGTACATTACTCAATTTTGTGGGGTGGACATCCTGCACGCTCATGAATCAGGGCGGGCAAGATGCCCACCCCACAATATATATAAATACTTCGGGCAGAATTAAGCAGTCTAAATACAGTGTCTTCTTGGCATGGTGCTTACAAGCGCCACGTTTTACGAGATTTACACAACGGATTAATTCGAGCCGTTGATGTTACTAAGTAGCTAGACAAGATAAAACCAAACTATGTAACGAAAAGTAAAATATCTGTATTTGGCTCGTAGTTGCGCCCTCTTGCGCTTTAGCGCAACTACGAGCCAGTGATGATTATTTGCACCCACTTACTTAATGTCATTCAGGTTTGGGTGCATTTACATCAAGGACTTCCAAAAAATAAATTATCTACAGAAACGAACCTTATTGGGCACAGAGAACACAGAGGAATGAGGAGGAAAGAGTTTTTTCGTAAGTTTTTTGGGTATTTTTTTATTTGTCAGTCCCTCAGGCTTCCGGAGAAGTATAGATTTAGGTATGCTGTATTCTTAACTTCAGCGATAAATTGATTTTTGAATAAATGCTTAATCTTATTTCTTATTTGTTTTTGGCTCAAGCATCGCCTTCTCCTGCACCTGCACCACAGGAAATCTTCATTCCCCAACAAACAAGACCTTTAACAGGACATCTTGATGAAGTACCGGTATTTAACAGTAATAACCCAGAAGTAGTTCAGAGTGAAGGAATTCTGTTGTCTACATTTCCTCCTCAAGGCAAAAGAGTACCCAGCGCCCACCTGAACTTTCCATTTCAGGGACGGTTTGATTTATTTTCTCACCATATTGCTAAAGCGATTGAGACTCCAAATGATTTGCGGACTCTTTATTTGGGGGTGATTGTTTACAATCCAAGCGATCGCTCTGCAACTGTCAATATATTGCAAGCAGCTAGTTACGTTAGTCAACCTGATGCACCTTTTATCAAACTTCCCGCTATGCAGTCAAATAATTCGGGAAACATTTATGCAGGACCAGGCGATCGCGTGATGAATGATCTGCTGCGAGTCAGACGACAGTCAGGATGGCCAGCCCAGTTGGTAATTCCACCAAAACAAAGCCGGATGTTAATGAATCATCCAATTCCAGTGCGTTCTTTAACCCCGCCATTGAATGGACGTTCTACTTTGTTACGTTTGTATAGTGATAGTCCAGTTTATATGGCGAACCTAGCTATGTTTGCCAAACCCAATCCTGATGGTAGTGAACGAGCGCCCACTTTAGAAGAATGGGAGAATTTGTTAGAAAATGGTGATTTTGCAGGTCCCCGTGAACAGCCTCCCAGCCCTCCCAATCGCCTTGAAGGGGCAAAAGAAATTTACGGACGGGTAGCGGGGGTAGCTATTGGCTCTCGTTGGCAAGTACAAGTTACTAACTCGAATAGTTCATACCTGACAATTCCCGAATCAGGACAAGCTTTTTCTTACGGTTTAAGTACACTTTTGGCAGGCAAAATGGGTACTGGACAAAACCAAACTGCTAAACTAGTGGCGCGTTATCCTGGTACTGCTTACGAAGCTCATGGCAACTACGGCATTGAATACAACATTTCTCTACCATTAATTAATAATACCGATAAGCCGCAAACTATAAAGGTACTTTTCCAAACGCCTATCAAAGAAGATGAGTTAAGTAAACCAGGGCTTCGCTTTTTTTCACCACCCCAACCATCTGTCTTTTTCCGAGGCACAGTTCGTATTCGCTACAATGACGATAATGGCTTACCCAGAACCCAATACTGGCATTTAGTTCAACAACGGGGACAGATGGGAGAACCGCTTGCTCAATTAAAAATATCCCCTGGCCAGCAGCGACTGGTAGAAGTGGATTTTCTCTACCCACCTGATGCTACGCCCCCTCAAATGCTGACAATTGAAACTGTAGACCATACTTAACAATTCAAAATCAAAATGATGCTCTCTAAGAGACGCTCTTGCTAGCTTGCTTCGACGTAGGAGTATATGGACTTAACAAAATTCTTGCATGAATCAAAAGCCCTCACCCTAAATCCATCTCCCAAGCTTGGGAGAGGGACTTTCAAATTCTCTCCCCAAATCCCAAAATTGGGATTCGGGGTTGGGGGATGAGGGCTAGTTTTGCATTCGTGCAATGCTTCGACGTAGGAGTACATGGACTCTAACAAAATTCTTGCATGAATCCTATGGAATAAAGGTTTTTGGTTTAATGCAATTTCTGATAAAACAGATGTTGAACTGAATCTGCTGGGGCAAAATAGAAGACATGACGATTGAATCCAATTCCTCTAATCTACCAACCCCAGAACCAGCCCCGGAAAATGATTTGCAGCCAGATGACTTTGACGGTAGCGTAACTGAGAAAAACCTAAGCTCAGAAGTACTAGCGACACAACAAGCCCTAGCAGCGATCGCATCTTTGAAATCTCCGCAATATACAACTGCTCTCCAACAAGCCCGTGCTGATCTCAACCAACCTACTACCAAGCAATTTTTAGTTAAGCCGAGGGCATTGCTAATTACTTTAATAGCGATCGCCATCACTTTCATTGGAGTTATCCTCAATAACTGGATCGTCGGCATGATCGGAACGCTGATAACTTTGCTGTTATCCCTAGCGATATTATTGCCTTGGTTGCAAAAAGCATTATACGAGTGGTTTTCACCCGAAGAACGCACCCTGTTTGTTGCCATTTTGGGACTAATAGTAGCGATCGTCGGCTTGATCAAGTTTACAGGTGTGGGCGATCGCTTACTGCTTTGGGGACGCCAGATTAACTGGGACGTTTCTGGAACCCTAGCAGAATGGTTTGGTGCTTTGGGGCAAATTCTGATCGCCGTCATCGCCGTTTACGTGGCTTGGCGACAATATGTTATTTCTAAAGACTTGACAATTCAGCAAAACCTGCTAACAGTTCAGCAAAACATAATTACCCAGCAACAGACAATTGATTCCTATTTCCAAGGCGTTTCAGATTTAGTATTAGATCAAGAAGGATTATTAGAAGATTGGCCCCAAGAAAGAGCGATCGCTGAAGGACGGACTGCGGCAATTTTAAGTAGTGTAGATGGCAGTGGGAAAGCGAAAATTCTCCGCTTTCTCTCACGTTCCAAGTTGCTCTCACCCTTACAACGCGATCGGCTATTAGGTCGAGCCATTCTCGACGGCAGTGGCGGATATGCAGAAGACCGCCTAGAAGGTGTGCGTGTCATCGATTTAGGCGTAACGCTAGCCGCAGCAGACCTTTCTGGTACTGATTTGCGTTGGACTGATCTGAGCGAAGCTAATCTTGTCCGCGCTAATCTGAGCGGTTGTGATTTAGTAAAAGCCAACCTCTCCCGTACAATTTTATATAGTGCTAATCTCAGTGGTGCAGACATCAACGGGATTCGCCTATTCTACGGTATAGTGGATAAAGCATCACCCCGCAGTCGCACTCAACCACCAAATTATCAAACAGGCGAACAAACTGGCGCTGTGGTGGAAAATGCCGATTTCACCAATGTACAACGCATGTCTGAGTCTACACGTAACTACTGTTGCACTTGGGGTGGCGAAAAAACTAGAGCTACTATCCCTGGTGGTTGTGAAGGTATTCCCAATAAGTTGGGACGGTAGTTATACCAATTTTAGATTTTAGATTACCTTTAACTACAGGACTTACGCAAAAGACTTCTCAAACTCTTATTACTCCGTGTTCTCTGTGCCTCTGTGGTTCGATTTTTCATTACCTGTGCGTAAGTCCTAAACTAATAAGGTGCAAAATCGGATATATAGTAGTCCTAAATCATTTGTAAAAATAAATTAACCGCAGAGGCGCAGAGAGCGCAGAGAGGCGCATATTTCGATATGATTTGTCACGAAAAATATGACTCTCGCGCCTAACGCACCGTGTTATATCAAGTCCGGGTAATTAGTATATGTAGGGTGTGTTACGGCTTCCGTAACGCACCATTCATAAGGATTTGGTGCGTTACGCTGTCGCTAACACACCCTACGTATCTTTTCAAAAATCAAATATGAGTCCTATAGTTATAAGACTAGATAAAAAATTAGTTAGCCGCATTAAAAATTTGCTGTGCAGTTAAATTTAATTGGGGAAAAGTAGGTGATAAAATCGCGGTGTTACCTTGAAACGGTGTCATTTGATATTCACCATCAACTAATTCGCATACAAAAATAGTGGGTTGTTTGGGATTGCCGATGAACTTTCTTGCACCCAATGCAGCATAATCAGCAATCCAATATTCGGGAATGCCCATTTCCTCATAATCCCTAAGTTTATTGTAGTAATCATCTCGCCAGTTGGTTGAAACAACTTCGATAACTATTGGAACCGATGCTGCTTGGCTTACTGTTGACTGTTTTTGAAAAAGTGGTTCATTGTCGAGATTATCAAGATTTAGCAGCAAAACATCAGGCGAATAAGCGGATTCCGCAGAAGGAGTTTGGATCAATGCAGTTTTGGGAATTCCGTAGGGTAAATTAAGACGATCAAACTCCACGGTTAATTTCCGCGATAAAAACCCAATAACTTTTTCATGCGCTCCGGTTGGGGGCGGCATTTCAATAATTACTCCTTTGTGCAATTCATAGCTTTTCCCATCGTTGGGATACCATTCGATAAATTCATTAAAGGTGAGTAATTTGGGCAACGCTTGGGTCATAATCTTACCTCCATATATGTTTTACTTTATGATGCAAACGCTCCCCTCCCCTTAGCAAGGGGCTACGGTGTATACACAAGTCTGAAATAGCTGAGAAATCACGGTTTTACCCCACCCTAACCCTCCCCTTGGAAAGGGGAGGGAACTAGATTTTCCGGTTTCCCCCCAATGCATCGGGGGGATTAAGGGAGGTAATTCGACTTCTGTATACACCCGTAGTAAGCTAAACCACATCTAGTTTGCATATCTAAAGTTTATATAACTCTTGTGGGGTGGGCAACATGAGCGCCGTAATTATGCAATTTAAATGTGGAACAGCTTACCAAGGGGAGGGGTTGGGGGTGGGGTATTAAGAACTTTTGCAAGAAGTCTATTAAACGATAATATCGCTTGCCACTAGTAGTGGTGATCCTTCAAGTTTAATCTCGAAATTAGCCGCTAGATTACTATCAGTATTACCTTGGAGAATACCTCCAGAATAACGAATCTGACCTGCTGCGGTGAATGCGCGAGTTCCAATGTAACTGAAGGCTTGGTCGCCTTTTATGGTGGTGTTAGCGTCTATGCGAGATAAATCGATTCTGTCACCGGCCAAGTTACCGTTTCCAACAAAATCTTTGATAATATCCCGTGACAAACCAGGTTGACTATCTGAAACTGAGTCGAACTCGAAAACATCGTTGCCAGCACCCCCATAGAGAGTATCAGTCCCAGCACCCCCAAAGAGAGTATCATTGCCACCAACGCCAAAGAGGGCATCGTTGCCCTCACCCCCACTGAGGTAATCGTTACCAGCAACGCCAGACAAATCATCCCCTAAGAGGTAATCGCCGTTAATACTGCCAAAGAGTAAATCGTTGCCTGCACCGCCAAAAAGGAAATAGCTGCTAAAAAAATCAAACCCAACGAGAACGTCGTCACCGCCAAATCCGTTGATGGTAACTAGATTATATTCAGGAATTTCAAGACTGGAGTCCGGCCCATCAAATAAAGAGCGACTGTCGTCAGTCAGATTCTCACCATCATTAGTACCGTTAAGAGTTTTATCTGCCATTGATGAGTTTCTCCTTAACTTAGAGGATAAAAAAATTACCTCATCACTTCCCCATCATCAAACGGCGTTGCTGATTAAAAGTATGAATTTGGTTTCCTCCAAAGGCGCGAAGGAAATAGTTTCAAACATGGAGTTTCACACTTTCATTCACCAACACGGAGAAAATCAGGTAGAAAAATAACGAGTGGGAAGAGATAACAGAAATACACCCGATTTGAAGAGGTCTTTGCTATTAACTCTGAATATTTGATAAGCACTGGATTTATTGATGATGTTGACATCAAAATAGTGCTAAAAGTCATGTTATATTGTTTTTGCGCTTTCCAACATAACCCCCGCTAACGAATTATTAAGCAGTTCACATACTTCTCCCCAAAGAGCGCCACCTGTTCCCCAATCTCTAACTCTAGTGACCTGCAACAAATATCTGTTCTGCGGTCAAATTCAGGTCTGGAAATGTTTGGGAAATGAGGCGTTCTGTTCCTCTAAACTGTTGTGCTTGATAAGTTCCATCTAATAACTGATAAATTGTAATTACAGGTTCTTTGGATAAGCCAATGTAGCGTTTGCCTCCTAACCCTAGATAATCTGCGATCCAATACTCCCCAATCCCCAAGGCTTCGTAGTCTTCCACTTTTCGGGCATAGTCATTCTGCCAATTGGTACTGACAACCTCCACGACTAATTTAACAGAATTGCCTAATGTAATTACTGGCTCAGTTTTCCATAATGGCTCATTCACCAAAGCCGTCTGATCAATAATCACAACATCGGGTCTAAATGCTGAATTTTGACCTAATGGTTTAATCAGGCATTTCATGGGAATAAACCAAGGCAAATTGAGTAGATCAATTGCTACGTTGAGCTTACGATTAATTAACCCAGCTACTTGTTCATGAAGTCCAGTAGGTTCCAAGTCGATTAATTCTCCGTCGATTAACTCGTAGCGGACATCATCTAGATAGCCAGCAACGAATGCCTCAGAGCTAAGATTATCTATATTAATAGTGGCTGAGACCATAGAGATTTATCCTTCCAGGTTCAGAACTAGAGCAGGTATTGCTGCTCTTGATTATTCTAACTACCTTGTGGCTTTGGTTCCTCCCAAATGAAAGGAATTTTTTCATAATTATGTTGTCATACAGCCCAGTAATTCTCGCCTTCTAGTAGAGTCAGAATTTCGACGCCATCTTCAGTTACAGCTAAGGTATGCTCACATTGTGCCGAAAGTTTGCGATCGCGCGTTACCGCAGTCCATTTATCGCCCAGAAGTTCGACTTCATAAGTACCTTCGTTAATCATTGGCTCAATAGTAAAAACCATCCCTGGTCTGAGGCGCTTACCCTTACCGCGTGTGCCATAGTGAGGAACATCGGGCGCAGTGTGGAAAATGTTACTGATGCCGTGTCCTACGAAATCTCGCACTACAGAAAAGCCTTGTCCTTCAGCATACTCTTGAATAGCTGCACCAATGTCTCCAATGCGTGCCCCAGGTTTAACTTCAGCAATACCTAAGCGCAAACACTCCTCTGTCACCTCTACCAACTTTCTGGTTTTTGCCGAAGGTGTACCAACAAAGAATGTTTTAGATGTATCGCCGTGATAACCCTCAACAATCGGCGTTACATCAATATTAATAATGTCACCTTCCTTGAGAATTTGCTTGCCATTGGGAATGCCGTGACAAATTACCTCATTTACACTGGTGCAAATTGATTTAGGATAGCCTTTATAACCAAGGGGTGCGCTTTTTGCTCCATGCGCTTGTGTCCAACGTTCGGCTTCATCGTTTAGCTCAAGAGTACTAACCCCTGGCTTCACAAACGGTTCGAGATGCTGGAGAAGTTTAGCTGCTAAACGCCCAGCTTGACGCATTTTCTCTATTTCTCGTTGGGATAAAATAACAATTAGTTCGGTTTTCATCAACTTTTGTCTAAAGTATCTTTCATAAACATAGTTAACCCTGTCTGTGCAGCTCTTTGGGCAGCATCAGCAACATGCAGCGTATACAAGCTCTCCTCTGGGGTAACATACAAAGGAGTGCCATCAAAAAGATGATCTAACACCATACTTGTGTCTTTAGCGAATAAACCCCGCCGAGGAGCAACCTCTATAGGTGTTGTTTCCCCTGGCTGGATGAATATTCCGGTGTCACCATCAAAAATTAAACCACCTTTTTCACCGTGAACTTCAAACTTGCGTTCTGATTGCCAAATAGTTTCGCCTTTACCATAGACTACTTGGGCTAAAACTCCACTGTTAAAACACAGTTGACTAGTGCAGAAACAGGTTTGGTAATATTCCGGTTCTATTTCCCAATATCGCTGGTGACAGTTAACAGTAAATACTTTACCAAATAAATCGGTAAGACGATGTAGGCGAGACAAGGCACCAATTAAGGGAAAACCGAACAACTCGTGGTTATAAGTCCATTTGCGGGGTGCAGGATTCTGGGGATTGATAGTGCTGTAGCGAACATAAAAAACTTCACCAATTTTGGCTAAGTTTTGCTTCAAGGATTGATGCAAACCACCTAAAAGTTCTAGGTGTTCAACGTGCAGGAGTTTTTGTTGTGCTTTGGCTAAGGCAATCAGTTCTTCTGCTTCGACTACATCCAACGAAAGGGGATATTCTACAACTACATGTTTGCCGTTGGTAAGTGCTGCACGAGCGATCGCACCATGATCTCGATTTATGGTGCAAATCAGCACCAGGTCTATATCATCACGCTCTACTAGCTCTTGCCAAGAACTCAACGCTTCAATCTCGTACTCTTTGGCAAAGGTTTCTGTTGTTTCTGCGGTATGACCAACAACTGCGACTAAGAGCGATCGCATTCCCTCATTATGGAGCAATGCCTCAGCTCGAAACTTTGCCGCATACCCAGTACCCACCAAACCTACACGCACTTTTGCTTTTTCCAAAGCTGCTTCTGAATTATACATGATCCTCACCAGTTCTGTTTTTGATTCTTTCACGCTTCTAAGCTAATCGTCATTCATTTTTCCAAAATGATTCGCTTTTAGTAAGGGCTTCAGCCCTGCTCTTATGCAACTTAAATCCTCATTAGCTTAGTAGTGAGATTGTCTCTTCATCGAAAATCAAATCACTTCACCAGTTTAGACTCTACAACATTCGTACTAAGTAGGTAGGCAAGATAAAATCAAACTATGTAACGAAAAGTAAAATCTTTGTATTTGGCTCGTAGTTGCGCTGTCTTCGCTAAAGCGCAACTACGAGCCAGTGATGATTATTTGCGCCCACTTACTTAGGGCATGTTTTCAAAACTATAACCACAAAATAATCAAGGCGATCGCGCAACCAACGTCTTTGGTGCGGACGCGCTACGTATAGCTAGCTTAAGACTAAGGCTACGGCAAGGCAACTCTTAAAGAGGCTACGCCAACGCACTTAAATTTACGGAGTTGCTACGGTATTCTTTGGATTACTAACTCCAGGCTTATTTCTTGTTGATGATATTGAGAAAATCTCTAATATATCCAATCAAACAGCCTTAATTTTGAAAGGACGTTGGGGATCTGTTCTCCGTAAATCCTACAAAATATAGGTGGCATTAATCCTACCCATATTTTTTATCCATTAAGATAATTTTTTCTAATTACAGCCTGACTAAGACCAAAAATAATATAAATAAAACTTATCAGTATTAAGCAACTAAATTTCATTACTAATCGGGTTCAATTTCCAGTTACATCGTTTAATTTTTCTCGTAGTATCAGAATTGAAGCAAATTTGAATAAGCGGCTAATTCCCCAGAACAGCCGTGACCTTTGCCTAAAGATAACTTATACTACCGTTTGCAAAAGAGAGGATTAGTTAATGCCAACCTATAAAGTGACACTAGTAAATGAGGCCGAAGGACTCAACCAAACCCTTGATGTTGATGACGATACCTATATTCTAGACGCTGCCGAAGAAGCTGGTCTTGACCTGCCTTACTCTTGCCGCGCTGGTGCTTGCTCGACCTGTGCAGGTAAACTCGTAAAGGGTACTGTTGATCAAGGTGACCAGTCATTCTTAGATGACGATCAAATCGAAGCTGGATATGTACTGACTTGTGTTGCTTACCCTACCTCTGATGTGACAATCGAAACTCACAAAGAAGAAGAACTCTACTAAGAGTTAGGACTCTCAACAATAAACCTCTTGCAAGAGTAAATAATGTTGAAAAAATAGAAGCACTGTATATAGTGTCAACGCCTTCTCAATGCCGTGTCTATAAAGCGAATTTGACAAAAAGCCTAATTTAATGTTGAGCAGGAACACAAAGTTTACTGTGTTCCTGCTTGATTTTTTAAGTATGAAATTTCCCGATTAGCTTAAAGTTTTGTCTCTTTGCTAAAAATCTGAATCTGAGTACCAGGATAGTAAAATTGGAGAATTTTTGGACTTGACCAACCTAATTTAGCTAAATTTTGAGCGCCAGTTTGACTCAAGCCGACTCCATGTCCTAATCCACCACCAATAAAGGCGTATCCCCACAGTTCGGGTTTGCCTTTATTCAGGGGTTGTATATAAAATAGCGTACTTCTAGGAGCAGCAAAGGCACTACGAACTTCGTCTTTGTGGAGAACAAAGGTGCTGTTATCAGTTTTAACGGCAAGTTCAAGGATACGCCCACTCTGGCTTCGCTTCACTACTGCCATAGCCTGAATTGTCTTAAATTTGGCATAAGGACTGTTTTTCACCTGCAAAAATTTCTGCAAGTCCTTGGTAATATCCTCTAAAGAGGTTTCCTTATGCCAACGAAACATATCCCACTTGCTTTCATTAAATCCTTCTTTGATATTAATAAATTTTTGGAAGTTCTTTTCATCTGCTAAACTCTGCTTAGACAAGTTCCAAAAAGTAGTTGCAGCATCCAGTACAGGGCGCAGATAGGGACGATCGTCACCATTCCAGACATCGCTGAAGGAGGCAGTAACGCCACCAGTAGTGGAAGAATAAAGGGCATCTACTAGTTCGTTTTTATAGGTTACTACCTTACCCCTGGTTGAGGCGATCGCTTTGTCTGTTTTAGCCCCTGCTCCATTCAGCCCATAATAAACTTGACAGTGAGTATCAGCACACAACTGATAGTTATCTGCTGCGAACCTGCGTAAATTTCTCAACACATAAGTCCGGGCGAGAATTGCTTGGGCTTCTAGCGCAGCTGTTGGTGCATCTGCGCCTATTTCATAAGGCACAACCCCACGCAAATAAATTTCTAAAGGAACTTGGTTAACTAAAGTGTATGTGCCATAAGCATTTGGCTGCAAATTCATTCGCCCAGCATAAAGACGAGCAAACTCCTGTTTCTCGCTTTTATTCACCCGAATCAAGTTTTTATCAGTACTGATTTCCAAATCATTCGGGCTATAGCGCTTACCATCCACAACCCAACTAACTCGCGGCACTTGTTTTAAAACTTTAGTATCAAGATATACTTTTTCTTTGGTAGAAGCTTGGATGTTTTGCAATAGCAACCGCCGCAGTAAAGGAGTGCTATAAACATCGCGTTTCGCCCAAACCTGCCAGCGTTCTGGCTGGGCTATTTCCACTTCCATTCCTTGAGAACGCCATTTATTAGCACTGTCTTCCGCAGTTTCAAAGGTGCGGTATGTGCCTAAAACTACCACTTCCTCAACTGTTGGCTGGGGTAAAGCTTGCATGACTGTTTCCAGCTTTACAGGATTTTTGGTAACCAGAATTTGCTGCTTATTGCCCACAACAAATTTTAGCTTTAAGCGATCGCCTTTTGTGGGTTCTAGTTGCAGCTTGGCTGTGGGTTGTGAGCCAAATCGCTGCACAATCCCAATTTTCAGTTCCATACCCTGAATGTTACTCTCAGGCGCTGATGCAGCAGTTAGTCCCAATAGACAAAATGTGGTCAGCACAGTGTGGGAAAAACGCCAAAGTGAAAATTTCATAGCTACCTGATAGCGTAACCCTACGGGGGAGCAAGCTAACAAAAGCCTCTTTAAGAAGTGCGATAGCGAGTAATCGATCGTCTTCTGCCCCTTAATGCAGTGTTGGAGCTGATTTTCCGATTGCTTTGTAGTGCGGTTTTTTTGTCGCATGAGTGCTCCAATGATACCATTAGCAGTTTTGCCCAAACTGGTGGCAAAACGTAGTCATAATGACTATGATTTATTTAGAGACACAAAACAGAACTAGTTGGATAAACTCCTTATGGTTAGAGTCCAAGAAATTCCATTAAATCAGATAAAACGGCCCTTGCCTGGTGCAAACGATCCAAATAAAGTGCAAGCCTTAATGGAATCGATTGCGGAGATTGGGCAGCAAGAACCTATAGATATCCTAGAAGTAGATGGACAATATTATGGCTTTTCTGGTTGCCATCGGTATGAGGCTTGCCAGCGTTTAGGCAAAGAAACCATTTTAGCCAGAGTCCGTAAAGCACCCCGCAGCGTTTTAAAGATGCACTTGGCATAGAGAATGGGGAATGGGGCATGGGGCATGGGGAGATGAGGGAGATGAGGAGAAGTTGCAGTAAGTTTTTCCCCAATCCCCAATCCCCAATGCCCCATGCCCAATTTGCAATCCCCAATTACATATAACCTAATTAGGAGAAAATTATGTCATCGAAAGTAACAGTTAAAAATGTAAATATAGGCATTGACGAGGCGAGTAGGGCTAAAATTGCCGAGGGTTTATCTCGCCTGTTGGCTGACACTTATACACTTTATCTGAAAACTCATAACTTCCATTGGAATGTAACGGGGCCGATGTTCCAAACATTGCATTTGATGTTTGAAACCCAGTATACAGAATTAGCTTTAGCAGTTGATTTAATTGCCGAGAGAATTAGAGCGCTTGGCTATCCTGCACCGGGAACCTACAGCGAATATGCCAAACTGAGTTCGATTCCAGAAACTCCCGGAGTTCCGAAAGCTGTGGAAATGATCGGTTTACTAGTGGAAGGACAAGAAGCCGTAGTCCGAACTGCACGCTCTATTTTCCCTGTGGTAGAGGAAGTTAACGACGAACCTACCGCCGATTTATTAACTCAACGGATGCAAGTACACGAAAAGACAGCTTGGATGTTGAGAAGTTTACTGGAAGAATAGGGACTGGGGGACTAGTAGTCTGTCAAGAACTAATTGACGGATAAATTAAGAGTAGAGACGGCGATTTATCGCGTCTCTCTAACCGTCAAAATGAATTTGACAGACTACTAGGGACTGGGGACTAGGGACTGGGGACTAGGAACTAATAAAGACTTAATTTTTTTTGCCAATCCCCAATACCCACTTACCCTGAGCGAAGCCGTTCGCGTAGCGTCTCCAAGAGTTGGGATGCCCAATAACCAATACCCAATCCCCAATACCCAATGCCCAATTCTCAATTCCCAATGCCCAATTCCCAAAAGTTACAATATTTAATGCAACAGGTGGGAATTCCTAGTTTTAAAGCGCTGAGTCGCGCTGCTGGTGTCTCAGAGCGTCAACTTTTGCGGTTACGCCAAGGAAAGCTTGAGCAGATGCGGGTAGATATACTGCTTAAGCTGTCGCTAGTGCTACAGATGCCATTGAATGAATTAATCGCAACTTTTTCAACTGTAGAGTTGTTAGCAGAGAAAGCAGCGCCTACTCAGGAATTATTAGAAGAAATTGCAGATTTAAGAAAAGAGTACCAGCGATCGCAGCAACAAATAGAACAGCAGCGAGAGATATTACTACAAGAACTCCAGCAGTCGAGTTTGCAACTGCTGGAGTCTTTATTATTGCAATGGCCAACCGCAGCACAGAAAGCGCAGGAGAATCCCCAGCTAGCAGCAGTCAAAATAGTACCGTTGGTGCAAAAACCTCTCGAAAAGCTTTTACAGGCGTGGGGAGTGGAAGCGATCGCACCCGTGGGAGCAGAATTAGCTTATGATCCCCAACTGCACCAATTGATGGAGGGAACGTCACAACCTGGAGAAATAGTCAAGGTGCGCTACACTGGCTACCTTCAAGGTGAGAAGCTGCTTTATCGAGCTAAAGTAAGTCCTCTTAGAGACAGCTAGAAGGCAAATTTTCGCCTTCCACTAACGCCTGCAAAGGTTTATAACTTGTTCGCGTAATTCGTCCCTGTCTCGGCTACAAAACCGCTTATACGAACCATATTGCTGCTGAAACCAAATTTTTTTGCTAATGTTTTTTAATTTAGACAGAAATTATTGCAATTATGTAAGTAATCGGACATAAATAAATTTAAATGCTAATTACTATCATAAAAAAGGCTGGAAATCTGGTGTTACATAAACAAAGCCTGCTTTTGCAGGCTATTTTGGTAATTTTTAGGGAGGATTCCAATTTTGCATTGACAATTAATAAGCTGCCTTTGATATAACTTACACATTTAGGATGCTCTCAATTTTTATTGAACAAATTTCAGTTTTGCAAAAATCTTTAGCTAATGATCCGAAAAGGTGGAACTTTTACTTGTAGTTTAATATTAGACTCCCAAAATAAGATGTATCTCCGTTATTTTTACTTGCTAGTTTACTCATGATGAGGCAATTTTTATTTAACTAAAGATTAGCTTTTGATTAACAATAAGATAAAAAAATAGTTGAGCTTTACTTATTATGGTATTACTTCTCAATAAAAATTCATCAGTATATGATTTTTATTTGTAAGGATTTTTAAATTTTATCTGATGGGTATATAATAGCAAAATCAGAGCATATTTACATAAATCAGCATGACATAATTATGATAGAACAAGTGAAAATTATTAAGCTCACCGGTAATTTAAACGCCACAACTTCACAATCTTTTCGACAAAATATTACTGAAAGTTTAAAATTGGGTACAAAAATTGTGTTAGTTGATTTCCAAGATGTAACATTTATGGATAGTTCCGGTTTGGGGGCTTTAGTATTAGCTTTTAAAACCTTGCGGGCGGCGGATAGTAAGCTTGTTCTCTGCTCAATTAATGAGCAAGTCAGGATATTATTTGAACTGACTAATATGGATAAAGTATTTGAAATATTTCCTAGCCAAGACGCATTTAATCAGGTTTTAGTCTCAAAGACTTAATGAATCAAAGTTAATTTGCAATATCGATAAATCATCATCAAAAGCATCTTTGGAGTTGAGAGCGACTAAATAACTCAGAACATGGTCGAGTTGGCACTTAACCGGATTTTGTAAGCTAACTAGTAGCTGAATAAAAGCATCCAAACTCCAAAGTGTGCCATCTAATTTAGTGATTTCATAAGCACCATCACTAAAAATGTAAAGAGTACTGAATTTTTCAATATTGCAAAATCCATCAACATATTTTGCTTCTGGAAACATCCCAACTGGCATACCGGGGCTTTTCAAGAGTTTAACTTCAGACTTTCGTGGAGATGTGCCAGTTACTAAAACTGCTGGTGGATGACCTGCACTAGCATAAATTAACTGGCCGTTGGTTCGGTTGTAAACTCCATACCAAATCGTAAAGTATTTGTCATTTTGATAATTCATCTGAAAGGTATCATTCAATGCCTTCAATACCTCGCTAGGCTGATAATAATTTAGGCTTTTGAGCGCACGGGAACGCAGCAGATTCAGCACTGAAACAGAGGGAAGAGTAGCTTTGAGTCCATGTCCGGCAGTATCAAGTAAGTAAATTGCCAGATAATCAGCATCAAGCCAATAGTAATCGAAACAGTCACCGCCAAGTTGCCGTGAGGGAATAAATCGGAAATTTATATTGAAGGGTTCAGTCATGGGAAAAGGCAGTAGCGATCGCACATATTCTGCGGCTTCTGACATTTCTGATTCTAAAAGCAACTTTTGAGCCTGCAAATCTCTACTCAACTGATGCAGACGTAATCCCGCTCTTACCCGTGCTTGTAATTCATTATGCTCGATAGGTTTAGAAATAAAATCATCAGCACCAGCATCTAGACCTTTGACGCAATCGGCAACCGAATCTAAAGATGTTAATAAAATAAAGAATGTGGTGGAAAATTGGGGATCTTTCTTAATGTGGTGGCAGACTTCCAGACCAGTTAACCCCGGCATGATCCAATCACAAATAATTAGTGCTGGACGGTAAGCCAGTGCCTTTTCTATCCCTTCCTCACCGCTACTGGCAGTAACTATCTCATAACTCTGTTTTTCCAGTATCCTTTTCAGAAGTATTCTTATTGAATAATCATCATCAATTATTAATATTTGGAACATCATAATTTTTAGTAGGCACTAATTAATAAATTACTCTAAAAATAGAAAATAAAAGTAGTTTATGAGCTAATGAGTCAGTAGCATCTGTATGTTAAACCTCATCTAAGTTGAGAACCGTAGTTTTTGCCCTCACCCTAAATCCCTCTCCCAGATATGGGAGAGGGACTTTGAAATTCTGGCTCCCCGAATCCCAATTTTGGGATTCGGGGTTGGGGGATGAGGGCAAATCCTTTTCATCACTGAAGAACTACAGGTTTCAAGATAGACGCGGTTTAATACTACTAACTCATTTCTATTTTTTCGTCGAATTTATGAGTTTTTAATTAGTCATAAAACATTATGGAGGTGCAAGAGGGTTAACCCACAAGAGGATAGTATTTTTTAGCTGGTTCAAGTCGCGGTATGCTTCTTGTTTGAACCATTGCCCTAAGGCATCAAAGGGGGTAAAAGATGTTCCAGTTTGCCATTTAATGTCTTGACCTAGAGGTGTTGTATGAGTTCCTGGTAACGTTTGTGTTGTCACCATCTCATCAAAGCGTTTTTGTAAGATTTTGGTTAAAGCTGCGGATTGGTCAATGGTGTCATTGCTAAATTTTATTAATAAATTGCGCCTGATGTCGTAACGCTCTTGGACAAGCTGGTTGGTTTCCAATGGTGAGGGTGTAAACTCAATCGCAAAAGTAGAATTGAATTGTTCTACTAAGGGGATAGCTTCTTTAGCGGCGTAGTTGTTGAAGGATATTAAAATATTTCCTGCGCGTTCTACTTTAAAGAGGCTACCAATCAGCAAGTGAAGTTTACAGCCCATACTGTGTCCAATGCCGTAGATGGGGTAGTAAAGCTTGCGTAATGCCCCAGAATCGTGTAAACGTTCGAGGGTGCGGTCAAAGTTTAGCAGCACAGATTTTGCGATCGCAGTATGATCCAAGGTATTGACGAAAGGCGTAGCAATTACAACATAACCTTTACTTGCCAATTGTTCGAGTAACCAGCGATAAGTGATGTGCGGTGCAGTGGCGACAAATGCACCTCCTAAAAAATGGATGATACCTATGGGATTTCGGGGAATGATTACCCAGTTACCTCTGACTTCTTTCCAGTCCATGCCGATAAGCGATCGCTTTTTTGTATATTCTTTATGTTAGATCGGCGATCGCAACCCTGGGAAGGATTATGGAAAAAGCCATTGAGTATATCTAGCGAGTAGGTTGGAAGTCAACCCATCCAGCAGCGTCTATCGACTTATCGAAACCATCTACGCTTTTTCCAACTCTTCCTGAGTACTGAGTGAATGCAGGAGTACTTTCTAAATCCCCATTACAAAACTTAATTACTTTAGTGCAGCGTCTCCTAGAAAGCATCATTACAAATTACGAATTATCTTAACGCTGAGTCTGTAACCTTTTCATTTCGTGTTGCACATCTAATGCAATCTGTAATGCTTCATTCAGTAATCTTCCATGCTCAGTAGCCTGTTCATTTACTTGCATGGCTGTTAAAGCTGCTAAATTGTTGACGAATAGCTCTGTATTACTAAGGATAAAGCTCTTATTTTCTCTCAAAATTCTTTCTGTCTTTAAAGCCCGAACTAAATCTGATTTGGTGAGTTTTAGTGCTTCGATAACACTCTCTCTTTCCTTTATAAGCACTTCTGGATTACCAGCTTCTTCGATTTGGTCATTGATATCTATTGCTCTAATAACACTATTATATCTTTCAACATCGCTTAATAATATTTGCAAAGAATTTGTCATGTTAAATTTGACAACCTTGCTTCTACTTTTCCATATTAAATATAATACCATTTGTGTAAAAACGCCAACCCAAACACCTAAGATAATTAATAATATCCAGGATGAAATTGTTATCCACGATAAAAACATTTTTATAAAAATATCAAATAAAAGATAACCAAAAACACATATAGTAAAACCAATAAAAACTACAGTTGCCCCTTCCGAGCTTTTAATGTTTTTGATGTATATTTTTGCTAAATTTTTCAGAGGATTTGTAATAATTAAAAGTTTCTCGTTGACAGGTAAATTAGTCAGCCTTTGCAGTTCTTCCTGACTAATTTCCAAGCCCTGTAAATCATACCGCACAGCTTCTCAATCCTTGCCAGAATAGTTATTGAATCTAATATAGCAATCAAATTTATAGAATGCTGGCATTTTGTCTAAACTTTTTCAGGCAAGTTAATACTGCTAGGCAGATCAAGATTTTTTGTACAATATGATACTCTTTTTTTGAAGATCACTATTTCTACTATAAGAGTAACTACAACAAAAATAAATCAATTGCCTGTAAATGCAATGAAAATTTAATAGGTTATTGTCTTGCTAAAGAACCATTTTCAACTACAATAAACAATCAGAAAAAATTCCGCAATAACTAAGATTTTGCAGGATTCTCGATTAGTATCATCGCCCACCCAAAAATAAATTTTAGCAAATTAGAGCTACTGTCCACTCAACTGGACTAAAACCCAAGTTCAGTCTTCTTTAGAGTAATACCAGGCGTATTGGTTATAAATTCCTTCTGCCCTCTGCCTTTGTCTTAATCCAATACCCAAAAACAAGATCCCCCTAGTCGCTTTTTTCATCGCGCTAGGGGGATCACATATTTGGTAGTCTATAAGAGATTCGGTATAGTTCCTTACGCCTCGATTCTATAGCCTATACTTTGGTTTGAGTAGTCTTACTATTAGAATTTATTGTATTTTTACAGCTTCTTAATCAATGCTTCATCCCTGTTGTTCCTTAGGGAGGCAGTATATGTAAGTATGACAGTACGCAATATATCATTTTTGTGGATATCTGTAAAAAATATGAAACTCAAGATTGTGGCTACCGTCGCACTGTTAGCGTGTTTCGGGTTTGCAGAGCAAGCCTTTGCATCAAATCAGCTAGATTTGGATCAGTTGAAGGCAACAAGTGCCTGTCCCAGGTGTAATTTGAGTGGTGCTGACCTAACTCGACTGAATCTAACTGGAGCAAATTTGCGAGGGGCTGACTTGAGTGGTGCTACATTATCTCAAGCTAATCTTACAAATGCCGATCTCACCGGTGCAAATTTAGAAGCTGCGGTTTTGAATTCGGTCAATCTCAGTGGTGCTTCCTTAACAGGTGCAAATTTGAAATCAGCATCTCTGGAAAATGCCGATCTGTCTTATGCCGGTTTGATCAGCGCCAATTTGGAAGCAGCAAACTTAAAAAATGCCAAATTGCAGTTTACCAATTTTCGGGGGGCTAACTTCCGACTAACAACTATGGCTAATGGTGTCGTTACCTCCGACAAGCCCTATAGCTGGTCGTTAGAGAATCAAAATCTTAGAGCATGTAACGAGTTCAAACCCGAAAATACCTTAGGCACAACCTGTTATTCAAAATAAACTGGCGAATGGGGAGTGGGGAATGGGGAGTGGGGAATGGGGAGTGGGGAATGGGGCATTGATTATTTCTTCCTCATCCCCCCTGCCCCCTGCCCCTAAGTTCTCCTTAGACATCTCCGACAATGAATCTAGAGACGCGAAATTTCGCGTCTCTACAAGGGTTTCAGGTTACGCATATTTAATTTCTGGAGATGTCTCTTGTATAGCAAAAGCATTTTGTTTGTTAACAGTTCCTTATCATGGGAAAAAAGCCTGTAGATTAATTGAATCCATGCTTACCCATATTAAAGACTTAGCAGCAAAACTAGCGCCCCGTTTAATTGAAATTCGCCGCCACATCCACTCTCACCCAGAACTGAGCGGTCAGGAGTACCAAACAGCAGCTTTTGTGGCTGGTGTTTTATCTTCCAATGGTCTGCACGTACAAGAAGGAGTTGGTAAAACGGGCGTTATTGCAGAACTGCAAGGCACTAGCCCAAATAACCGTTTATTGGCAATTCGCACCGATATGGATGCCTTGCCAATTCAAGAGAACACCAATTTGGAATATGCCTCTCGCGCAGACGGTATTATGCACGCTTGTGGTCACGATGTCCACACCACAGTGGGCTTAGGAACGGCAATGGTGCTATCCCGAGTGGGTGAGGAGTTGGGTGGAAAAGTGCGGTTTTTATTTCAGCCAGCTGAGGAAATTGCTCAAGGGGCAAGCTGGATGCTGAAAGATGGGGCGATGGAAAATGTCTCGGCTGTATTAGGGGTTCATGTTTTCCCTTCTATCCCCGCAGGATCTATTGGCGTGCGTTATGGGGCATTGACAGCCGCCGCCGATGATTTAGAAATTCTGATTATGGGAGAATCTGGACACGGGGCGCGTCCTCATGAGGCGATTGATGCGATTTGGATTGCTTGCCAAGTGATTACTGCACTGCAACAAGCCATCAGCCGGACACAAAATCCTTTGCGTCCTGTAGTATTGAGTATAGGGAAGATTAATGGTGGTAGGGCGCCGAATATAATTGCTGATAAAGTGCAGTTATTGGGAACCGTGCGATCGCTCCATCCTGAAACCCGTGCCCAGCTGCCGAACTGGATTGAAAACATTGTATCTAATGTCTGCCATACCTACGGGGCAAAATATCAAGTCAATTATCGTCAGGGTGTACCCAGCGTCCAAAATGATTATACCCTAACGCAATTGTTGCAATCAGCCGCAGAAGAAGCTTGGAGTAGCGATCGCGTTCAAGTCTTACCCGAACCTTCCCTTGGTGCTGAAGATTTTTCTATGTATTTAGAACACGTTCCCGGTTCTATGTTTCGCTTGGGTGTCGGCTATAAAGAAAGAATGATTAACCACCCATTACACCATCCCCAATTTGAAGTTGATGAATCTGCTATTATCACCGGCGTTGTAACTATGGCATACACCGCTTATAAATACTGTCAGCAAAATTTTTAAACAAAAACTCCCAGTGCTGATATGCTGGGAGTTTTTGTTTAATTAACCTTTTTTAGCGGATATAGAAAGCTCGAAAGCATCCTACACATTCGATTCACTAACAACGCCTAATTTCTTTTGAATTTTGGTTTTAGCGGCTTTGAATTCAGTAGCCAATTGTTCACTTTGCTCAGTGCTTAAGTTGTTGCGAATGGCAGCAAACATTGTGCTTTCTTCTTGACGAATGTGATCGCCAATAGCATCCATCAACTGTTTGACTTTCTCTTTGAATTGGGGTGAAGATGGGCTAAGAGCCTTAATTTCTTCTAACGCCTGCTTCGCATGAGCTTGTTCATCAAACAACTCTTGAGTGTTATCTTGACCGTAGAAAGGACGTACTCTTGGGTAGACTACTTCTTCTTCAGCTTCAGCGTGAGCAGTTAGATCCTTGTAAATTTGACCGAAGTACTCTTGGATCTTCTGTGGATTGTCGCTTTGCAGCAGTTCGGTAAATAAGGTATTTACCTTGCCGTGATCGAGGCGGATGACATCTTGGATATTCAGATCGCTTTTGTCGCTAGTTTGGGTAACAGCACTACCTACTACACCACTTACCGCAGCCATAGCGTCTTGAACACGCGCCCAAATTCCTTGATCTGCATCTTGTCCAGTCAATTCACGTACCCCCAGAATTTCTAGGATACCTTTGAGTTGTTCTTGGTGAGCGCGGTTCTCAAAGTTAATGGTATTCAAAGGCCCGATCGCTAACAAAACATCAGCACCAACTTTTTGAGCAGCCTTGTGAACAATCAAGCCACTCATTACTACTTGATGTTTCAGCAATTCATGCTGAGATACTTTTTCATACAGGCTTAACTCAGAACCTTTGAACAATTCACGAGCTTTCTCAATGAATTGTGTAACATTTTTTTTGGGTTCAGCCTGAATACCATACTGACCAATTACAGTTTCTAAAATACCTAGGTTTTTTTGATCATCATTTATGAAATTTCGGATGCGATCGCCAATCTCGGCATCAAGTCCTTGCGTCAAAAGTGATTGCTCATTTTCAATCACCAACTGTTGGAGTGCTTTAAGACTTGCAAGTTTTACAGCAATTGCATTGCGTTTCGTATCATCTAATGTAGCTACCATCCGTGTTCTCCTCGGCAAAGTGTTAGTAATTCTTACTTGATATAACCTTGACACAGAGGTTAGGGAGATTCCATCTTTCTTTTGAGCGATCGCGTTCACAACTCAGGGTAGATAAACATAAATTTTAGTTACAATTTCTGTTTTTAGACTTTTAGATAGATAATATTTAAATTTGCATTCTATCCCCAGGCGGATACAATATTAATAATCTAAGATTTCTTTAATAACGCTCTTTAAATCCACTTCAGTAGGGCGTTTTTCAAATTGCTCGTGGCTATAAATCCACACGAGCTTGATTACACAATCAGTTGTATTGAGTAAATACATTAATCTAATTTGTCCCGAAGCGCCTTTGGATACCTTAAACTCTAGCTTGTGAAATGACCATCCTTGAGCTAATTCAATCTTTCTAGGTAAAGGTTCGTTACGAGAATTGATGGGATATTGATCTTCAATTAAATCTTCCAAAACTTGTGCGACACACTCAACAAAATCCGACCTGTAAGCTTTTGCGAGTTTTTTGAAAGAACGGTTGAAATTATCGGATTTTTCAATCGAGAAGGGAGTTGAGCCAGTCACGCACTTCTCCTTTATGAATACGAGTTGATGATTCCGAAGTACAAGCGTCCTTTAAAATTTCCTGCATTACGAATTGATATGCCGGATGATCACGCTCTATTTGGTCTAGTTTCTGGTGTCCCAATGCTTTCAAGTCTTCAAGAAGAATTGCTTTAGTTGAGCTAGCTTCAGGTAGTAAACCTTTACGCGCCTTTTTCCAAGGAAACTCCAAGTGGGTCATACCACTAAGTTGATAAGCATGGTAGCCACCAAAATATTCCCATACTTCTTCTAGAAGTTGTCTTTTATCCTCAGGCATCTCTAACAGTAATTCTTGACTAGGAATAGGCAATTGTTCAGCTTCAAATTCACTGTAAAATCTGTAAGCCGGAGGACAAACAGGCCCATAGCGCCATGCTTGTATTTCTTCTTCAAACAATGGCTCATCATACATCGCCAAATGTAAGCTTTGTGCGTAATACAGAAGCTTTTGAACCTTCATATTAGTCATTTCTGCTTCCATACTGTTTTCGTAAGCTCTGACAATGAAGTAGCGAGCCACATTTAGACAATCGATCATAATCAGACTCGCAAATTAAGGCTGGTTAACTATCTTAGCTATTTTTAACGGTCACTTACACTTACCATATTAGTACATTTTTACTATTGGTAATCAATTTACTACTACAGGACGACGTAAATCCAGCTATCATCTCAATTAACTAGACCAGTTGCTCTGAGCAACTAATTAAAGGTAGGCAAACTTCGGCATCAAGTCTCAATATTTCCGAACCCCTTTTGGGGTGACGTTTACTCATGCGATCGCAATGCAGCATTGACAAACCTCACCGCAATTGTGACGATTAAGCTAGAATTATTAAAGGTTCTTTACAGAGTTTTGCTAATCATACCCAATTCTGTTAAAACAGCCTAGCATTCAAATGTAAATCTTAAAACCCCCTCTAGAGTGAACCATTAGCTTCTATGACGCTCCCAATTCGCAACGTCGCCATTATCGCCCACGTTGACCACGGCAAAACCACCCTGGTTGACGCACTCCTCAAACAATCCGGCATTTTCCGCGAAGGCGAAGACGTTCCGGATTGCGTTATGGACTCCAACGCCCTAGAACGGGAACGGGGTATTACTATCCTGTCGAAAAATACGGCAGTTCGCTACAAAGAAACCCTAATTAATATTGTTGACACTCCTGGACACGCTGACTTTGGTGGCGAAGTCGAACGCGTACTTGGCATGGTTGACGGATGTCTTTTGATTGTCGATGCCAATGAAGGCCCAATGCCCCAAACACGCTTTGTCCTCAAAAAAGCTTTAGAAAAAGGGCTGCGCCCCATCGTTATTATCAACAAAATTGATCGTGGACAAACTGACCCCCACGTTGCTGTTGATAAAGTCTTGGATTTGTTCTTGGAATTAGGGGCAGATGAAGACCAGTGCGATTTTACCTATCTGTTTGCCTCTGGGATGGCAGGTTTTGCGAAGGAAAGCCTGGAAGCAGAATCGGTAGATATGCAACCCCTGTTTAATGCGATTCTGAAACACGTTCCATCACCAGTGGGCGACAGCAATAAGCCTCTGCAATTACAAGTTACAACCCTAGATTATTCTGAATATCTGGGGCGGATTGTCATTGGCAGAATTCACAACGGTACTATCCGAGCAGGACAACAAGCAGCTTTAATCACAGAAGATGGCACCATCGTCAAGGGTAAAATTACCAAATTGATGGGCTTTGAAGGACTAAAGCGGATAGACATGGAAGAAGCAACCGCAGGTTATATTGTGGCGGTGGCTGGTTTCGCTGATGCTTATATTGGGGAAACCATTACTGATCCCAACGAACCGCACGCTTTACCACTAATTAAAGTGGATGAACCAACCTTGCAAATGGCCTTCTGGGTGAACGATTCGCCCTTTGCTGGTCAAGAAGGTAAGTTGGTGACTTCCCGTCAAATACGCGATCGCCTATTCCGCGAACTCGAAACCAACGTTGCTTTGCGTGTCGAAGAAACCGATTCCCCCGATAAATTCCTCGTTTCCGGTCGTGGGGAACTCCACTTAGGTATCTTAATTGAAACCATGCGTCGGGAAGGCTTCGAGTTTCAGGTATCTCAGCCACAGGTAATTTACCGCGAAGTCAACGGTCAACCTTGCGAACCTTACGAACTTTTGGTATTAGACATTCCTGCTGATGGTGTGGGTAGCTGTATCGAACGCTTGGGACAACGCAAAGGCGAAATGCAAGATATGCAACCAGGTAGTGGCGATCGCACCCAGTTAGAGTTTGTCATTCCCGCCCGTGGTTTGATTGGTTTCCGGGGTGAATTTATGCGGATGACTCGTGGTGAAGGCATCATGAACCACAGTTTCTTAGATTACCGTCAACTGAGTGGTGATATTGAAGCCCGTAACAAAGGCGTTTTAATCTCATTTGAAGAAGGTGTTTCTACCTTCTACGCCATGAGAAACGCCGAAGATAGAGGAGCATTCTTTATTGTTCCTGGTACAAAGGTTTACAGAGGTATGATCGTGGGAGAACACACTCGTTCCCAAGATTTGGAACTAAATATCTGTAAGACCAAGCAGTTGACCAACCACCGGGCTGCTGGTGGCGATGAATTGGTGCAACTGCAAGCACCGATAGACATGAGCCTAGAGCGTGCTTTGGAATACATCGCGGCCGATGAATTGGTGGAAGTTACACCCCAATCGATTCGTCTGCGGAAGATGTCGAAGAAGTTAGCGAAACGGTAAGTAAGAATTCTTAATTGATTTAGAAAGCCCGCATTAGCGGGCTTTTTAATTTTTTAGTTACATCTGCCTATCTAATCAGGATTCAGCTTGCTATGAAGGATTAAGTGACTAGATGTATCTCCTGTAATATAATTTGATCCCGAACGTTTTTATAACCGACTTTCCGCACTTCATCGTGTAATATGCGTAGATTTCCCATAGGTGGAAAAAAATGGTTAAATCAACAACATAAATCGCCAATGGTATTCAATATTAATACTTAATAATTTGAACATTATTAGGAATTTTTATTGAAAAGATAGATAATACATTTTGAAGTGCGGAATGTGGGTTATAAGTAACACAGGATTAACGATAATGTTCAGTTCTAATAGTGCATTGAACATGGCAAAAATCCCCTTAGATGTTAAAGTTACACAGCAACAAGTCAGTCCAGAAGAGTTACAACCTTTAACACAAGAATTTCAACTACAATATAAACATCCTCACGGACAGCTTTATCAAGGTAATTCAATTGATTGGCTTGAATCGCTTGATACTGAAAGCGTTGATCTAGTTTTTGCTGACCCACCTTATAATATTAAGAAAGCAGACTGGGACAACTTTGAGAACCAAGAGAAATATATTGAGTGGTCAATTCAATGGATTAGTCAAGCTTCACGTATCCTAAAGTCAACTGGCTCTTTTTATATTTGTGGTTTTTCCGAAATATTGGCTGATTTAAAACATCCAGCATCAAAATATTTCAAAAATTGTCGTTGGTTAATTTGGCACTATAAAAATAAAGCTAACTTAGGTAGTGATTGGGGACGTTCTCATGAAAGCATCATTCATTTTCGTAAATCTGATGCCGTTAAACTAAGTATTGACGATGTGCGAATCCCTTATGGCGCACATACATTAAAATATCCATCTCACCCGCAAGCAGAGACAAGCGCCTACGGAAAGGGAGCAATCAAGAAACATAATAACTGGACACCAAACCCAAAAGGTGCGAAGCCTAAAGATGTAATAGAGATTCCTACTACTTGTAACGGGATGGGTGAGACAACACCCCATCCAACTCAAAAGCCAGAAGAATTATTGAGAAAATTTGTTCTTGCATCGTCTAATGAAGGAGATTTGGTCATTGACCCATTTTCAGGTTCAGGAACAACTCTTGTGGTTGCAGAGCAACTTAACCGTCGGTGGATGGGATGCGATCTAAATATTGAGTACAACTGTTGGGCAACTAAACGATTAGAAAATGTCCGTCGTATGACAAAGGAAGAATGGATAGCCTTCGATCGTAAAAATGCAGAACGAAGAGAGTCTATCCGATGAGTCTAGAAGATTTAGTAAATCACGCAGTAGACAAACAACGTTTTCAGACTATTCAAAACTACATTACCTTTTGTAGAAATTATCTAGAATTTATAACGACGGGTTTGCAAGCTAGAATTGTTTCACAAAATGAAAATCATTACCAGTTTTATCAATATCAAGATGATGGTTATTACAACATTAGTCGACCTATTAATACTCACTTAATGTATGAAGCACAAACATTTGATATTGCTTCTAATCAGTTTTTACAAGCTCTTGAACAGTTGCGAGAGAGACAGTTACCTGATGACTCATTGAGGCAGGTTTTCATCTCTACCATCTATACAGTTCAGCAAGCTATTGGCGCTACCCTCGACGCATTACCTTCTGGAAAGTCTAATCAAGCTCGTAAAGTGAACGGGGATATTTTTGAGCGTCTAATTCGTCTTCTGATTGTATGTCTCAACGTAGATTGTGTTTCTGGAACAGTACAAGTTCCAATTAGAGACGACGACAGTGGAGCAATATTGTTTCATACTAGCTATCAGCATGACTTATTGATTAGTAAAGACGACGAACTCAAGATAATTGGTTCGGTTAAAACTTCAAGTAAAGACCGTATTGATAAACTCTTTGTAGATAAGTTCTTATACAACAAGCTGACTAGCACTGCTTTGCCTCACATTGCAATTTTATTGAACGATGTACAGAGAAAGAAAGCAAAGCAGCAAAACCGTTATGGCATTAATACAACGTTTTTACCAGGACATTTCAAAGCTTATACCATCAAACTAAATCCACTTGACGGCGTATATTACTGCGATATTCGTCCGAATATGATTGCAGATGGATTGCTTTCACAACACATCCAGACCATTGACAATTTCTTTTATCGTGATATTTGGCAGTTACTCAGTATTAATGGGCAGTCTCTGGAAGAAGTTGAAATTGAGGAAGGTGAGAATAAGGAAAGCGAATAATAGTGAAGTTGATTGCCATCTAATAATTAGATATCGATTAGAGCGCAAAGGTTAGAGCATCAAGTTGTCGTTAAGAGGTTATCGGTGAGAAGCGCGAATTCGCTCACTCATTCCTCAACTGAATAAAAAGGAAATTTTCGTGATTATTTGTGACATTGCGATCGCCAATTAGTAGTATAAATTTACAGTGCGTAGGCGTAGCCCGTCGTAGACATCGCCTCTCGGCTTTCATTTCACAAAAATCACATAAGACTGATATATTTAAGGTAAATAATTGTCATCTAATAACTGTGCAAGAGTGTAAGGACATTTTTCTGCAAAAATAGTTAAATTGGTTTTAATTTGCACAAAATCAACCGCACTTTGATAAATATTCTCTAAATCATCCTGTAATTTATTCATTAAATTCGTGGTTAGATGATTATTTAAGTCATATCTAAAAGTTTTAATTTCTCCAATCCAATGACGATAGTTTCTTTCATATTCCACCTGCCAATATTTGAGTAATAATATATGAATAATAATTTGCCTTAAAAGACCTTTGGTTTTAGCTAAATCTCTTTTTCCGAAATTGATCAATTCCTCAATTAAATTTTCTAAATCAAGTTGGTGAAACTGTTTTTGTCTTAATAATCCAATGGTTTCTTCTAACCATAAATTTTCATCGGTTTCATAGAGTTGCTTTAAGTTGGTAGTAATTGTCATATTTTTAGCTTCTACCTACATTCCATAATCTAATCATATACAATTATAAATTTATAGATGCAAACCACTAAAATACAGATAAATTGCATTTACCCCTATTTTTATTGTCCGCCTCGACGAGCAAACAGGTAATGTATTTATGGTTCTTCAGTACTTGTTATGCAAAACTAACAAAAAGAATGCCAATTTAATAAACATCTAACTCTGAAATTTTCAAAGTTTCTAAATCCATATCCAGAACGTTTAATCAGTTTAAGCGAACAATTGATGATCTGATGACATTGCTTTGAAATTGTAGCCTCCGTTCTAACTCAAAAACCAGTTATCACAGTTATTAACTGAATTGGAAGAGTTATTCAGGACGAAGATTCATGAGTCCATACAGCATATCCCTGAAGCCCGCACGCTTCAAATTGCATAAATACTATTTTTATCACTTTTTTGGCGAACCCCTGAGACACTGTGAATTTTGGGTGGTGTTGGGTTAAAAAAGAAACATGAATTTTATCAAACCCATCACCAATTGGTTAGAAACCCGCGCCAGTACCCCTGCTTATGGCGGTTGGGTATTAGCAGCAACGGCTATTTGTTTTTTTGGCGCAGGTATCAATACGATGGCTGGCTGGCTATACGCCATTAGCGGCATTAGTTTTGCCCTTTTGGGTGTAGCAGCCATCTTACCGCCGCGATCGCTCACAAATCTATTCATCACCCGCCGTCCCATTCAACCTGTGTCAGCAGGCGACGATCTGACTGTGGAATTAGAAATCCGCAATCAAACACAGCAGCCTGTCAGCTTATTGCAAGTTGAGGATATATTACCCTTCGTCTTAGGGAAACCAGTACAAAAGGCTATCGAGACAATTCCTAGTAAAGGTAGTTACCGTTGGGTATATTACCACCCTACCCAGCGCCGAGGAGTTTATCGCTGGCACACAGTCGAACTGGGTTCTGGTGCACCTTTGGGATTATTTTGGTGTCGCCGTCAGCGTGATTGTGCTGCCACAGCGATCGTCTATCCTACAGTGTTACCCTTGGCTACCTGCCCCCTAGTAGACGAAATGGGGCAAGAAGAGAGCAAAAGGGGCGATCCTCGTGGTAAACCTTTGCAGACAGCGACAACAGGGCTGGTGCGATCGCTCCGCCCTTATCGTGTAGGAGATCCCACCCGTCTAATCCACTGGCGAACTAGCGCCCGCTATGGAGAATTAAGGGTGCGGGAGTTAGAAATGGTTACAGGTGGACAAGAAATAGTTATTGCCCTTGACAGTGCTAGCAATTGGGAAGAAGAAAACTTTGAACAAGCAGTAATTGCCGCAGCTTCGCTGTACTTTTATGCACAGCAACAGCAATTACAGGTGCAACTCTGGACAGCATCTACAGATTTAATCAAAGGCGATCGCTTTGTTCTAGAAACCTTAGCAGCAACCACCGCTCTAGAAGATGCCAGTTCAGTTATTCCTAAAAGCCATCCTTTGATTTGGCTAACTCAAAACCCCCTGAGCCTTGCTAGTCTTCCTCAAGGCAGTCGCTGGGTAATGTGGCCAAATATTTCCTCACCAGGAGAACAAAAGGTAATCAATTGGGAATACCCTGGTATAGTTTTACAAAGCGATCGCGCACTGCAACCCCAGCTACAAAAAACATTAAATTCGTATTAACAAAGTTTAGGGGTTTAATTCAAGAGCCTAACGACGGCAGTTAACTTTGCTTTAGCTTTGTATTTTGTTGGTGTTTACGTCTTAATACTGAACCAGCACTTAAAGCAGCTATTGATAGTAGCGCTGGTAGCAATGTAGGTTCGGGAACAGATGTAGCTTTTTCATTAAAGGTAAAATTATCTAGTGCAAACTGTGTCCCGGCACCACGAAGATAATATGGCTCAACGCCACCAAATGACGTAAACTTTAATTCATCAATACCAAAATAATCAAAATTAACTAAAGTTGGCTGTGTCGTATTTACAACCACAGTTTTTGAATACAAGGTTGCGCCCTTGTTTAAACCTTCTACAGTAACCGAAAGACCATTATTCCAAGTAGCTGATAGGTAAGCACTGTTGAAGTCAAAAACACTATCACTTACTAAGGCTGGGTTTCCAAATCCGTTGAAAGCCACATAGTCTCCTGAGACTCTTCCATTGTCTTCGCCTGTACGTGTAATTTTAGGATTTGAGCCATTTATGTAGTTAAAATTATCCCAATTGAATCCACCGTAACCATTAGGAATCCGAACAAAATATGAAATAGGCGCTATATCATCAAATGTTAAAACAGTTGCTTGTGCTACTGATCCTATTCTCAAAACAAAGACTGCTCCTATCAAAGCAGCAGTTGATAACTTTTTCGCAACAGTTGAAATACTCATATAGTAGTTGTAACTCTTGATAAAATTGTGCTTTTTTTTACACATTTAAGACCTTACATTAAGTTGCAATAAGTAACAAGTATTATTACTTACTAATTTCATAAAGTCTGATAAAGTTATGATGAAGAGAATTCAGCACAATGTAAAAATAAACAAAGCCTGACATAAGGCTGATAAAAGGATCGCGCTTGGCGTCTTCCCTTATACGCGTCACAGTGTCGTTTTTTGATGAGAATAAATCAACCTCTTGACTTTTAAATTCTGCCTCAAGATGCAACTTGAATTGTAATTAGCTAATAAGTTAAACTTCTATGATTTACTAGATTTTGTCTGATCCCAGCACACCGGATATATCAGCCTTTGAGCGAAGGTAAAACAATTGAGCAGGTAAGTTTGGGGAAATACACCCAGTAATCCTCTAGTGAGGCTGAGGTACAATGCAAAGAAATATTTAAATTATGAGCGACATGATCACATCAGAACATAACACAAAATCCAGCGATAAAAGCCTAGAGGCAATGCGGCATTTTTCCGAACAATACGCCAAGCGGACTGGAACATACTTCTGTTCTGAGCCTTCTGTTACCGCAGTTGTGATTGAAGGACTAGCCAAGCATAAAGACGATCTAGGTGCCCCTTTATGTCCCTGTCGCCATTACGAAGATAAAGAGGCTGAAGTTCACGCGACATATTGGAACTGTCCCTGTGTGCCAATGAGAGAACGCAAAGAGTGCCATTGCATGTTGTTCCTCACTCCTGACAACGAGTTTGCTGGAGAAAAACAAGATATCTCTCTCGAAACAATTAAAGAAGTACGAGAGAGCATGGGATGAGCGAAACCATCCCCCAAGAGTTTTGGCAAGGCGTAGAACAGTTCAATTCTGGTCAGTTTTACGCCTGTCACGACACTTTAGAGGCTTTGTGGATTGAAGCTGGCGAACCGGAAAAAACCTTTTATCAAGGCATTCTCCAAATTTCTGTGGCGCTGTATCATTTGGAGAATCGCAACTGGCGAGGAGCAGTAATTCTACTGGGAGAAGGCAGCAATCGCCTACGCCGTTACCCATCTAGCTACTCTGGCGTTGATGTAGATAAGCTATTGAGTCAGAGCGCAGTGTTGTTGACGACATTACAACAAATAGGGCAAGACTTGATTACATCTGGAGATTTGGGTGAAAATCAAGTCTTATCTTTGCCTAAAATTGTGTCGTCTACTGATTAGACATCTGGTAAATTAACAAACTTCGGCGCTTTTTTCTCCCAAGGGGTGACGCTAAAAGCGATGGCGGTTCCCGTCGTTAGCGCAGCGTAAAGCGCTAGCTTGCTTCCACAAAGTGGTACGGCATGGCAACACTATGAGCGACGCTTTTAGCGTCACCCCCGAACCCGGAAGGCTTAAGACAGGGTTTACGACTGTTGCCATAATATATAGATTTACCTAGAATTATAGTAAGTAATTCTGGGTAAAGAATGGATAGGCTGATTAGCATTGGTGAACTAGCAGAGTTAAAGGCAGTTAGCGTTGACACAATTAGACGGTGGGAACGTGAAGGCAAGATTAAATCTGTTAGAACAGATGGCGGTCATCGCCGCTACAAACTTGGTGACTTTGTAGAACAAGCTGTTGGAAAAACAATAGCCTATGCAAGAGTTTCAAGCCACGATCAAAAATCAGACTTAGATCGACAAGATGCTGTTTTGTCAGCTTATTGCGCTGCAATGGGATGGAGTTACGAGGTAATTCGGGATCTTGGTAGTGGTATGAACTACCGCAAGAAAGGACTTACCAAGCTAATTACCACGCTTTTGGATGGTGATGTTGCAAGGCTAGTCATTACTCACAAAGATCGTTTATTAAGATTTGGTTCCGAATTGATATTTGCAATTTGTGAATATCATAGTGCGGAAATTGTGATTCTCAACAGGAAAGAGGATGCAACTTTTGAAGAAGACCTGGCCTCAGATGTCCTTGAAGTCATTACTGTCTTCTCCGCCCGATTATATGGATCTCGCTCTAGTAAAAACAAAAAGCTCCTTGAAAACCTTGCAAAATCTCTAGGATAGCGGTACTCTCTAGGGAAATAACTACATTGAGAGGTCGAATCAATGTCAATCCTAACCTACTGCAAGGGATTGCCCACACCAGAGTCAGAAATGAACGGACTTGGGCAAACCGAACTTGAAATGTTTCTAGAATGCTATGCACCAATCTTTCGTAGTGCTGCCATTGAAACAGTTAATCAATTACTATTGAATGACTTCAACAAGTCTCAATGGAACACGCATCTACAAAAAGCTTATGGCATCAACAAGCGACACGCCAATGGTGTAATTAGCGCGGCTATTGGGAGAGTAGATGCTGCCAAGGCGCACCGAGAACTACATATCAAAACTACTGCGGGTAAGATAAAGTCAATTGAAAAATGGCTTAAATCATCTGAACGCAAACTCAAATTAGCAAGGAAGTTTTACGCTAAAAAGAACTGGCAGCATTCTAAAACAGGGTGTAATTTGCCTCTGTCTTGTTCATTGAAATACCGTGACACTAACTGGAGTAATTTAAGATTTCAGATTCATGGGAAAAAACGTAAACTAACTTTATTTAAAAACAAATTAGAACACTTGAGAGTGAAGCCTATTCGGGTTTGGGTGCCACGCGGCAATATTTTTATAGTTGGCTCTAAGGATGAATCTCATGGAAATCAGGTTGCACAATGGGACGAGCAAACAATCAAGATTAGAGTCCCCGAATGCCTAGAGTTCAGATTTGGTAAAACAGTCAGTTCCAGCATTGGTGATTATAAGCGCAACATAAACCGATTGCCGGAATCTGGTTCAAAGACTTGGCACTTTTTCTATAAAAATGGTAGATGGGTTGCAGCAGTTCAGTTTACACCTAAAGCTGTAAAACAGCAGTCACAGACTGTTAGATATGGCTGTATAGGTATTGATATGAACCCTGGCTCAATGGGATGGGCGTATGTTGACAGTGATGGTAATCTTAAAGCTAAAGGACAAATCCCTTTACAAATGGGATTACCAAATGGTAAACAAGAAGCTCAAATAGTAGATGCTTGTTTGCAATTAGCAGGATTAGCAATTTCTTTTGAGTGTCCTGTTGTCTGTGAAGAATTAGATTTTAGTGACAAAAAAGAGCGCCTGGGTGAAGAATCGAGAAAGTACGCTCGAATGCTATCTAGTTGGGCATACAGCAAGTTTTACGAACTACTTCAATCAATCTTATCGAATCGTGGCATTGAGCTTGTAACTGTCAATCCAGCGTATTCTAGCTTAATTGGATTAGTGAAGTACATGAGGATGTATGCCCTATCTAGTGATTGTGCTGCCGCGTTAGTAATTGCCCGTCGCGGCATGAGACTATCCGAAAAAGCGCAAAGCTCCATAACCGCCTATTCTTCAGTGAATGAAGAAAAGCACGTATGGAGCTTTTGGAATGAACTAAATAAAATTATCAAACGTTCCAGTGAAATTAATCGCAGACACGATTATTTTACTGTTTCTAACTGGAGTTTCTTGGGCAACCTCAACAATGGGGAAGCGTAAGCACTAAGGAAGGACGTTTTAAACTTACACCGTAGAGTTAAATAAGGCTTACATAGGTTTGCCTATATTTTTAGAAGCGGTATTGTGCCTACGTTATTTTCACTCAGATGTCAATTTCCTGAAACCTTGAGGTTGGGGGTAGCGTCACTATTTCAGCCATTACTTATCAAAAATCACTCCAGATTGGATATTTCATATCTGGATAAAGTACTTGAGATAATTAGAATGCAAGCTGAAATCCTGAATCCCCAATTGCTATGATGCCCTGCTATCAATTGCCCATATCCCAAATGCGTCGCTTTGGATTAGCTTTAATGCTGCCAGTTACACTATTGGGCGCTTTTGTCTTGCCTACTCAAGTGCTAACCGCTACTGCACAAACATCTCAGGCAAATCGCCCTTTAACTATCCGCGCTGATGTGCAAGAATATGACGCGAAAAACCAAGTAATCACTGCTCGCGGTAACGTGCAAATGTTGTATCCTGCTCGCCAGATTCAGGCAACATCTGCCCAAGCACAGTATTTTAGTAAAGAACGCCGAATTGATTTCAGTGGCAATGTCTATATTTTGCAACAGGGCGGTAATAGTATCCGGGCGGAGAAAGTAACCTATTTAATCGACGAAGGGCGATTTGTTGCCTTACCCCAATCCAACCGTCAGGTAGAGTCTATCTACATGATCCAGGAATCAGATAATAATGGGCAAACTGCAACACCTGCTCCACAAACACCAGCATTCAAGCGTTCTAATTAGCATCTTCCACCAAGAAAAGGCACGAACAATTGAAAATTGTTTTAGAGAATATTCACAAATCTTACGGCAAGCGAGTAATTGTCAATCGTGTCAATCTTTCTGTTGCTCAGGGCGAAGTCGTTGGTTTACTAGGCCCCAATGGGGCTGGTAAAACGACGACATTTTACATCGCTACAGGTTTAGAAAAACCCAATCAAGGAAAAGTTTGGCTGGGTAATCTGGACGTTACGGAAATGCCAATGCACAAAAGGGCGCGACTGGGTATTGGTTATTTAGCACAAGAACCAAGTGTTTTTCGCCAACTCTCGGTAGAGGATAATATTCTGTTGGTACTAGAGCAAACGAATGTGCCACGATGGGAGTGGGCAAGACGACTCACAACTTTACTGCGGGAGTTTCGGTTGGAAAAATTAGCCAATAGCAAAGGAATTCAACTATCTGGTGGTGAGCGACGGCGGACGGAATTAGCAAGGTCTTTAGCTGCTGGACAAGAAGGGCCAAAATTTTTACTTTTAGATGAACCATTTGCGGGAGTTGATCCTATAGCAGTCTCAGAAATTCAGCAAATTGTCGCACAACTGCGCGATCGCGGCATGGGAATCTTAATTACAGATCATAACGTCCGCGAAACCCTAGCCATCACCGATCGCGCCTATATAATGCGCGAGGGACAAATTCTTGCTTTTGGTGCTGCTGACGAACTCTACGGCAACCCCCTGGTGCGGCAATATTATTTAGGTAATAATTTTCAAGTCTAAATTAATGATTATTTAGTTAATAATTTAAAAGCCTATTTTTAATTTTTAAAGATGAATTGATAAGTTGATTTTCAGATATTTAAAATTAAATCATCCTAAATACATGAGATATCCTTTGTTTGCCAGGGTTGCCAATAATATTTAACTTTTCAAGCTAGTCATGATATCAAAGAAACTTACGTCTTTATACAACCTCTATTCGCTGCTACCTTTTACGATCATGGATCGCTATCTTACCAGCGAATTGTTAGCGCCGTTTTTCTTTGGTGTCGGAGCTTTTTCATCACTTGGCGTTACCATTGATGCTGTATTTGATCTCGTCAGGAAAATTGTAGAATCTGGGCTACCCATAGACATTGCCATTCAGGTTTTTTTGTTAAAGTTTCCCAACTTTATCGTTTTAGCCTTCCCCATGTCTACGCTGCTGGCTACTTTGATGACTTACAGTCGTCTTTCTAGCGAGAGCGAACTAATTGCTCTGCGTGGTTGTGGGGTCAGCGTCTATCGCATAGTGCTAACTGCTGTGATGTTAAGTCTTGTGGTTACAGGAATGACATTTGTGTTTAACGAACAAATTGCACCAGCAGCAAATTATCAAGCGGCGATGACTCTGGATAAAGCCCTCAAATCAGACAAGCCAACTTTTAAACAGCAAAATATTTTTTATCCTGAATACCAGGATGTTACACAGCCGGATGGCTCTAAGAATAGGATATTGACACGCTTGTTTTATGCCGACCAATTTGATGGTAAGCGGATGTCAGGTTTGACGATTATAGACCGTTCAACAAAAAATCTGAATCAAATTGTGGTATCAGAATCTGCCCAGTGGAATCCTTCTCAAAATGTCTGGGATTTTTACAACGGTACCATCTATTTTGTTGCTGCCGATCGCTCCTATCGCAACATCGTCAGATTTGAACACCAACAACTGCAACTACCGCGCACGCCATTAAGTCTGGCAGAAAAAAGTCGGGACTATGGAGAGATGAATATTGCTGAAGCACTAGATCAACTACAAGTAGAACTTCTCGGTGGCGATCGCCAAAAAATTCGTAAACTTGAAGTGCGGATTCAACAAAAAATCTCCTTACCTTTTGTATGTGTAGTTTTTGGCTTAGTAGGTGCAGCGATGGGAAGCATACCCCAGCGAACTGGCCGAGGTACCAGCTTTGGGATTAGTGTCGTAATAATTTTTTCCTACTACTTAATTTTCTTTATTAGTGGTGCGATCGCGCAAGCAGGTGTCCTCTCTCCCTTTATGGGGGCTTGGTTGCCCAACTTTCTTTTTTTAGGAATAGGTCTATTCTTATTGAGGCGAGTTGCCAATCGATGAGGGGGATGAGGAGGATGAGGAAGCAATTTTTCTCCCCCTGCTCCCTCATCTTTCCCTGCTCTCTTCATCCCCACACTTCAATTACGGGTGATAATTTCGACATTCCGGTGCATTTGGGTTTTCCTTACAGTACTCTTCAAAAGATACTTTGGCTGATACCATACCCTCAGCTTTCTGATGAGCGGCTTCTGCTTGAAGTTCTTCTACCTCATCCCAGGCGGCTGCACAGGCTTTAGAATAAGCACCTTGTTCGGTGCAAATAGCCCGAGACTGCTCAATTGCTTTTTGAATTCTCTCGTCCAGCAATAGGGCTTTTGGCGCTTCCACAAAGTCGCTTTTGGTCAAAATGTCGGTAATCGAGATGATGCCCAACAGCTTACCTTGAATCACAGGCGCTCGATGAATACCAGTGTTAGCAAATAACCGCGCTACATATTCCACACCCAAATCAGGATTGACCACAATGCAGGGCTTGCTCATAATTTCGTAAACCCGCACTTGCTTTGGGTCTTTACCGTAGGCTGTTACCTTATAAACAATATCCGTTTCTGTGACAATGCCATAAGCATCATTTTCATGGCGATGATCCACAACCAGCGCCCGCAATTTTTTTTCCTTCATCAGCCCCACTGCTTCAGCAACAGTCGCCGAACCGCGAATGGTAACTACATCTTTGGTCATGATATCTTCAGCTTTCATCATTGCTGTAGTCTCCTGGTTAATAGTACGGTGCAGCACAGTGCCTTCAGAGGCATATCGAAATTGCAGCACACATTTATAGTTCGCTAACTAGAAAGAAAGTAAAAAAGTTTAATTTTTGTCCAGCTACAACAATAAATTAGACCAGTTGTCAACTCCTGATGTTATCCAATGTGACCGATACCCAAAAAATAAGCATAAATTACCATAACTTTCTCGAAAATCTCGTCAACAAAAGAACAAGGGGCAGGGGGCGGGGGGAAGAAAGAAAAATATTATCTGAGTAAATTGGATAATTTATTTTCTGGAAGTCCCTTATACCAATTCACAAAAATCCTCTACACTTCTATTGGTACTGATACCATTTCTTTGTGAGGCTGCGCCAAACCCTCTTAACTTTTTCTTTCTTTCTTTCTTTCTTTGTGTTCTTTGCGGACTTTGCGGTTCGTTTTTCTTTCTTGTACTTAAATATGGTTTAGCGCATCTTCATACAGAATTGGTATGACTAATAACTGATGGAGAGGTTAGGATAAAATTACTATCCAACTTCAGTTGAGATATTTCCTGTTGAGGAAAGCTTCATGACTTAAGCAAAAGTACACGCGCTCAGGGGCAATTCATCAATAGCCTTAAGAATAAAATAAGGGTTTCGGCTATTGTTTGCGTAAGTGATGAAGCAAAAGAATTAAACAGCAACGCCTTGGGCTGCCATCAAGTTTTACAGATTTCAAGTAAATTTCAATTATCAATCCCATGCCAAACCGTCATTATCCTCCCGCCTACTTACGCTATCTCAAAGCCAGGTTACGGAATCTAGGGCGACCTGGTTTTTGGGGTACTGCAATTTTTTTATCTGTAGTCGGGCTAGTAACTTGGGAATACTGGTCAAACCCAGATATTTTCGTTTATAAGCAAAAAAGCCAAGTCGCTTCACAAAATCCTGCTAATTCCTCGCTCTCAGAAGAAAACAGAGCGATTGCAGCAGATATTGATAACCTGCCAGTTTTATTTAATGACTTTGACCAAGCAACTCCTTCAGTAACGCCAAATAACTCCAAGGAAAATACTGAGGCAAAAAATAGCAAAAACCCCTTAGAGGATGTAATTAACAAACAAAAGTCTGATAATGATACCAAATTAAATCCTGGTCTAGGCGTTAATGCCGTCACCTCCCCAGCTGCTAAAAATCCCTTTGTTGTCCAAACAGAAAATTTATTGCGGACTGGGACGGTTGATAATAATAACCAGTTTTTAGGTCTTAAGCCTTCAACTACGGCATCTGAACCAACAGAAGGGGAAACATCTTCTAGTTTGGGAATTGGATTTACCAATCAAACCAACAAGAATCAAAATTCTGTCTCTATCAGCCCTCTGCAAGCAGCACTCAGCCAATCGACAAACCAGAAATTTTCTAGCTTTAATGGGACTGCAACTCAGACAAATGCCTTGGGCCGAGCCTCTGAGCCAGGAACAACATTAATGCCATCCATTAACAGCTTACCCAGTCAGATACCAAGTGCTGGATTAACTACTGGAACAGGCTACACATCAACGGGTACGAATTTGCAGCAAAATCCCTACAATAATTTAAATAACGGTAATAACGGTCAAGTAGTGCCTAGTAATGGATTAACTACTGGGACAGGCTACACATCAACGGGTACGAATTTGCAGCAAAATCCCTACAATAATTTAAATAACGGTAATAACGGTCAAGTAGTGCCTAGTAATGGGTTAAATACTGGGACAGGCTACACATCAACGGGTACGAACTTCCAGCAAAGTCCCTACAATAATTTAAATAACGGTAATAACGGTCAGGTAGTGCCTAATTTAGCACCAGTGACACCCCCAGTCACCCCTGCTGCACCAAGTAATATTGCACCTTACTCTAGTCAGATTCCAAGTCAAGGCGTTGTCACCCCTACAAAGCCTGTGGGATATGGGAATTATGGGTTGCAGCAACCGATGCAACCACCACAATCTAATTATGGAAATTATGGGTTGCAGCAACCGACGCAACCACCACAATCTACTTATGTGTTGCAGCAACCAACACAGTCTAATTCGTTATATCTTCGCCAGATTCAAGAGAAGTATAGAGGTTCCGGTCAAAGGTGATTTTAAGCACCAAGGCTTGATAAAGTCTAGCTAAGGTGATTGTGGGCTATTTGGAATAATCGGAACTTCTGGTGTTTCGGGTTGTTGCTGTTGTCGTTGTAAATATTTACTCAATACATAAGCCATATCTGCACGGGTTACAGGTTTTAATGGGGAAATATTGCCTTGAGCATCAGTATTGAGAAATCCTTCAGTAGCTACTGTAGCGATCGCTTTTCTAGCCCAAGTTGGGATAGAATTTTCATCTGGATATGAAGCCAGAATATCATTCACAGCCTCATCGGGAAACTGAAATACACCATAAGCCTGGGCGAAAATAGCCAGAGCTTCAGCCCTTGTCACCTTTTGGTTAGGGAAGAATTCATTGCCGCGATAGCCTTTCATGATGTCAGTTTTTAAGACTGTCTGTATATCATTAAATGCCCAATGAGAACTAGGAACATCTGGAATAGCTAAATTTTCTTTGCTAACAACTTGTCTTTTATTTAGCCCAAATGCTTTTACCATAATTGACGCTAATTCGGCCCTACTAAGTAACTTTTCTGGATAAAACTTGCCATCAGAAAAGTTTGTCATCCATTTTACAGCAGTTACCTGTTGAATGGCATCAGATGGAACTCCAGAAGTATTTTCTGGCACTGGGGCTTGAGCAATTGCTGGTAAGTTTTGTAGTAGTGCCACTAAAGATAGAGTAATTGAAAGCTGACGCATCATCATAACCACTTTTAGCTGCTAAGGTGAATTTAAAAAACTACGTTACTGAGGTTAACGTAAAATTTGGTGTTTTTAATAACCTGTAACTCAGCTAGTGACGAATTTAGGCTGGGCAATGTTGCTCTAGCTACATAGGGTATGGCTATAAATTTTAAAAATTAGGACTTTGTTCAGAATCCCAGCACTTCCCATGATTCCAGATTCTACCAGTGTGTTCACATTCTGATTTATCCTCAATCCAAGGAATTGAAGTAGGGTAATAGGAGCTAGACATGGGAGTAAGTGAAGACAATACAGAAGAAAATATAGTGTAGGTACAAATCGACAGAATGATTAGAAATCCTATGAAAAACAAAATATTGCCAGGAGTCCAAAAAGGATATAAACTTCTTTCAGAGCGTAAACGCATTTTAGAACGACGTTCTGAACCTGCTAGCAACACCAAATAAAAGCTTAATCCGGGAATTGGTACTGAAACTCTTATGTCTAAAAAATGACGTTTCCTAGCACGAGAGTCCAAACCCCTTTTTATCGCTTCTAATTGCTCCACCGTAAAGGTATTTGCTACTTTCGGGTCAATTTTAGCGAAAAGTTGCTCAAAAGTAGGATCAGTGTACTGGGACTTACTCATGCTTTTTGTATAGTATAATACCTTATTTTTACATTAGTTATCTACTTTGTTCCGGAAACTAGGATGCTTTATTTTTTGGAAGTCCCTAATCAAGGAAGTAGAAATTAGCAAAAACTTGTTTTTTACCTTTCATCTTTTGAGGTTATCTGCCCACTACTATGGACTATAGTCAGTTTTTCAGGAGTTTTGGCAATGACCGCAGCAGCAGATCCCGTAAAGTTGATGAAGCAAGAAGTAGGCAAAGCCGCCGCCGCCTTAGTAAAGTCGGGTTCTATTGTGGGGTTGGGTACGGGGTCAACAACAGCATATACGATTCAGTTTTTAGGCGATCGCCTCAAGTCTGGTGAACTTCAAGATATTATTGGTATACCTACATCATTTCAGTCAGAAGTACTGGCGAAGCAATACGGTGTACCTCTTGCCACCTTGGATGCTATTGACCACATCGATATTGCTATTGATGGCGCAGATGAAGTCGATCCGCAAAAGAATCTGATTAAAGGCGGTGGTGCAGCACATACCCGTGAAAAAGTCGTAGACTACCTGGCAGAACAGTTTATCGTCGTTGTAGATAGTGGTAAATTAGTAGAACGTTTGGGTTCTACTTTCGCTGTGCCTGTAGAAGTGATTCCAATGGCAATTACTCCTGTGACTAATGCCATCAAAAAACTTGGTGGGAAACCAGAACTCCGTATGGGTGTAAAAAAAGCTGGCCCCGTGATTACCGATCAAGGCAATTTTGTTTTGGATGTCAGATTTAACTCTATTGATGATCCAGTCAGCCTAGAAAAGACATTGAATAACATTCCCGGTGTTCTGGAAAATGGTATTTTCGTTAACTGTGTCGATTTAGTTTTGATTGGTGAAGTCAAAGATGGTCAGCCATTAGTGCGCCAACTCTAAGAGTTATAGATTTTGGATTTTAGATGTCTGTGAAATCTAAAATCCAAAATTAAGCAATGACATCTGCACAAATTAATTATGCGTTATCCAGAACCTTTATAGAGACGTAGCAGTGCTACATCTCTACGTTGTTTTTTAGTAAATTAGGACTGCTAGACGATAACATTAGTACCAACTACCAGATTTGTAGCGGTGAAATTATTCAAAGTTGTAAAGGTATAAAAATTGTCACTCAAGTAGGCAAACTGAACTTGTGTAGAAGTACCCGATTGCACAAACCGCAGATAACCATCTGATATGGGATTGCTGCCACTGTAGCCTCTACTCTTAAACAAGTCAGTAAGGATTAATTTATCCTCGCTTTTATTAAAGTCAGCTATTGTATCACTATTGCTAAGGGTTTGGTAGATGAACTGGTCATTACCGCTACCGCCAGTCAGCGTATCACTAAAATCACCGCCAATGAGGATGTCATTACCAGCACCTCCGATGAGGATATTATTACCTGTACCACCAACCAGGGTATCATTACCAGCACCACCAAGCAGGGTATCATTACCAGCACCACCGCGTAGCAGGTCGTTACCACTCAAGCCGTCAATGCGGTCATTACCCCCCTGACCATTAATGACATCTCCTGAGTTGTCAAACCCATTAACATTGTTGTTCAGGTCATTGAGAAAGGTGACTGTGTTCTTGTTGAAGATAGTGTTTTGGGTGGAGTTGGCATCGAAGACATCAAAGTTTTCACTAATGGTGGTTTGGCCATTAAACAGGATATTGCCTACGCCCGATACGTTCTCTAGGTTTTCCAGGGGAAAGTTTTGCAGAATAACTTTGTCATCAGCCACCCCATCAAAGGTGATTTCTAGATTGTTACCATTCTGGTTGAGTAACAGATTTTGAGCTGTCAATCCAGCACCTTGAAATTTGAGGGTATCCACTTCGGCAATGATTGCTGCTGATGGATTTGAGCCTTTACCTAACCCACCGAAATCGGTAATGGTATCAACACCGTCACCTAAGTTGTAAACAAATGTATCTTTGCCACCGCCACCAGTTAGGATATCGTTGCCTTGATTACCTGTGATGGTATCGTTCCCAGCTTGAGCGTTAATTATGTCACTGTAGTTCTTGCCCACTAAATTATCAGCGCCATTGGTTCCATTCAGCCCGTTAAACTCTAATGCACCAATATCAACTGTACTCTTAGAGATTCTGCTAAAATTACCACCTCGTTGATCAGTGGTGATACTGACTGGAATCAGAGCATTATTGCCAGCGTTAATGGCGGGACTATCCGCAAGTAAAGCATTAGTAAAGGTTGCACCACCATTATTTTGCAGGGGGGTGAGTTTTGGATCAATGGGGTTAGTTCTGGTGCCAACGAGGGTACTGGTAGTAAAGCCAGTGCTAGCAGTGCGATCGCCAATTAAGTTATTACCCGCGTCGCTGAACTTGCCCTTAACGTCGCGGGAATTACTAGAATCGCGGGGATCATCAGAATTGACTATGTAGAAATTGCCTGCAATGATCGTATCGCCAACGATAACAGTGCCGCCATTACTTACAACACCCCCACCGTTGCCACTAACACCGTTATAGCCAAAGCCCTCTGCTGTGTTATTGGTAATAGTGTCATTGGTAAGAATGAGAGTGCCACTGTTCAATATGCCGCCACCGGTGTAATATACACTATTATCAGAGACAGTGCTGTTAATCAGGCTAAAAGTACCTGAGTTAGAGATGCCACCGCCATCTGCCGCACTATTATTAGAAACAGTGCTGCGATTGATATCGAGGCTGCCTAAGTTATAAATGCCGCCGCCATAAGATGGGTAAGGGTCAGGCCCTCCCCGATTAAGACCGCTAGCGAACGCACTATTATTAGAGACAGTGCTGTTATTTATACTGACTTTGCCTGTGTTGAATATGCCGCCACCATAGGCTGTGTTGAAACTGACGTTTGCATTATTGCTTGAGACAGTGCTGTTAGTTAGGCTAAGGTTGCCTTTGTTAAAGATGCCGCCGCCTAAGGAAGACCCGTTATTGCCAGAGACAGTGCTTCCCGTCAGGCTGAGAGTGCCTCTGTTAAATATGCCGCCTACCTCCCCTCTATTGCCAGAGACGGTGCTTCCCGTCAGGCTGAGGCTGGTATTGCTATTGAGCAAAATACTGCCTAAGGGATCATTAGCATTAGCAATCTTCATACCATCAATGTTGGCATCTGTCCCAGAACCGGATATCTCGAAGACGCCTGATGAATTATTCCCACTCACAATCAGGTTAGATGCACCAGTCCCCAAAATCGTAATATCATCGGTAATGGTTAATTTGCCAGAGGTCAGGGTGATGATATCTGGGGTGGCATCGGTGAACACGCCCGCAAAGGTAATCGTATCTGCCCCAACGGTCGCATTGGCGTTGAGGATAGCCTGCCGCAATGACCCCGATCCAGAATCATTGGTATTAGTCACCACAAATGTGTCAGTATTAACAGGTGGTGGGGCGATGGGGGATTGGACTTCGTAAGCACCAATATCAACAACACCGTTGAATATCCGGTTAAATGGAGCGCCGCGTTGGTCAGTGGTGATACGAGCAGGTACTAGGGAATTCTTGCCAGCATCAATAGCAGGACTACCCGCAACTAACGCCTGGGTAAAGGTTGCACCACCGTTATTTTGTAGCAGTCCGAGTTTGGGGTCAATGGGGCTAGCACTTGTGCCGACAAGGGTGCTGGTAGTAAAGGCAGTGCTACCAGTATTATTGCCAATCAGGTTATTGCCGGAGTCAACCAACCCACCACTCACGTCGGGGTGTATATCACCGGACGTGGACTTGTCAAAGTTGCCTGCAATAATGGTGTTACTAACCTTGATGTTAACAGAGGAATCCAAGGAACTAAAAACACCCCCGCCATTGCCAGTACCATTACTATCTGAGTCAGCTGTGTTGTTATTAATTGTAGTGCTGATTAGGGTGAGGCTGTTGTCACCGACGTAGGCTGCGTCATTGTATATGCCACCACCATCCTCTAACGCTTTATTGCCAGAGATGGTGCTATTAGTTAGAGTAGCTGAACCGGAATCATAACCACCATCATTTCCGTTAAAAATGCCACCGCCGGAGGTTGCAGTATTGCCAGACACACTGCTATTGGTCAGCGTGAGACTACCGCCTTGATTATAGATGCCACCACCGGAGTTTGCCGTATTGCCAGAGACACTGCTGTTAATTAGGTTGAGAATACCAGTTTTACCAGAGGAACCGTCATTAAAAATGCCGCCTCCGGCAGTATTGCCATTAAAAATCTTGCTTGACCCGGTATTGCCAGAGACACTGCTTCCCGTTAGGCTGAGAGTACCACCGTTATAGATACCGCCTTGCGTATTGCCAAAGACGCTAGTGTTAGCAAGACTGAGGATGCCGCTGTTAGAGATGCCACTTCCTGCTGTATTACCAGACACACTGCTTTTAGCTAGGCTGAGGATGGAAGTTCTATTAACCTTAATACTACCGCCAGCGATCGCCAGTCCATTAATATTTACACCTGTCCCTAGTCCCGATATCTCGAATACTGTAGAGGCATTCTTTCCACTCACAGTCAGCTGAGATGTCCCAGTCCCCAAGATGGTAAGATCATTGGTAATCGTCAGTTGCCCAGAGGTGAGGGCGATGGTATCTGGGGTGGTATCGTTGAATATTCCCCCAAAAGCGATCGTATCATCTCCAGCAGTAGCATTGGCTAAGTCAATTGCCTCTCGGAGTGTTGTGATGCCGTTGTTCTGATTGCCATCATCTGTGTCCCCAGTATTATTCACCGTGAACGTCGCCAGTACCCCTGCGTAAGCCTTGCGCGTCCTTTCTGCAAATGCTAAACTCGCTTCCATATCACTGGTACGGACTTCTAACTCCCAGTTACCACCTAATGCTGCATTGCCAATTCGGCGACAGGAAGCGGCAATATTTGCTTTGGTGAGTTGGTGCAGTTTTTCTACAAATTCTGTCCCTGCATCACCCAAAGCCACATTGCAACCATAGATGAGTAAGTTCCAAAGGTTATCGTTTTTGGCAGAGGTTGAAAATATCTTTTGCCATAGTTGCAGTTGCTTTTTGTATTTGTCAAGGGTATCCAGTCCTAAATGGGTGTTGCCCAATTGTAAGTAACCTGGGGCACCGTGGCACACAATATGAATATTAATCAAATTCGGGCGATGTCTAGCGACAAGCCGCTGCGCGTCTACGCAACTCGCTAGAATTTCTGTAATTTGTTCAACACCGTCCTGGGTCGAGTCAAGCACGAACACTTGGGCATTATCAAGCACGCCATTGACTAAATCGCTATAGTCTTCAACCGCCATGTCGATGAAGACTAAACTATGGGTATTGGAGGTGGAAGTTGCAGGATTTTCTTGGAAGCGTGAGGTATTTAGTGTTGCCATTTCTTTACTTCGAGCTAAGGTAATGAGGGAAACTCAAACCGACTCCAGCTGCGTAATTACAGGATTTTCACACAACTACCGATAGCTAAAAATAGTATATATTTACTAATTATTTTCCCTTTCGTTGTTATCATCTAGCAAGTTGACGTTTTTGTAAAGCAATAAAGTAGTTTTACAAAATTTTCCAACTCACATCTAGCATGGAAATCAAAAATCAGGCTACATGCTGGCTTAACGGGAAAAGCTCAGTTTTTCGCCCATCAGCTTGGTTTTTCAAGTTGGGTTAGTAATTATACCAGATATTAAATTGCCTATGAAGGTCACAAAACAAAAATTACGTAAAGCCTGCGGCAACGCTTGGCTTTACGTGGAGCGTGCCGGAGGCTCTATTACGAACTTGTACTGAGCGACTTGTGCCAAGCGTTGTTGAGGTAAGTCGAAGGATTACGAATTAGGAATTACAAATTATTTAAGACTCCCTTACCTCTGAGGTAACTTTTTGAGTGATGTGAAAAGCAGAGATATATGAAAGTTGCAGACTGCCTCCAAAATCATCTTCTATGCGATGTCTTAATCCTAAAAATAAAGACTCTTTATTTTCTGGATCTAATTTTTATGTATGGCGAGTAAGTATTCAAAAGTGTTAAATATTCATCGACAGTGTAGGTTACTTCTGATATAAATTGTCCAGATATCAAATTTTGTTTCTGCAAGAGTAGCTGATTATTGTTTGTTTTAGGTCTTCCATAATCTATTTAATTCCTGCAAAAAGCTTTTGTTAGCTCAATTCTTATTTTTATCAAAACCCCGGCGTCTGCGCCCATTTTCCAATAAGGGTTTTCGCAACGGTACTACCTCAGCTTCGCTACTCTCGCGTGCTACCCGAATCAGCAACCCAGCAGCTATTAAGCTAGCAATCATGGAATTACCACCATAACTAAACATGGGCAAAGGTAAGCCAGTAGTCGGTAGAGAACCTGTAGCAACACCAATATGAAGCAATGATTGTCCGACCAGCAAAATCGTCACGCCGATCGCTACCAATCGATGTACTATATTTTTAGCCTTCAGGGCCACAATTAATCCAAAAGTGGCGAATGTAGCTAAAAGTGTCAGCAATACCATACTGCCAACAAAGCCAAACTCTTCGGCAAATACCGCAAAAATAAAATCAGTATCCTGAATGGGTAAATAAAACAGCTTTTGTTGAGAAAGCCCATATCCTGAACCCCAAGTTCTACCAGAACCCACAGCTAGTAGACTTTGCACTAACTGGTAGCCATCTCCTGTAGCATCCGCCCAAGGATTGAGGAATGACATTACCCGCTTACGCTGATATTCTTTAATACTAATACTGAGTACTGCCAACATGACTCCACCAATTGCTGTTCCTCCCAGGTACTTGTAAGGTAAGCCAGCTGCTAAAGCAATTAGCCAAATAGTCATGCCGCAAAGTGCTGTTGTACTCAAGTTAGGCTGGGCAAGAATTCCTAAAAGTACCAGACCGAAAATACCCAACCAAGCCAAGCGAACCCGCCAACTGATTCGTTCCCACTGACCAAAAAGCCGCGCACTTTGCAGCACCAAAAAGGGTTTAATTAATTCTGATGGTTGAATCGGAATAGGCCCTATCGCAATCCAACGCGCTGCATCAAAAGCCTTTTTCCCCAATCCTGGGATCAGTGTAATAAAAATTAACGTCAAAAACAGTAATAAAAACCAATGGGATACTCCCAAAATTTTTTGCAATGGCGAATTAACAATAATATTGAATCCGACTAAGGAAACTAAGACCCAAAGCAGTTGACGTTTAAAGTAATACAACCCATCTTGATGACGGGCATCAGCGACAGGATAAGATGCTGAAAATAGCATGATCAAGCCGACGAACAGCCAAATCAACGTTAACCAGCGCAACAGCCGCGCTTCTAATGCCCAGTTGGAGACTGAACTATCAAAAATTGGAATCAGGCGGCGTAGATTCACGAGTAGTACAGGTAAAAAGTTAGGAATTAGGAGTTAGAAATAAAACTCATAAATCATAACTTATAACTTATAAGTAGGCTTTACAACCATAAATCTTAAAGTTGTCAACTTCAATACACCGAAGCACAACTACAACACGGCACAATGTACTTTAATGATGCCCGTGGATTGCATTAAACAGTCAGAAGGAAAACTGAAGGTCTAAGAATTTCAGTAGATTTCCGGTTTCGTAGAAAATTTAATGAAGCTTACCGGGCAATGGTAGCACCTAATATTGGTGGTATAGAGTAAGACATGAGTTTTTCCTATGAAGACGGGCTAAAAGTTGGGAAAGAAACGCTAATTATGTTTGATTAAACTGTTAAGTAAGTGGGCGCAAATAATCATCACTGGCTCGTAGTTGCGCTAAAGCGCAAGACAGCGCAACTACAAGCCAAATACAGAGATTTTACTTTTTGTTACATAGTTTGGTTTTATTTTACTTACCTACTTAAACAGGCTAAGAATAAACAGAATGCTAACGCTCCAGTTCCCCTTTATACTCGAGGTTATCGCCTTTTAAATATGTTCAATTGTTGATTTTCAAAAATACTAGCTACAAAAAAGAGGTCTTTGCTGACCTCTTAGCAATTCTCTAAAATAATGTTTTATCTACAGCAATTACAACAACCCAGTATTAGCACCTTGCTTACCAGTTGCCAGTTCTACCTTAATTATTGTACCGCCTGCTTTTTGAATGCGTTGCTGTTCGCGGAACCAATTCTCATAAGGAACTAGCTTAGTGAAGTAAGTATTTTGGAGTTCGCGTTGGGTACGAATTCTGGTTTGACTGGGAACTAGAGCAGTAATTTTAAAAAAACGGGCCATGTTTTGAAAATCTCCTGTAAAATTTGTGAAAACTTTTTTATCTCAAAATCTTGAGTGCAAATCTTTTAATCATTCAAAGGCTGGAAATCAAACATCAATACTAGACCACTAACACTCATCAGTGATAATTTACCAAGATAAGCAATATAACGTTCTAGCACTCACGGCTGATTTCCAGACCTTAATAAAGTAGCACCTAAATTCTTAAGCGCAAACTAGTTCTTAGCTTAAGCCAGAAGAGATATAGTCTAAGTAAACACCCATTTCCTTACCAGCATCAGAACCAACCAAGCTAGCGGTTACTTCCTTGATTGCTTGGATAGCTTGCACGGTAGCACCAACGGGAACTCCTAAAGAGTTGTAGGTTTCCTTCAAGCCATTTAATACACGCTCATCCAAAATGGAAGGATCGCCAGCTAACATAGCGTAGGTGGCATAGCGGAGGTAGTAGTCCAAATCACGGATACAAGCAGCATAGCGGCGGGTGGTGTACATGTTACCACCGGGGCGAGTGATATCAGAGTATAGCAAAGATTTTGCTACAGCTTCTTTAACGATCGCAGCAGCGTTAGCGCTGATGGTGCTAGCAGCCCGGACTCGCAGTTCGCCAGTGGCGAAGTAGCCTTTTAGCTTTTGTAAAGCAGAAGCGTCGAGGTATTTACCTTGAACGTCTGCGGAGTTAATTACAGCAGTAATTGCGTCTTGAGCCATGTTGTTAATTCCTTATTTCCAACCGTATTGCAATACTTGTGTTTCGGCAGAGAAACAGCATCACCCTATAGCAGGGCACCAACTAAGTAGTCGAAGTAAGTACCAGCTTCAGCAGCATCATCACCAGACAGCAATGTAGCAGCTACATTCTTCAGCCCACGGATACCTTCAGCAACACCATCGATAGGAGTTCCCAAGGACTTGTACAGTTCACGGGCACCTATAACACCAATTTCTTCGATGGGGGTAACATCACCAGCAACGATACCGTAGGTAACGAGGCGGAGGTAATAATCTAGGTCACGCAGACAAGTAGCGGTCAATTCTTGACCGTAAGCGTTACCACCAGGAGACACAACATCAGGGCGCTTTTGGAACAGTTGATCGCCAGCTTGCTTAACTAGGCGTTCACGATTTTCTGACAAAACTTGAGCAATCCGCACACGGCGCTCACCAGTGGCAACAAAGGATTTGATCCGATCCAATTCACCAGGGCTGAGGTAGCGAGCTTCTGCATCAGCATTCACGATAGCTTTCGTGACAATACTCATTAATGGATTCCTCCAAATACGAATGAAACCAGGATTTGATTAGAACTGGTGTGACTTTAATTTGGTTCACTGAGTTTGTTCTCTCGTTCTTTTAGATACAACAGTGTAATAACTGTTACGGCTAATAAATTACGAGTTTTCTTGAGTCAACACAAGTAAACAAGCTTTTAAACTCAGTTACCTTCCGCAAAACATTTTCCGGCATTCTGTTGAGCATTTATTGCTGCTCTTAACACTTTGTAATATTCTTTTTCAGAATTTCGGGTTTTAGCTCTAATCTGAGAGCAATATTACGAAAGGTTACGAAGGGACTGGGGGGCAGGGGGCAGTAAATAATCTACTCCCTACTCCCTACTCCCTACTCCCTACTCCCTATTCCCTATTGGAAAGCGGTTGTAAGGCACAACATCTTCACCGAAGTAGCGGCTATATTCTTGGCTCTCGACTATTGCTTCTACAGCAGCAGACAAACCACTATCAGCTAGCAGATTGTTATACTGGCGAATTTCTTCCTGATCTGCGGGTGTACGCCCCAACAGGTGACGGAAGAGGAACTCAATCACCTTGGCATGAGGATAAGGTGATAAGAAGCGCTGGCCATAGATTTCGGAACTAGCTAGTTGACGCACAAACTCTCGCACGGAAATTTCACCATTCTGGAGTTTGCCCTCTAGGTCACTACGGCGGAAATTATCAGGCACTTCATCGCTAAATACATCCAACACTTGACGGTAAATAGCGTTGATTGCCTGTTGTCTTTCGGCTTGGTTTGTGGTTTCAGCTAGACGGTAAATACGTGCATGTTTACGCACAGCCACTTCCACTGATTGTCCGTTCCCATCGTTGTAGGAACGACCCAGTTCAGCAAATGAGGGCTTACCATTTGTTTGCGCTGCTATATCTGCGATCGCCTGCGTCAAAAGCGGCGTATCGCTAGCTCCGACCCGTGCTTGGACTGGCTTAAAGCTCGGTACAACCACGTCATCGTTTTGCTTAGTCAGCTGGTTGTAAAGCTTCTCTGTATTCGGGAAGTTTGCCGCAGGTAGGGTTGGGAAGCGACGGTAAGGCACCGTATCTTCACCAAACACCTGGTTATATTCCACACTATCAACCAAAGCACCAATAAAGGCACGAATACCTTGAGTAGCCAAAATCTGGTTATATTTGCGGATTTCTGCTTGGTCTAGTGGCGCACGTCCCAAGAAGTGTTTGGTTCCCAACTCAATCACTTTGGTGTTGGGGTAAGGTGTGTAGAACTCTTTCAGGTAAAGGTTAGAGTAACCCAAACCTTCAACAAATTCCTTCACACTAATTTCGCCGTTACCCAGCTTGCTTTCCCACGCTGTAAATTCATTTTTGGCGATATAGGGTGCAATATCCCGCTCAAAAATCTGACGATACGCAGCGCTTATCAAAGTTTTTACAGCAACTTTGTCACTGGTATTGGCCACCAGCTTGAAGATTTTGGTTTGTTCGCGTTGCTTGCTGACGCCTTGGTTAATGCGGAACTGAATATCTGGCTCTGACCGATTTTCTGTGACTGTACCCAATGTCACAAAGCTCGGCGTTACTTGCTTCTGAACTTTTGCCGCAACATCTTCACGAATACTACCAACGCGCAATTGTCGCCCTGATACACCACCAGGAGTCAGATACCGTTCGTAAGGAATTGTATCTTCACCAAACGCTTCGCTGTATTCTACGCTGTTAATGATGGCATCAACCACCGCGTAAAAGCCTTGTTTGGAAGCGATATCAAAGTACTTGTTGATTTCTTGACGACCATAAGTCGGACGACCCAACAAGCGGCGGTGAATATACTCAATCGCTTTACAAACATAAAGCGATGACCAGTATAGATTGCGGAATACATCAGACTTAGCCAAAGCACGGATAAACTCCCGTACAGAGATGTCGCCGTTTTCCAGCTTGATTTCCAATACTTTCGGGCGCTGACCTTCGTAAAGATCGCGACCAAAAACTTGCAGGTAAGCAGCTTTAATCACTGCTTGCGTCGAGCTTTCAGAGAATCTGACGCTAGAACCTTTGTCAGCCTTTCTACCAATAGTACCAGGCAGTTGATCTAACTTGAACACCTTGGGGCCAAGGATACCAGGAGCTTCACCCCGCGCCTTGGGATTGCTATTTTGGTTATTAATCCCTGCCCCTTGGTGAATCAGGATGCGCTTGGTATCCTTGCCAAAAGGAGCCGGACTGGTGCTGGGGTTGCGAGTTTCTTTCGGGAAAATCGCCCCAAATTGAATTTCCAAGGGATCATTCCCAGAACCATAGGGATGTTGGTCTGGTAGTGGTTGTTCGTAAGCAGCAAATGTGGTAATAAACTGAGGTATCTTGCGGAAAGGCGCACTGTAGTTAAACAGGTCTTGCTGCGGACCCCAGTTGCGACATTCTTGTGCTTCTTGACCAAGACCCCGGAGGTAGGGTACTGTTTCTTCGCCAAAATAGTCGCTGTATTCAGCAGAATCTACTAAAGCATCTACTAAGGCTGGTAAACCACCGTTTGAAATAATCGAGAAGTATTTTTGTACTTCTTCGCGGCTACTTGGGCCCCGTCCCAGAATGTGACGGAAAGCTAGTTCGATGACTCGGCTGTTAATAAAAGGCTGGTAAAACTGTTTTTGGTAAAGGGGAGATTTAGCTAGACGACGGACAAATTCCTTCACGGAGATGTCGCCATTTTTCACCTTGGATTCTAGGTCAGATATGGACAAGCTATAAGCACGGGTAATATCGCGCTCAAAGATTTGCCGATAGGTAGCTTTGATTACCTCATTTTTTTCGCTAGCTGACAACCCAGTTTTCATTACAAACTTGGGACGCCGTTCTGCCGCATTAAAGTAAATTTGTGGCAGTTCCAACCCTTGCTGGTCGCTAGAGGGGCGTTGGCGAACTTTATTTGAAGGTGTGGCTGCTTTGAATTCTGTTAGCAAAACATCCATGTACTGAGACACAATCTCTGTAGCCTCAGCATCTTTGCGGAAAAAGGAAAGTGACCCGGCTTTGATTTCCTGTAAAGCTACCAGCGTTGCTTCACCAGAGCAGGCATTTTCAATTATTTCCCGCAAACCCCGTGTGTTCACCGCTATGATGTTGGGGTCGCCAGCAACGATCGCATAAGTAGCGTAGCGCAAGAACCAGGATAAATCCCGCAAGCTCTTGGCCATGTTGCTTGGCCCATATCGAGCAATGTTAATTGGTCTGAAACCTGGAGGTGTCGGGCCACTGGGGGATGAGTTAAATATTGAGCGTAAATTTTCTAGGAACCCACCACGACTTTCAACGTAGGTTACAGTTCCCAGTTGCATCCCTTGCTGAACATTAGCACCAGCACTAACAGGTACTATTTCTATTTCTCTGGGCTTTTCTAAAAAAGCCATTGGCGAACCACCGACAAAAATCCGGTTGGCAGCGCGAGATACGATAATCTCGGCATTATCCGTCAGCGTCTGGGAAATTTCTAGACGCTTTGCACCAGACGCAAAATAGCTTGCCAGTTCATCTAATTCACCACTTCCCAAAAAGCGGTCTTGCTGCTCGGCTTGGGTAATTGTCGCTACAGCTAGGGTTTGATATAGTTGCGGACGCGCAACTGAGCTTCCACCACTTGCCTTAACACTCATCGGATTTGTAAAACTCCCATCATAATCATTTATGTGTTAAGTCTGGGTCGCTTTGAGGCTTGACACATCGGTGCGTCTGTGCTTTATAAGCTTGAGAGTAGTGCCTGCAAAACTACCAGTAAATTAACCCGGTTAGCTTTTAGATTAGAACGTTTTGCGTTCTCAAAGCTGGTTTATTAAGAACTGTGTAGAACCTGTAGCTTAGATACATCCAGTCTTAAGAGTACATACTCTTCTTTGGCTGAGACAAAATCTAAGTTTTGTAACTAGGTAATAGGGTAAGCATGGTCTACTGATGCCGAAAACCTCTATTTTGATGTTTGTGGCAGTGTCCACCCTTACGATTATTACAACTTATACAAAATTTTAGTTGAAAGCAAATTGCCTATAGCAATATCAGTGGACAGTAGTCAATGGTCGATGTTAAGTTGTTTTTGCTACTGGCAAATGAGTCTTAATAAATAACTCACCCTGAAAATAATTCTTAGATTCTGGTGGTTTAAGCATTTGCTCTCAGGATTCTTTAACCGGAAAATACGATGCACAAAAGTTCTAAATTTAACTATTTACTTAATGCTACTCTGTCTGCGATCGCAGTTATTTTAGCTGTCACTCCGGCAAATGCGCTTCCAGAACAGAATATTAGCACCGTTGTGAAGTGGGCGAAAACGCGATCGCAATTACCAGCTTTGAGATATAACAGCGAAGCTCACGGCTATGATGGTACAAAGGGAAATTTATACTTTTATGCTGATGTCACCAAAGAAAATGGGACAGTGACCAAAGAAAGCATAACCGTTAGTGGTGACTCAAGCCTCAAATTCACCACAAAAAATGCCAAAGCGGTAAAACTGTTACAAAATATTTATAATTCTAATATTGCTAATGACTTCCAGAAGTCTCAGTATGTCACCAAAGTTGGACGTGACCAATTTTATAGCGGACAAAAGTTTGCTTACATCACTGCGGCGGTACAGCATGGCACATCATTTCAGATAATTCCCTTGAATAAGTTGCAAGATTTTATAAAAAATGCCAGATATTGCCAAACTAATCAATGCGACCTTTGATTACTTGTGTAGCCGGGAATTTACATAAGCATTTTCAGTAAATAAAGGCACGCAACCACTAACAATCATTGGTGCGATCGCAAAAGACAATATGATAAAAATCAAACCACAAATTAACCAAGTCAGTGATCTTAATTTGTCTCAAGGCTAAATTGACCTAAATGTTATAATTAATATCAAACTTTAAATATCAAAATATTATGAATTTAGCTGTAAAAAGTACTTCTATAACAACTGTACCTAAGTTAACTTATGATGTGCTGATTGAAAACCAACCAGACGGCACAATTAAAGCAACATTGCTAGGTTTACCAGACTGTCAAGGCTTAGGAAATACGGAAACGGAAGCAATAAAAAAAGTCAGTCAAAGTTTGCAAACTCGATTAGAAACAGCCAAAATTGTGACTTTAGAAATTGAAGCACCCAAAGTAGAAAACCCTTGGATGAAATTTGCGGGAATGTTCAAAGATGATCCGCAATTTGACGAGATGCTGGGATATATAGAAGAATATCGCCGTGAACTTGATGCACAAATGGAGGAATATTACCAGCAACTCGATGTGGAGAATGAAGCTAAGTGAGTTTATGGATACTGATCATATCTCACTTTTTCAAGAGAGGCAATTACCAGCCAGCCCCCTGTGTTTTTCATTCAGAAATAATCCGTTGTGCCATGCTTTGATTTACAGTAGAGAGTTGACAAAACTACTGGTATTCCGTACCTTATGAAGGATGGGGATAATTTTGAATGGGATAATGACAAGGCAATTGCTAACTCTCAAAAGCATGGTGTCAGCTTCCATCAGGCAATCAAAGCGTTTGACGACCCTTTTGCGGTAGAACGTTTTGATGATCGTGAAAATTATGGGGAAGAGCGCATCAACCTGATGGGTATGTGTGACGGGGTACTACTTCATGTAACCTATACCGAACGGGGAGAGCGTATCCGTTTAATATCAGCCAGAAAAGCAGAAAAGCATGAAAGAAACGATTATTACCGCGAGAATGCACAAGGATGGAACGGCGGTTGAAGTGTTGCCTGACGGTAGTGAAAGACCCTTTCCAGAGCAGCCCATGCGTCCCATGACAGAAGAAGAAATTCACGCTGCGGCTATTAGCGACCCTGATGCCCGCCCCATGACAGAAGCTGAATTACGCAACGCCAGACGTGTTCCCCGTGTTAAAACCATGCGGCGCGCCTTGAAATTGACGCAGGAGGAATTTTCGGCGCGTTATCATATTCCGCTTGGCACTTTGCGTGATTGGGAGCAGGGACGCACTGAACCCGACCAAACCGCACAGGCTTACCTCAAGGTTATTGCTGCCAATCCTCAAGCTATTTATGAGGCATTGCAGTTTACCCCGCACTAATTTTCAAAATAGATTTTTAGGCGCACGAAAAAATCAACGCTATGTTGGGTTGGTAAAAAGGTTTGAGAAGCACATACAAATCGCTATGAAAGTTCCGACTCCAATTAAAATGAGAACTTTTTAGCTATGAAAATCATTGCGGCAATTACGCTGTCAGCGAATGGGATTTTGGTTACTCGCAACCGCAAGGATTTTGAAAAAGTGCCTAATTTGTGTTTAGAAGATTGGACTATATCTTAATTTTTCTCAAGGCTAAATTTACTTATTTGTTTATAGTAAAAAATTTCAGAGTTATATTATTAGCTTCCCAGTATTTTTTGGCTGAATTTAAAATATCTAATGCTATTTGGTACTGTGTCGGTTCAGCTTGAGCAAATATATCAGCATGGTCATACAATATGATGTATCTCTGGGCCGGACACCATGTTAAATCGGTGATACATTCATCAAAAGCGTCCCAGTTAGCACCAAAGTATGTAGGAAATTGCATTGCTTCAGCAGCTTTACTTAAAAATGTTTCTTTGCTATTAATTTTTTTACCATCAAGATAAAAAACTTTAGTTCCTGGTTCTGCGGCTATTTGTTCCACTGTTTTATGTATACCTTGTTTTACATCTATTGACGAAACATTTATAAATTCGCTCATGTATTTTTTCTTACTTATCACGACTAATAAATGACTTATTGAAAGCTATTGTAGTGATTATCTGTATAGTAAATTTCATCATTTTGCCCAGTAATCAGACGGCGGCTACCTCTGTCTGTTGCTCCGGGAGTTGGTACTGTGTACTCTCTGTAGTATCCTTGCGGTTGTGGTGGCAGTAATCCTTCAAGGTTTTTGAATACAATGCCATCTTTGCTATGAGGGTAAGAACCGCCTACGGAAATAAGATTGATAGTAGTTTGAACTTCTGGAGGTAATTTACTAAGTTCAACTTGTGGTATTACACTCCTTATAAATACTTTCTTTGATTTTCTCAACCACTAGCTGAAGGATATATAGAAGTTTAACGCCGTGAACTTGATTTTGAGAATGAGACAAAGTAAGTGTTGTGTGGATATTATATACAGATTACTTGGTTACTGAGTAATGTTATAATCAGTATAAAATTTCAAGGTTAAAAATATTATGAATTTAGCTGTAAAAATTACCTCTCCAACAACTGTACCTAAGTTAACTTATGATGTGCTGATTGAAAATCAACAAGATAGCGAAGTTAGTGCTACAGTGCTAAGCTTACCAGATATTAAAAGCTTTGGTGCGACTAAAGAAGAAGCACTAGACAAACTAATTCAACTTTTACAAGAGCGAAAACCAGAAATAGTAACTTTGGAAATTGAACTTCCCCAAACCCAACATCCTTGGATGAAATTCGCTGGAATGCACAAAGATAACCCTCTTTTTGCTGAGGTGCTGGAATACATAGAAGCTGAACGGAGTCAAGTTGACTTAGACAATGAGACAAAGTGAGTATTATGTGGATATTAGATACAGATCATTTGTCCTTATTTCAAAATACTCATCCACTAGTCACGCAACGCATAAGACAGCAGAATCCTGAAAATTTAGCCATAACAGTGATTACATTCGAGGAGAAAGTTAAAGGATGGCTGAATGTTATCAATAAATATAATAATCAGCCTTCTAAGTATGACAAATTAATCTGGGCATACAAGGGGTTATGGGATGAAATAGAATATTTAAAAAATATACAATTACTTAAATTTAATACTCAAGCTTGTAGTGTTTATGCTGAGTTAGTTAAGCATAATATTCGCATTGGCACACAAGATTTACGCATTGCGGCAATTACGCTATCAGTGAATGCGATTTTAGTAACCCGCAACCGGAAGGATTTTGAGAAAGTTCCTAATTTTCGTTTAGAAAATTGGAATTCTTGAGGATTTCCTTCGCTCTTTTGTGTCCTAAGCTTGCAGCTTTTCGTAAATCTTCCACTCCTTGATATTTATTTCTATTCATAATATGACTAAGACCCCGCCAATAGTAGGCTTTGTCATTATTGGGATTTATCTTAACTGCTTCGTTACAGTCATCTACTGCATCACTATAGTCTTTTAATTCAAAATGGGCTGAACAACGCTTTACATAGTGTTTATCGACGTTAGTATTGATGAAATTTTCCCTAATCAGCATTGCTTCTTTATCTCTGAAACCTGAACGTCTAATCAGTAAGAAGACAGTAGTATTTACATCTCCTTCCATCAAATTAGCTACATCTGTCACACTCATTTTTGATGTCGATATGCCATTTACTTCCAAGATTTGATCGCCAACCTTAAGATTTCCCAATCTTGCTGGAGATTTTTAAAAGATATTAGTAACTGTTGGTATTTTAGTTTTTTTATCAAATTGAAATGAAATACCAATGCCGATTATATATTTTTCAATTTTACTATTGCCTATTTCTCTCAATTTAGATTGAGTTAATTCCTGCCGCTCATCTTTTGCAGAAATAGAATTGTTAGAGGGAGAAAATAGACTATTAGCAGCAAAATTCACAAGTGAACCTAACGCTAATGAGGATAAAACTAAAATAATAATAACTTGAGCATAATTTTGAATCGGGTTTGTAGTAGACAACTGTTGAGGTGTATTATTATTTGCAGTTGTATTAATTGTCAATATTTTCGCATGAAGAGAATTTATAGATAAAGAAACGCTGTTTACAACAGCACTTTTAAAAATACTTTTTTTACTAGTGAGTGTACTTATTACTCTAACTAAACCTCATCTAAGTTGAGAACCGTAGTTTTTGCCCTCACCCTAAATCCCTCTCCCAGATATGGGAGAGGGACTTTGAAATTCTGGCTCCCCGAATCCCAGAGAGAGGGATTCGGGGTTGGGGAATGAGGGCAAATTCTTTTCATCATCGAAGAACTACAGGTTTCAAGATAGACGCGGTTTATTACACTTATTCTTTGCTCTTGTTGCAGAACTATTTGTATAATTTTATCTGCGGTAAAAGCTTTATGTTGTGATGTTAATTTAACAACAGCAGATTGTTGTTTTGGTCTAGCAAAGCCAGGAAATATATCAACACCAAGTTTTGTAGAACGATCGCACCAATAACACTTACCATAAGTTCGGCTATAATAGTGGCTGTCTAACTTTCCACAGATAGTTAACTCATTAACAGCCAGTCTGAGCGCCTTTACCCAATCCCCAGCAGTTGGGCGCAAGTTAGGATTTTTATAACCATCATTAAAACATCTGAGAAAACATCGCTGAACCTCTGGGTGAACAATCTCAAGCGGAATTGTCCTTTCTACAGGTTGAATCAAACTGTTTGGTGCATACAGCCATAAACCCTGACGGATAAGTTCATTAGTTTCTGGAGTTCCACCCGCGCCTATCCACTTTCCCGCAAAAGGAGTTTCACCAAGCAACAACTGATAGATAATGACTGCTAACCGGAAGCGATCGTGTACTTCTGTTTGATCGATGCTAGAAAAATCTTTATCAATCAGTTCCGGTGGTGTATAATCTTGTGAACCAACTGGACAACGATAAATCTTGCCATTTACCGGATTCCGAACCTGAAAGGAATCAGTATCAATAATTGAAGGTAAGGCGCGATCGTTAACAAGAATATTTTGCTGCTTGATGTCACCCAAAACATAGCCAGAAATGTGAATTGCTTCAATAATTGAGGCGATATTCAGCGCTGTTGTGTGGAGAAAACGCCAATCAACATCAAGTTTTAAAGCCTTTCTTTTGCTGGGATTGTATACATGAATAAGTTCTTTTGCTTCCTTGATTTCCGGCATCAAAAAACCCACACAATCACCCTGAACATCTTTCAGTACCGACTTAGGCCAAGCAAAAGAAATATGATTGAGGTGAGAGTTTGGCTCTTTGGGTCGGTGCGCTATCATCACCGCCAACTTTTGCACACGCTCAGGAATTTGCAAGTGGTAAATTTTTGCTAAGTAACCATTGTGATTAGTTCGCCAAACCTTACCCTCACCACTATCAGCTATCGGTTCACCAAGCAAAGTAATTGATTTTGCCGTACTAGCACAGGTGAGAACTTTCATCGAATTTTACTCTTTATTAAAAAGACATAAAAGCAAAGTTTTATCATCGTCAGTACGAGAATTTAGCCGCTCAGAGTTGAGGAATTCCGTTAGATATTTATCCTCTTTTGGAGCAACACTTTCATGCAAGTATTCCTCTAAAGGTTTAAAGAAAGGTGAGAAAGGTTTCCAGTCGCTCAAACGAATTACTACTTTTTCCAGCCCATCAGTAGAAGCACAAATAAACTCTTATTTTTCGGGAATCACCTCTACCTGCATCTCATTTATTGCATTTTTTGAGGTGATAAAAGTTGTTTCATTGGCAAACTCACCTTTATCTGGCTGAAACAACAGTTGATATTCTGACTCTTGGGAACGCATTACAATAAATCCATCCCCAATTTGCATAGCTGCAACCCAGTCAGGAGTAGCCACGAAAACCAACAACGTACAAGCTAAATCATTGACAGAATAATTTTCTTCGTCTGCTTGCTTCTGTAATTCTGTAATAACCTGGTTCATAATCTTACCAAAAACTTCCTCAGCTTCTTCTTTGGACAGTGGTTGAGAAAAAGCTTCCTTCTGAGGAGATTCATTAATATCAGAAAAGCATTTGAGTACCGTTTCTACAGCCAACTTAGAACCAACATCAGAATGTTTTGCACTACCAGCACCATCAGCAACCGCGCCTACAATCACATCATCAAATATGAGATAATTTCCATAATCTTGACAAAGTATCCCCTGGTTTAGATGACTTGTTCCGATCGCAAAACGCGCAACAGCTTTCCAATTCACAAAATTTCCCCTAACTAGTAATTTGATCCCATCCCACAGCCGATAAAGCTACAGCCTGTCCCACTTTGCCACTAGAAACCCGTTTCATCGAAGCAGAAAGCCAGACAAACAACTCACGAAAATCTAAGCCATTTAGCGTAACTGGTGGACGTTTAGGTGGGGAAATTTGTTTGAGTATATTCATATCAGCACCCTGTACACCCAACCACCAAAAATAAACCCCGTGCTACATCATGCGCTACGGGATATTGAGGGAATTATGGGGTATTGAGTCGCTTAGATCGTATGCTTTTCTCTTTTTATGATGTCAAACAGTTAAAGCGACAAACAATCTGTTAACCGACAATTAATTAAAGTTTTGTGTAAACATAGTCTTCAGTAAAATTCTGCGGTAGATCGCATTTACCGTCTGTTGAATATGTGTTAATTCTGATAAGATTTGGCACACTAAGAACAGTAAGTGTAGTATACATCTTTGTCTGACAACCAGTTGAAAGACCGGTACGACTTACAACAGCGTCAGCAGTGCGATTATCAAAGAACACACCACTGATTGTATGAACCAAAGCAGGGGCATTGGTTATCGTACCCCCTAAAGTGCAACGGTTTTGGGTAAAATTCCAAATAGTGCCATCTGCTCTTTGCCAAAAACCGCTGATATTGGGGCAAGTTTGTTGAGCGATAGCGGATTCTTCCATGGGTACAAAATAACCCAAGAGTAAACTCGAACTAACAATAAGCAAACCAAAAAAATTTTTCATGGAGATTAGTTATCCTAATGGTAAATGGTCAAACTCTCGTTCTACTATTTGTTTAACCAAGTTAATTATTGGACAAGTGTAAAATTAGCATATAGCTTTTTTAAAAAACTAATATGTTATAAAAATAAATATCTACTTAAAAATAAATTAACTTCGGTTTAAAACTGGACTTTAGACTAAAAAAGAGCGTTGGCGCTAGCCTTGTCGTCAGACATCGCACTCAATAGAAAGTAGGGCAATACGGTTCGGTTAAGGCAAAAACCAGATAGACTAAGGGTTATCATCCAAGTGTAGTGAGATTGAATGCAACTAAAAGAATTCTCACTGTTCTCACCTGTAGTTGAATTAAGTACGGTATTCAAAACTCTACGATACCTATCCATTTCCCTATGCCATCTAAAGATATATTTCATCAGTCTGTCCGCACTGCTTTAGAAAAAGATGGTTGGATAATTACCCATGATCCACTGCATCTGAAAGTTGATGACATTGAATTTTTTGTGGATTTAGGAGCAGAAAGACTATTAGCAGCACAAAAACAAGGTCAAAAAATAGCTGTAGAAGTTAAATCATTTGTAGGTGCATCTGAAGTAACGGAATTTCATCTCGCTTTAGGTCAAACCCTGAATTATCGGCTAGCATTAAAAAAAGAACAACCAGAACGCATTTTATATCTAGCTATTAGCCAAGATACATACCAAGACTTTTTCTCACGTCAATTTATTCAAGATTCTTTAAAAGAATATCAAATTAAACTTTTAATATTTAATTCCTTAAGTCAGGACGTTGTTTTATGGAAGGAATAAATTACTCTCAAATAATTCAAGATATTTTAAGTAACCATTCTGCTAATGACGTGGCTAATGGCTCAGAAGTTCAATTGTTGTTTGACGCAGAACGCCATCATTATCAAGTCTTAAATATTGGCTGGAAAGAACAACGGAGAATTTATGGAGTCATTATTCATGTTGATATCAAAGACACAAAATTTTGGATACAAAGAGATGGTACAGAAATCGGTATCGCTAATGAATTAATTGCTGCTGGTGTACCTAAAGAAGATATTGTATTAGGATTTCACGCTCCTTATAAACGCGAATTTACTGACTTTGCTGTTGGATAAGTAGCAAGAAATAAGCAATAGTAATCTTTGCCCCGATCATCCACTATCCGCTAAACTCAGAAATACTGCGTTATTCCTGATCATGTCCGATTCCCAAACTGTTAGTGCTGCTGTTGCCAAACTCTACAACACATATCCCTTTCCGCCGGAAGCCTTGTTGGATGAACCACCTCCCGGCTATAACTGGCGCTGGAATTGGCTAGCCGCTTATAACTTCTGTACAGGCCAAAAACCCCAAAGGCAAGATATTCGTATTTTAGATGCAGGTTGCGGTACTGGTGTGAGTACAGAGTACTTGGTTCACCTCAACCCCCAGGCTTCTGTTGTGGGAATTGACCTCAGTACTGGCGCTTTGGCTGTAGCAAAAGAACGTTGTCAGCGTTCCGGGGCTAACCGCGTTGAGTTTCATCATCTCAGCTTGTTTGATGTGGAACAGTTACCGGGTGAGTTTGATTTAATCAACTGCGTTGGCGTTTTGCACCATACACTCGATCCCATTGGTGGTATTCAAGCTTTGGCGAAAAAGTTAGCCCCAGGCGGTTTGATGCACATTTTTGTGTATGGGGAGTTGGGACGCTGGGAAATTCAACTCATGCAAAAAGCGATCGCACTTCTTCAAGGTGACAAAAAAGGCGACTACCGCGATGGTGTCCAAGTCGGGCGACAAATATTTGCTTCTTTACCAGAAAATAACCGAATTGTCAAATCCGATAAACAGCGTTGGTCATTAGAAAACAACAAAGATGAATACTTTGCGGATATGTACGTTCATCCTCAAGAAATTGACTACAACATTGAGACGCTGTTTGAATTAATAGATGCTTCGGGGTTGGAGTTTATTGGTTTCTCGAATCCGAGTTTCTGGGATTTGGAGAGACTTTTAGGCAAAGCACCGGAGTTATTAGAACGGGCAAAACAATTGAGCGATGCCTGCGGCGGGCAAAGCCAACGCCAGCTTTACCGTCTGATAGAATTACTAGATCCAGAAGTAACTCATTATGAGTTTTTTCTCGGTCGTCCTCCCTTCATCAAGTCCGACTGGTCAGACGATAACGCCCTACTAGCAGCAATTCCTGAACTTAATCCTTGTATTGAAGGATTCCCCAGCCAATGTTTCTTTAATTACGATTACCAAATTGTTAATTTATCTGTACTAGAGTTTGAATTTATGCAAAAGTGTGATGCTAATTCAACAGTGGCAGATATTTTGGCAGGTCTGCAACTGGGATTGGATGCGGTAAGAACGCTTCTTCAGCAGCAGCTGATTTTATTGACACCTGCTTAATTACACTAGATTTTGCTCCTGGGTTAAGATTTGTAAATTTATACTTATGGTGATGAGCGATCGCCCATCACCACTTTTGGCAAATTAATGTAAATTAAGAAAGTGCCTAAGAAACAGGGTATTGTACATCCCAAAAGTTGGAGCTTTCTGGAATTCAGCAGTGGTGCGATCTTTAATGGCTTGCCGCTACTCTACGATTTCTGATTTGCGGTACGTTCATACCATACCAGAATTGCACCAGTTGATTTTATTGACACCAACTTAATTCAAACTTTGGAGGATAATTATTCACTCAAAAAAACTGAAATTGGAAGAAATTTTGAATTTTCAGGCAACATTTATTGATTATTCACCTACACGCTCCCTCACACGATCAGCCGCTCTCTCGCTTCTGTGAGCGCGATTTTACTGACTGCCTGATGTTGACAAGAAGTTAATTGTTTTTTCCTAAAGTATTGTTACCGGATCGTGATATGATTCAGCTGACTGAATGTGCAGTCATCATATTTAACTGTACTGGTTTCAAGTCCCGTGAGCTTGTCAGACGAATCAATTGCGCCCACTCCGACAACGCAACAAGATGCTAAAACTGGTTCTGGAGACACAGAATCAGGTAACTCCATGCAAGAGTTCCATCAACTCTTCCAGCGATTGTTGGTAATCACGCTTGTCTTGACGGGGGTTATTTTTATCTCTGTGTGGATTTTTTATTCCTTAAACATTGCCCTAAATTATTTAATTGGGGCGTGTACAGGTGTGGTTTACTTAAAAATGTTGGCTAGAGACGTTGAGCAGCTTGGTAGTGAGAAAACCAGCCTGAGCAAAACTCGTTTTGCTCTGTTCATTGGAGTGATGATCGTGGCAACTCAATGGCGTGAGCTACAGATTCTGCCCATTTTTTTGGGATTTCTAACTTACAAAGCCACGCTCCTCGTCTATATGGTGCAAATTGCGTTCATTCCTGATTCTTAAAAAGTCAGGCTCACAAAGATAGTAATCCCATCCTCGCTCGTTGGGGAAAATGCTTGAAGAATGCAAATGCTTAGTGTCTTAAACGCCTTTAATTCTTTTCCCCTCGCCGCATTAGAAGTAGGCCATCACTTCTACTGGCAATTGGGCAATCTTAAAATTCATGGGCAAGTTTTTCTCACCTCATGGTTTGTGATTAGTATTCTAGTAGTGGCTTCAATCGCAGCTACTCGCAATGCACAAAGAATTCCCCAGGGCATCCAGAATTTGATGGAATATGCCCTAGAATTTATTCGTGATTTGGCCAAAAACCAACTTGGTGAGAAAGAGTACCGCCCTTGGGTGCCATTTATTGGCACATTGTTCTTGTTCATTTTCGTATCGAACTGGTCAGGAGCGCTAATTCCCTGGAAGCTCATCAAGCTACCTTCGGGCGAATTGGCAGCCCCCACCAATGACATCAATACGACTGTTGCATTGGCACTGCTAACATCCTTAGCGTACTTTTACGCAGGTTTTAGCAAGCGAGGTTTAGGCTACTTTAAGAAATATATAGAGCCAACACCGATTTTATTGCCGATCGCAATTCTTGAAGATTTCACCAAACCCCTCTCCCTAAGTTTCCGACTATTTGGTAATATTTTGGCGGATGAATTGGTTGTAGCGGTGTTGGTGCTGCTAGTTCCTCTATTTGTACCTCTGCCTGTAATGGCCTTGGGTTTATTTACCAGTGCAATTCAAGCCCTGGTTTTTGCCACCCTAGCCGGAGCATACATTCATGAGGCCATGGAGGGACATGGTGAAGAAGAACATGAGGAGCATTAAACTTCTCAGTTGATAGCACAGTCAAAAAGAGCATTTTTGCTCAAAACATCGCAAAGCAAGCGTGAAAACCACGTTTTCTAATCGTTAACGTAATGTCTGTTAGTTTTGTAATCAAAGCAAGGAAAATCAACATGGATCCATTAGTTCAGGCTGCTTCAGTTCTCGCTGCTGCTTTAGCGATTGGTTTAGCTGCAATTGGCCCTGGTATCGGTCAAGGAAACGCTGCTGGACAAGCAGTAGAAGGTATTGCTCGTCAACCTGAAGCAGAAGGAAAAATTCGCGGTACTCTGCTATTAACCTTGGCATTCATGGAATCCTTGACTATCTATGGTCTAGTAATTGCCCTGGTATTGCTGTTTGCTAACCCCTTCAGCTAATACCTAAAATTTTTGTGAGTGTGGAGACGTGAACCATCACGCCTCTACAATCAAAATATTTTCAGCATCTACAAATTTTAGATTTTGGTTTTGGATGATCAAGAGTTTTCGGTCTATGCCCCTGAGTATGCCCCCTCTAAAATCTCAAATCTAAAATTGAAAACCCCTTGACCCTTGTTGGCTATGGGTCTCTAAAATATGAAAGGTTGGATGACGTTGCTAGCCATGAAAACTGCTACTCCAGCCAAAGAGGAGACAAATGTTTGATTTCGATGCTACCTTGCCCTTCATGGCATTGCAATTCTTGCTATTAGCAGCATTGTTGAATGCAATTTTCTATAAGCCACTGACCAAGGTACTAGACGATCGCGATAATTATATCCGAACGAATACCCTTGAGGCGCAAGAAAGCTTGGCTAAAGCCGAGCGCTTGGCTACCGAATATGAGCAGCAACTCGCAGACGCTCGCAGACAATCGCAAGCTACCGTAGAAGCCGCTCAACTTGAAGCTAAGAAAATTACTGCCGAAAAAATAGCCGAAGCCCAAAAAGAAGCTCAGACTCAAAGAGAGCAAGCCTCTGTTGAAATAGAACAACAAAAGCAAGAAGCTTTTCGCAGCTTAGAGCAACAAGTTGATGCTCTAAGCAGGCAGATTCTGGAAAAAATATTGGGGCCAACTCCAGTTAGATAAGCTAACTAGACTGGTTCTGCAAAAGCATACGCGCAACTGGTCCCTAGTCCAGAGCGCAAAATTTAAGTGTCAAAAAAGGCACTTTTTCCCATCTGGGGAAAGATACTTAAATTTCCCTTCGGGGAAAAGATACTTAATTTCCCTTGGGGAAAATACTAACGTATTAGCAAGCGAGCAGCGCACTTGTAAATGGGTATCATGGGGACATTCTTATTAGTTGCCGCAGAAGCGAACGCTGTTCACTCTGAATTGGCAGAAGGCGCAGCAGAAGGTGGTTTCGGTCTAAACCTAGACATTTTTGAAACCAACCTGATTAATCTAGCGATTCTGGTTGGCATATTATTCTACTTCGGACGTAAAGTTTTAAGCAATATCCTGAACGAGCGACAATCCAATATTGCTACCGCAATTCAGGAAGCAGAAGGGCGCTTAAAAGAGGCGAAGATTGCCCTTTCCAAAGCGCAAGAGCAGTTGAAGCAATCTCAGGCAGAAGCAGAACGCATCCGCCAATCAGCCACAGAAAACGCCCAAAAGGCGAAAGAAGGCTTGTTGGCGAAGGCAGTGCAAGACGTAGAACGCTTGAAACAAACAGCAGCAGCAGATTTGAACACCGAAACAGAGCGAGCGAGCGCTCAACTACGGCAGCGAGTTGCTACACTAGCATTGCAAAAAGTCGAATCGCAACTCAAAGGCGGGATTGCCGACGATGCTCAACAAAGTTTAATTGACCGCAGCATCGCACAACTGGGAGGCAATGTATGACAAGTCAGGTAGCGGCAGCCGAAGTAGCCCAACCCTACGCACAGGCACTTTTGTCAATAGCGCAATCGAAAAATTTGACAGAAGAGTTCGGGGAAGATGCGCGGACTTTCCTGGGACTGTTAAGAGCAGACAAACAGCTACACAACTTCTTCAGCAACCCGTTTATTCAGGCTGAGAACAAAAAAGCTCTCATCAAACAAATACTCGGTGAAGGCTCTAACCCCTACTTACGCAACTTTTTGTTGATCCTAGTAGACAAACGCCGCATTGCATTCTTGGAATCTATTTTTCAACAATATCTGGCGCTGTTGCGGCAGCTGAATCAAACCGTATTAGCGGAAGTAATTTCAGCCGTTCCCCTCACAGAAGCTCAACAGCAGGCAATCATCCAAAAGGTCATTGCCATCAGTAATGCTCGCCAGGTAGAACTAGAAACCAAGGTAGACAGCGAGTTAATTGGTGGTGTAATCATTAAAGTAGGTTCGCAGGTAATTGATGCCAGTATCCGGGGTCAATTGCGTCGCCTTTCATTGCGCTTAACTAATAGCTAGAAAGTTAGGATTAGGAGTTAGAAGTTAGGAGTTAGGAGTTAGGAGTTAGGAGTTAAGTAAATAGTAATTTATCTTGAATTTTAACTTTTAAGCTTTGCTTTTTTAACTCATCCCTCTTAACTCCTCACTCTTAACTTATCACTCTTAACTCTTGAATTTTTCAGTCTCGAAAGCAAAAAAGATAGACACATGAGCATATCAATTAGACCTGACGAAATTAGCAGCATTATCCAACAACAAATCGAGCAATACGATCAAGAGGTCAAAGTTGCTAACGTTGGTACCGTCCTACAAGTAGGTGACGGTATTGCCCGGATATATGGTCTGGAAAAGGCTATGGCTGGGGAACTCTTAGAATTTGAAGATGGCACAATTGGCATCGCCCAAAACTTAGAAGAAGACAACGTGGGCGCGGTGCTAATGGGTGAAGGGCTAGAAATTCAAGAAGGTAGTTCTGTAACCGCTACCGGTAAAATTGCTCAGATTCCAGTAGGCGAAGCCTTAATTGGACGAGTTGTAAACGCTTTGGGTCTTCCCATCGATGGTAAGGGAGATGTCAAATCCTCAGAAAGCCGTTTAATTGAATCCCCAGCACCAGGTATCATTGCTCGTCGGTCAGTACACGAACCCATGCAAACGGGTATCACAGCTATTGACTCAATGATTCCTATCGGTCGTGGTCAACGGGAATTGATTATCGGCGATCGCCAAACCGGTAAAACTGCGATCGCAATCGACACCATCATCAACCAAAAAGGAGAAGATGTAATTTGTGTCTACGTTGCCATCGGTCAAAAAGCTTCTACCGTCGCTAACGTGGTGCAGACATTGCAAGAAAAAGGCGCGATGGATTACACCGTCGTCGTCTTTGCTAGTGCCAGTGAACCAGCAACACTACAATACCTAGCTCCTTACACAGGCGCAACTATTGCTGAGTACTTTATGTACAAAGGCAAAGCTACCCTGGTAATTTATGATGATCTCTCCAAGCAAGCCCAAGCTTATCGCCAAATGTCACTACTGCTGCGTCGTCCACCCGGACGCGAAGCTTACCCTGGAGATGTATTCTACATTCACTCCCGCTTGCTAGAAAGAGCCGCCAAGCTAAGTGACGAATTAGGTAAAGGCAGTATGACCGCCCTACCAATTATCGAAACCCAAGCTGGTGACGTTTCAGCATACATCCCCACCAACGTAATTTCCATTACCGATGGTCAGATATTCCTATCTTCTGACTTGTTCAACGCTGGTATCCGTCCGGCTGTGAACCCCGGTATTTCTGTATCGCGCGTGGGTTCTGCGGCGCAAACCAAGGCAATGAAAAAAGTTGCCGGTAAGATTAAATTGGAACTAGCCCAATTTGACGACCTGCAAGCCTTCGCTCAATTTGCTTCTGACTTAGATAAAGCCACCCAAGACCAGTTGGCACGGGGTCAACGGTTACGCGAACTCCTGAAGCAGCCACAAAATTCGCCACTCTCGGTATACGAGCAAGTAGCAATTCTATATGCTGGTATCAATGGTTATTTAGATGACGTTCCTGTAGATAAAGTGACAACCTTTACCCAAGGTCTGCGCGAGTACTTAAAGACTGGTACAACCCAGTATGCCGAAGGAGTAAAAGCCTCCAAAGCACTAGGTGACGCAGAAGAAGCTGCCTTGAAGGAAGCACTTACCGAATACAAGAAGACCTTCAAAGCAGCAGCGTAATTCCAAGTTAGAAGTGAAGAGTTAAGAGTTAAAAGTTAATGAAACACTCCTAACTCTTAACTCCTAACTCCTAACTCGTAACTCAGAACTTAAGAATATGGCCAATCTAAAAGCAATACGCGATCGCATTCAGTCGGTCAAAAACACCAAAAAAATCACAGAAGCCATGCGCCTCGTAGCGGCAGCTAGAGTGCGTCGGGCGCAAGAACAAGTGCTAGCGACTCGCCCCTTTGCCGATCGCTTGGCACAAGTATTATATGGTTTGCAAAGCCGTCTGCGGTTTGAAGAAGCAAACCTACCACTGCTGAGAAAACGGGAAGTTAAGTCAGTCGGGCTATTGGTAATTTCAGGCGATCGCGGTCTATGCGGCGGCTACAATAATAACGTTATCCGTCGTGCAGAAAACCGCGCCAAGGAAATTAAGGCAGAAGGTTTAAACTATCAATTTGTGTTAGTTGGACGCAAAGCAACCCAGTACTTTCAACGCCGCGATCAGCCCATTGATGCTACTTACAGCGGCTTAGAGCAAATCCCTACCGCAGCAGAAGCGAATCAGATTGCCGACCAACTACTTTCCTTGTTCCTTTCCGAAGAAGTAGACCGCATCGAATTAATCTACACCAGATTCCTTTCCTTAGTTAGCTCCCGTCCTGTGGTGCAAACCTTACTACCCCTCGATCCGCAAGGTCTAGAAGCAGCCGATGATGAAATTTTCCGCTTGACAACCCGTGGCGGTAAATTTGAAGTCGAACGCGAGAAAGTGGCTAGCCAAGTCCGCGCGTTGGCTCCTGACATGATTTTCGAGCAAGATCCAGTGCAGATTCTCGATTCTCTGTTGCCCCTGTATCTCAGTAACCAGCTATTGCGAGCGCTGCAAGAATCGGCGGCTAGTGAACTAGCAGCCCGGATGACAGCCATGAGTAATGCCAGCGAGAATGCCGGTGAACTGATTAACACCCTCACGCTGTCTTACAACAAAGCCCGACAAGCTGCAATTACCCAAGAACTCCTAGAGGTTGTTGGTGGTGCTGAAGCACTAACTTAGAAAAATACTTGTTGTGGATCGCGGCAAATAGCCAATTGCTAGTTGTTTCAAAATTAGCAATTGGCTATTTTCAGTAATGGGAGCCATATATCCTAACTTTCATAATTGCGAATTACGAATTACGAATTACGAATTAAAAATCGTGTACTATAATTGAAATATGAAGCGCATGGGTCCGTCACGGTTTCGACAGGTTGGCGAACGCTGCTCTGTGATTCAGGTCGAGAGTGAGTCTCCTCTCGGAAATCAAAGGCTCAAACAAAAAGTAAATGCGAATAACATCGTTAAATTTGCTCGTCGGGAAGCTCTAGTAGCTGCCTAAACACCTCTTATAGGTTCGAGCGTCTTTAGTTTGACTCCGTTAAGGACTGAAGACCAAACCCCAACGGATGCTCTAGTAAGCGTTCTCTGGTTGGCTTGCTAGCTAAGATTAAATCAGAGCATCCTACGTTCGGGATAATGAACGATTCCCGCCTTGAGGGTCAGAAAGGCTAAACCTGTGAATGAGCGGGGGGTCAATACCCAATTTGGACAGCAGTTCGACTCTGCTCGGATCCACTGAGAATAAATAACAAGTCCACCAAACAGTTTAATGTTTAGGTGGATTTTGTTTATAAGAAGAATTCGACTGTTATTTACTTCTGTCATCCCCTCAGAGTCTAACTTACAGAAATGTTAAGAAATATCCGGGTAATTGATAGTTTATAAGGGGAGGGTTAGGGTGGGGTAAAACCTTGCTTAATCAGCTATTTCAGACTTGTGTGTACACCGTAGCCGATGGGCGAGAGGGACAGACTTGAATGAAAGTTAGACAGGGAGAGCTTTGTCGAACTCAGGTTAATTATTCTGTTCTTGGGGTTGTTTGCGTGCGTTTCCAAACCTCCTTCCCCTTTTTTTAAGTACGCGTCGTAATCTATCTGCGCTCAAGTTGACTTGACGCTCAGATGCCAGTTTATTTGCTAATTGTTTAGAGTTATAAGTCTCTGACTCTTGAGCTAAACAATTTTCTAGATAAGCTAAGTCTGATTCCGAATATCGGGGTTTTCCTCCTCGTCCAGGAGCATCCCACAAACCTGCTAAACCCATCTTTTCCCAGCGATGAAGAGTTTGACGCACTGTTGAAATCGCCCAGTTCAAGCCTTTAGCAATTTGCTCATTTTTTAAGCCGCGAGTATTAAGCAGTAAAACTTGAGCGCGATCCTTGGTACGTTGAGGAACATCTTTGGCTTTTCTTAACTCTTCTAAAGTCAGCTTTTGTTCGTCAGTTAGAAAGACTTTTAATCGGCATCCCATAAACAATAACCTTTTACACTGTCAATTTTTGGCATTTTTTTATGTCTATTCACGCCTATATACTTACAGGACTTACGTATTTAATAGCACGCTATAAAAGCTGAACTATAAGCATTAAGGATGTCGGCGTTTAAAAGGCTGCTACGCGATAAGTATTGGCTTGAGAACGCGTAATCATTGTTTGCAATTTATCATCAAGAATGGATTTTTATAAAAAGTTAGGTACATCATAAATGACACCATTAAGCTGGATAAACAAATTTTTTAGAATAGCCAAAAACTACAGCTTTTGGCTATGACAATAAGAATTTATTCGTGTTGGCTTGATTAATGTTTCAAGCCCATAATAAAGGACTGTATCATTAAATTTATTAGATCGTTCGTATAGTTACGGAGATTTATCGAAACTTTAAAAATGATTTTTACGCTAGTTTACATTTGAATGAACCGGAAAAGGTATAGAAAAGCTATACAAGCCTAGTTCCTTTTTCTCCTACTCGGATTTAGAAATTTGCCTTGGTTATCTCCATACAAATATTTGTTTTCTCAACTTTACATAAAGTTTATATTTGCCATGAGAATATTTTGGTTGAGACAAAAATTTATTAGATAGCCATTAGGAAAAACACTGCTAACAGATTATTCGATGCGGGATGGAAACGGAAGTTTATCTTACTTTTCCTACTTTTCCCACCATTCCTACTTTTCCTACTTTTCCTACTTAATAATAGAGGATATTCAAAAAAAGTAACTTTTGATGAGCGACATCTCAATCTATTCTCTTAATATCTCTATTTTGCGATATATCAATATTTTATAGCACAATTAAAAAATATATTTGTGATTTCGCCCTCATCCCCTAACCCCGAATCCCATCATATGGGATTCGGGGCAATACTGCTCGAATAAGACCAAAAACCTTGTGTAGAGACGCGAAATTTCGCGTCTCTACAGGTGTAAAACACTATCGAAAAATCCAAAAACCGAGCAGTATTGGGATTCGGGGAACTAGAATTATGTCTCCCCCCAGCGCCTCTCCCATATGACGGGAGAGGCGCTGGGGATGAGGGAAAAGATTTCAACCAAAATTGGGATGCTCCCATTTCTTTAGTATTCATACGTCATCAAAAAAAAATACAATAAAAGTTCTGGGTATGTTCTTCTAAATTTTTAATAGAATAAACACAAATCTTTTTGAATTAGGATAAAATGAAAGAAATAGCAAAATCAAATACTCAGTAAAATCTGAAGAATAAATTAATAATTAGTATATTTTTTGAGTCATAATTTTTGCTAAAAAACAGCAATAATTGATACAAGTTAAATTTTTGAAAAACTGATATTCATTACAACTTAAACAAAAAATAATAGGGACAATGGAGGCAGAAGAAAAACCTGTTAATTTGCGCTCGGAGACGAATAATGGTAGCGATGTCTACGACCGGCAAGGCCAACGCAGAGAACGTTCAACATCGGCTAACTATACAAACTGTAGAAATTGCCCCTAACACAACGGCGATTCGCTCTCTTGATTGGGACCGCGATCGCTTCGATATCGAATTCGGACTGCAAAACGGCACAACCTACAATTCATATCTAATTAGGGGTGAACAAACAGTTTTGATTGATACTTCTCACCAGAAGTTTCGCGATCTGTATTTAGAGACTCTAAAAGGTCTTGTCAACCCCAAAACAATTGATTACATAATTGTCAGCCACACAGAGCCAGACCATAGCGGCTTAGTAGAAGATGTCCTGCAATTAGCTCCTAGAGCTACCGTCTTAGCTTCAAAAGTTGCGCTTCAGTTTTTAGAAGGCTTAGTCCACGATCCATTTTCTAAGCGAGTTGTCAAAACTGGCGATCGCATAGATATAGGTAAGGGACACGAAATGGAATTCGTGAGTGCGCCTAACCTGCACTGGCCGGATACAATCTTTAGCTTTGACCACAAAACCCAAATTCTCTATACCTGTGATGCTTTTGGGATGCACTTCTGTGACGATCGCACCTTCGACGAAGATTTAGAAGCGATCGAAGCTGACTTTAGATTTTACTACGACTGCTTAATGGGCCCTAACGCTCGTTCGCTGCTGAATGCAATGAAGCGGATGGGCGATCTTGGGAAGATTAATATTATCGCCAACGGTCACGGTCCATTATTATACCACCATTTAGATGTTCTAACCGGGTGCTACGAAAATTGGAGTCAAAAACAAGCTAAAGCAGAAACCACCGTCGGCTTGTTTTTTGTCTCAGATTACGGGTATGGCGAACGTCTTGGTCACGCAATTGCCGAAGGTATATTGAAAACTGGCATTGGCGTAGAAGTACTCGATCTGAGTACTGCTGAGAGCCAAGAAATTCAAGAACTAGCCGGCAGAGCATCTGGCATAATTATTGGTATGCCCCCGACTACCTCCGCCGCTGCCCAAGCTAGTATCAGTTCGGTGCTAGCTGTCGCCAAAAACAAGCAATTAATTGGGCTGTTTGAATGTTACGGTGGGGATGATGAACCCATTGATACAGTCCGCAGACAATTTCTCAACTCTGGCATCAAAGAAGCTTTCCCACCGATTCGGATAAAAGAAGCTCCCACCGGCTCAACATTCCAGTTGTGTGAAGAAGCGGGTAAAGACATCGGACAATTGCTGGTGCGCGATCGCAACATCAAGCAAATCAAGTCCCTCGATGTCAACATGGAAAAGGCATTGGGTCGGATTAGTAGTGGACTATATATAGTCACAACTAAAAAAGATAATGTCTCAAGTGCAATGCTGGCATCTTGGGTAACGCAAGCGAGTTTGCAACCCTTAGGATTGACAATTGCCGTTGCGAAAGACCGCGCCATTGATTCCTTAATGCAAGTAGGCGATCGCTTCGTCCTCAACGTTTTGGAAGAAGGCAATTATCAAGAACTCAAGAAACACTTCCTCAAGCGCTTGCATCCTGGTGCTGACCGCTTTGCTGGGGTGAAAACTCAAACCGCGAAAAACGGTTCCCCAATTCTAACTGATGCTCTGGCATACATGGAATGTGAAATCCAGAGCAGCATGGAATGCAGCGACCACTGGATTTTATATTGCACCGTCCAAGAAGGTCGTGTCTCCAAAAACGATGGATTGACAGCTGTTCGCCATCGCAAAGTAGGTAATTATTACTAAGAAAGAGGGGGAATGGGGAGTAGGGAGTAGGGAGTAGGGAATAAAGACGCGGGGGAGCTTATGAGCAGAGGAGAACTTGTACAAGTCTTTGCCCGTTCCCTATTTCCCATTCCCCATTCCCCATTCCCCATTTCCCATTCCCCGTTCCCCATTTCCCATTCCCTATTCACCAACAGCTATGACCAATTCCAAGCCACGCGACGTACAAGTTTTACCAATTGCTACAAATACTAAGGCGATTAGAGCACGTAGTTGGTCACGTCTGCGGTTTGAAATTGAATATGCACTTGAAAGAGGTACTACCTCCAATTGCTATTTAATTGAAGCTGATAAAACCGCACTTATCGATCCACCGCCAGAAAGCTTTACCGAAATTTATTTAGAGGCATTGCGGCAGACTTTAGATTTGCAAAGTTTGGATTATATAATCTTGGGTCATTTTAGTCCGAATCGAGTTGCAACCCTCAAAGCAATTTTAGAACTGGCACCACAGGTAACTTTTGTCTGTTCTCTTCCCGGTGCGAACAATTTGCGTGCAGCTTTCTTAGATCAGGATTTGAAAGTCTTGGTGATGCGGGGGAAAGAAACTCTGGATTTAGGCAAGGGTCATGTTTTAAAATTCTTACCCACTCCCAGTCCGCGTTGGCCGGAAGGACTTTGTAGCTACGATCAGCAAACCCAAATTCTCTACACAGATAAGTTATTTGCAACTCATCTCTGTGGTGATGAAGCATTTGATGATAACTGGGAAGCGCTTAAAGAAGACCAGCGTTACTACTTTAACTGCCTGATGGCTCCCCAAATTCCTCATGTGCAAGCAGCTTTGGAGAAAATATCGGATTTGCAGGTGAGAATGTATGCTGTGGGTCACGGGCCTTTGGTACGCACCGGCTTAATTGAACTTACCAAAGCTTATGCAGAGTGGAGTCGTTCTCACAACGATCGCGAGATTTCTGTTGCCTTACTTTATGCTTCAGCTTACGGGAATACGGCGACTTTAGCACAAGCGATCGCTCTGGGACTAACTAAAGGTGGAGTTGCAGTCAAATCGATTAACTGCGAATTTGCTACCCCTGATGAAATTCGCATCAACCTAGCACAGTCAGAGGGTTTTATCATTGGTTCTCCTACCATCGGTGGTCATGCACCAACTCCCATTCATACTGCTTTAGGGATTGTGCTATCAAGCGGTGACAATAGCAAACTCGCTGGGGTTTTTGGTTCCTACGGCTGGAGTGGCGAAGCCTTTGACTTGATTGAAGGTAAACTCCGGGATGCTGGATATCGCTTTGGTTTTGACACCCTGAAGGTGAAGTTTAAACCTGATGATGTCACTCTCAAGTTTTGTGAAGAACTAGGTACAGACTTTGCCCAAGCACTGAAAAAGGCTAAAAAGGTACGCGTACCACAACAAGCCGCTACTCCAGTAGAACAGGCTGTTGGTCGGATCGTTGGTTCTGTCTGCGTGGTGACAGCGAAACTTGGAGAAGTGTCTACGGCAATGTTAGGCGCTTGGGTTTCTCAAGCTACCTTCAACCCACCTGGACTTACAGTTGCGATCGCCAAAGACCGAGCGATCGAATCTTTGATGTATCCCGGCGGAAAGTTTGCCTTAAATATTCTACCTGAAGGCAATCATCAAGATTACATGAAGCATTTCCGTAAATCTTTCGCCCCTGGGGAAGACCGATTTGCCAACTTTAGTACAGCAGTTGCAGATAACGGTTGTACTGTCCTCACTGACGCATTAGCATATTTGGAATGCTCAGTCAACCAACGTCTGGAATGTGGCGACCATTGGGTTGTGTATGCAAGTGTGGATGAAGGTAAATTACTCAAGCCTGATGCGGTTACTGCCATTAACCATCGCAAAACCGGCACTCATTATTAGTTAGATAGTGAGAAATTTAACTTAACGGAACGCTTTAGCTTAAATATCGCTAAGGCGTTTTATGACAAAAATTCTCTTTTTTCTTGTGGGATGGACATCTTGTCCGTCCCATTTTTTTTGTCAAAATGCAGAGTACACCCCAGGGAATTTTAGTTATCTACTAAGCTACCTATCTTTAGACAGATGTTTGAGCTTTTTAAGTTTTAGATTACAGCAAATATACCCTTGTGTTACAAAAACATCTATTGTTTTAAAGAGACTCCGACAATACTCTGGTAAATTTCTGAAATGAGGAACCACAGGCTAGGAAATGTGTGGAGTGCGATCGCAATAAAGCAGATGACGGAAACGCTGTTGTTGACGTATTCCCTAGTTTACGTCCAAGAGTAAGAGCATCATACCCTGCGGCGAAATTATCACCGACCGAACACCAGAGTTATCAAGGAGTCAAAACCAAGTGAATTCCAATGACAAACATTAAACCATCTCTAGAAATCAACGCTTCTCGCCAGTTTACTGCTTGGCTATATGAGCAAAACCTGAGTTTGTCCTTCACTACCTATCAAGCGGGGAAGTTATTCTTCATCGGCTTGCAACCAAACGGCAAATTATCTGTATTTGAACGTAGCTTTGAGCGGTGCATGGGGTTGTATGCCAATGACAGCAGCCTCTACATGAGTTCTCTGTACCAACTGTGGCGATTTGAAAACATTATCCAACCCGGACAAAACCACCAAGGCTACGATGCTCTTTATTTGCCTCAGATGAGTTATGTGACGGGAGATTTGGATATTCACGACATCGCTTTGAGTAGAGCAGAAAGAACAATTTATTCACCACAAAAAATAGTATTTGTCAATAGTTTATTTAGTTGTTTAGCAACAGTCAGCGAAACCCACAGTTTCGTTCCCCTATGGCAACCAACCTTTATCAGCAAGCTAGCGGCGGAAGATAGATGTCACCTGAATGGGTTGGCAATGCAGCAAGGAAAACCTAAATACGTCACCGTTGTCAGCCAGTCAGATGTAGCAGAAGGCTGGCGGGAGCATCGGGTAAATGGCGGCTGTGTCATTGACGTAGAAAGCAATGAAATCGTGTTGCAGGGGCTGTCTATGCCCCACTCGCCGCGCTGGCATCAGGAAAAACTCTGGCTGCTCAACTCAGGCGCGGGCGAGTTTGGCTTTGCCGATTTAAAGCGGGGAGTGTTTGAGCCAGTTGCCTTCTGTCCCGGATATCTGCGCGGTTGTGCATTTTATGGCGACTTTGCAGTAGTAGGAATTTCTCAACCCAGGCATAACAAGACCTTTAGCGGCTTGCCCCTAGACGAGAAATTGCACCAGAAAAACGTTGAGCCTCGCTGTGGGTTACTAGTGATTGACCTGAGAAGCGGCGATATTGTCCATTCCCTGCGAATGGAGGGAGTAGTGCTGGAATTATACGACGTGGTAGCACTTTTGGGGGTACGTCGTCCAATGGCGCTCGGATTTCGCAGCGACGAAATTCGGCGGGTAGTAACGGTGGGAGCGGATCAAAATTTATAATTTTAGAGGAATGATGAAATCTTGGCAACGCTGACTGGCATTAGTACCCCAACACTCAGTGCCGCTAATTTTACTATTATCTAAATATTAAGGGAAGCAAGACTTTGCTCCCCTTAAAAACCAATAATTACTATAGAAACAGCCTTCTCCTCAAATTAGCTATAAATTCCCAGTTAGTAACAGAAATCACAAGTCTTCTGCAAGCTATAATTCGACACCTCAATGCCACACTACCCGATTTCTTAACAGGCTACCGAGTTAAGATTCTGAAGAATAATGCGATCGCTTCCAAAAATCTTTGTAACAGATGAATTGACTATAACTCCCTACAAATCTACGCCCTTACCAACGCTGTACGAGGAATGTTGTGAAATGGTATGACTTGTCACGGGCTGGGGAATCAGAAAAATGGTGTGTGCAATTTCAGTATTAAAGCGGAAACAACATAAACTCACTTGCTGGAATTCCGCAATTGCCACCAGGACAATTGCAAAAACGCAGTGTAGCCTTTAACTAGAAAAACAGCATCAGGCAATAGTTAGACAAAATGCCAACTATCACCCCTAAACTTTTATAATATTTGTTGTTCTTATGACTCCAAAACACACCAAAATTCAATTTCCCCTTTGGCACTATCTGAACCAGCCTTTATTTAGTGACGATACTAATTTAGTATTGAATCCCCAACGCTTTGCATTGATCTGGCGTCTTCGACTTCTAGAACGCTGCTGGGCTAAAGAATGTGATGCTAAAGGACCTCAACAGCATTAGATATTTCAAAAGGTGTAAAATTAAGCCTCGTCTACAGAACGAGGCTTTTTGCCATCAAGTAAAGCGCTGACAGTCATATCTCCCATAACATTAATCGCAGTGCGGCAGCGATCCAGAAACCAATCTACAGTAACTAGCAAAGCAATGTATTGAGTAGGTAAGCCTACAGAAGTAAACACCAGTGTCATCGTTACCAGTCCAGCATTAGGAATATTTGCCGCACCTACAGATGCAAAAATCGAGGTAAGAATGACAATTAACTGCTGTCCCAGACTCAGATGTTGCCCAATTAGTTGGGAAATATACAACGCAGACATTGCTTCATAGAGGGCAGTACCATCATTATTGAAATTTGCCCCTACTAATGACCCCAAGGCAGCAGAAGATTCTCTTAAACCGACTTTTGTTTGCAAAACCTCGAAGGTTATGGGCATTGCCGCCGCAGAGGAAGAAGTTGAGAAAGCTGTCAAAAATGCATCAGAACCGCCAGCGAGAAATTTTAGCGGGTGTACCCAAGAACCAAATTTTACTCTGGTGAGGTAGTAGCAGGCTTGCAATAAGAGTGCTAACAGCACCGCCACAATAAATGCACCCAAAGATTTAAACGGGGCAAAGCCTTGCATAGCAATAGTTTTAGCTACAATCCCAAAGACTGCGAACGGCACTAAGGCGATTACCCAGTTCAGGATGCGCACTACCGCTTCAAACAAAATCCCGATGACATCCTCAATGGGCTGGTATCCGTTCTTGCTTTGAGCGATTTGTTCAGATTTTAATGCCCGCAGAACAATGCCAAAACTCAGGGCAATCACAATTAGTTGAATGACATTATTATCAACTAATGGCTTCAGGACAGCTTCGGGTACAGCATCTTTGAGTATTCCCCAAGGATCAAGACTCTGAGTAGTTATTTTTGGAGTTGTTGAGGTGGCTACATTGCCCCAAGTACCGGGACGCAGCACATTTGCGACGAAAAGCCCGATTAAAATAGCTACAGTAGTGTTAGTTAAAAGTAGCACTGCTAACCGCCGTCCGGCTGTACCAGGGATATTCGTAGTCATTAAGGTGTGCAGCACCGCTACCAAAATCAGGGGCGTAGCTAGGGCGCGGAGAGCCTTTAGCACCAATTCAGCCGGAATTGCTAAATTGTTGATTAAGGTGGCATTGCTGGGATTGGGATTCCCCGCACCAAGGGCAATTCCAACGCTGACTGCGGCTACTAGGGCGATGAGAATTTGCAATGTGAGAGGGATACGCTGCCACCAAGGGCTAGCTTTGGTTTCAGACGAAGTAGTACTCTCTTTTTGAATCATTAGTTAGATGCTGATTAACTGCTGTAACTATTAAAACAACACTTATGACAGTGATAATTTCGGAAAAATAACAGCTTTAATTTTAGGTAAAAACTGTTAATCTAAGATTCCGTTGCTTTGCAAAATCTAGCTCGAAAGGGTAGACCACAAGGTAGGCCCCTAGAGATATCTTGGCTTGTGGTTGGAGATGCTTATGTCCTTTGTCCCTTTACATATTCACAGTGACTACAGTTTACTCGATGGGGCAAGTCAGCTACCTGAGTTGGTGGATCAAGCGATCGCACTGGGAATGAAAGCGATCGCCCTTACCGATCATGGTGTCATGTATGGAGCCGTCGAACTGATCAAAATCTGCCGTAGTCAAAATATTAAGCCGATAATCGGCAATGAAATGTATATCATTAACGGCGATATCGAAAAACAAGAACGCCGTCCCAAATATCATCAAGTCGTTTTAGCTAAAAATACTAAAGGTTACAAAAATTTAGTCAAATTAACTACTATTTCTCACCTCAAAGGTGTTCAAGGTAAAGGAATTTTTTCTCGTCCTTGTATTAATAAAGATTTACTAAAACAATATCATGAAGGCTTGATTGTTACCAGCGCTTGCTTAGGTGGAGAAATTCCCCAAGCAATTCTCAGTAATAGACCAGATGCAGCCCGAAAAGTTGCTCAGTGGTATAAAGATGTATTTGGTGATGACTATTATCTAGAAATTCAAGACCACGGTTCCCAAGAAGACCGGATTGTAAATGTTGAAATTGTCAAAATTGCGCGGGAACTAGGGATTAAAATTGTTGCTACTAATGATTCGCATTTTATCTCTTGTTTTGATGTTGAAGCTCACGACGCTTTGCTATGTATCCAAACTGGCAAATTAATTATTGAAGATAAGCGGATGCGTTATAGCGGCACAGAGTATCTCAAATCTGGTGAGGAGATGCGGCAGCTATTTCGTGACCATTTACCGGATGATGTGATTGCTGAAGCGATCGCTACTACTGAAGAAGTCGCTGATAAAGTCGAGCCTTACCACATCATGGGTGAGCCTCAGATTCCTACACCCCCAATTCCTTCCGGTCATACTGCTGACACTTACGCCGAAGATGTTGCATGGAGTGGACTTTTAGAGCGCTTAAATCGCAAATCTCGTCAGGAAGTCGATTCCGTCTATAAAGAAAGATTGGAATACGAACTAAAAATGATTCAGCAGATGGGTTTTTCCAAATACTTTTTAGTTGTATGGGACTACATCAAATTTGCTAGAGATAATAATATTCCTGTGGGGCCAGGTCGGGGTTCGGCGGCTGGTTCATTAGTTGCTTATGCGATGCGAATTACCAACATTGACCCTGTGCATCATGGGCTACTATTTGAGCGCTTTTTGAACCCAGAACGTAAATCCATGCCTGATATTGATACAGATTTCTGTATTGAACAAAGAGATAAAGTTATTGAATATGTAACTGATAAATATGGTGCAGATAGAGTTGCCCAAATTATTACTTTTAACCGCCTAACTTCTAAAGCAGTTTTGAAAGATGTCGCCAGAGTATTAAATATTCCCTACGGGGAAGCTGACAAAATGGCGAAATTAATTCCTGTAGTGCGCGGGAAACCAACGAAACTCAAGGTGATGATTTCCGATCAAACCCCAGAACCAGAGTTTAAAGAGAAATATGATAAAGAACCCCATGTTCGCCATTGGCTTGATATGGCGATGCGAATTGAAGGAACTAACAAAACTTTTGGTGTTCATGCAGCAGGTGTGGTAATTTCTGCCGATCCACTTGATGAAATTGTGCCGCTACAAAAGAATAATGATGGTTCTGTAATTACCCAATATTTCATGGAAGACCTGGAATCACTGGGTTTATTGAAAATGGATTTTCTGGGTTTGCGGAACCTGACGCTGATTCAAAAGACCGTTGATTTGATTCAAGAAACGAGAGGATATCGGGTTGATCCTGATGAAATTCCCCGCCAGGAAAGAAAAGCGCAGAAGATATTAGCTAAAGGTGAACATAGCACTCTGCCAAAAGATGTACAAAAAACTTATGAATTATTAGAAGCAGGTGAATTAGAAGGAATATTTCAATTAGAATCTTCTGGGATGCGTCAGATAGTACGAGATTTGAAGCCTTCTAATATAGAAGACATTTCTTCGATTTTGGCACTTTATCGACCGGGGCCATTAGATGCGGGGCTAATCCCTAAATTTATTAACCGCAAACATGGTCGAGAAAACATTGATTATCAACACACTATTTTAGAACCAATATTAGACGAAACCTATGGAATTATGGTCTATCAAGAGCAAATCATGAAAATTGCTCAAGATATGGCGGGATATTCTTTAGGACAAGCTGACTTGCTGCGTCGGGCGATGGGTAAAAAGAAAGTTTCTGAGATGCAAAAGCAACGAGAAAAATTCGTGGATGGCGCAGCGAAAAACGGTGTTCAGAAAAAAGTTGCGGATGAATTATTTGAGCAAATGTTAAAGTTTGCTGAATATTGTTTAAGCTATGACACGGAAATATTGACAGTAGAATATGGATTCTTGCCGATTGGAAAAATTGTAGAAAAATGTATTGAGTGTAATGTGTACAGCGTTGATAATAATGGAAATATTTACACGCAACCTGTAGCGCAGTGGCACGCTCGCGGACAACAAGAGGTATTTGAGTATTGTTTGGAAGATGGTTCATTGATTCGGGCAACAAAAGAACATAAGTTTATGACTGTTGATGGTCAAATGTTGCCAATTGATGAAATATTTGAACGCGAATTAAATTTGATGCGGGTTGAGGATTTGCCGAATTGAGAGGAGGGGCAGTGAGATTTGGGCATTCTCTGCTTGCTATACAAATGAGAGCTAGAGGATTTTTAGAAGTTGATAGTGAGGTTAAATCACCATGTATAGACCAACCCCTTTTCAAGAAGATAATGTTGATAAATTGATCGGCTTTATGAGAGCCAATAGTTTCGCTACTTTGGTATCGATTATAGACGGTGTACCTTATGCTTCACATGTTCCTCTTGTCATTGCAATGCAAGGGGATGCTGTTAAATTAATTGGTCATCTGGCAAAGCATAATCCTCAATCGCAAGCCCTTGGCGCTGAGTTACTTGTTATTTTCACCGGAGCGCACGCTTACATTTCTCCTACCTTGTATGAAAAGCATGAGAGCGTACCGACGTGGAACTATATTGCTGTTCACGCGTATGGTATTCCCAAAGTCATCATGCTCAATGACTCCCCAGAATCAATGAACCAAATGATAAACGAGATGATAGACACCTACGAAGCTGACTACAAATCGCATTGGCACGGTTTATCTGACGGATTTCGTGAAGGTCTGATGAATGGCATTGTAGGATTTGAAATAACTGTTACACGCTTGGAAGGTAAGTACAAACTTAGTCAAAACCGCAGCCAAATTGAGCAGCACAATGTGTCAAGTACACTACTACAAAGTTCAGATCCGGCTGCTCGTGCCGTCGATGCCGAGATGAAACAAAACCTTGAAGCGAATGAGGATACAGTACGATGAAAACTCACAGCTTGGCAAAGGTATTGATAAAGAGGACGATATGTATATAGCTGAGTGTCCCGAATTTGGTACGGTTGATCAGGGAGAGACAATCGAACAAGCAATTGCTAGCTTGAGACAGGCAACCCAGCTTTACTTAGAGGAATTTCCTTTATCAGAAACATCTCTAAGGTATAGATTCAAGAAAATTTTAACAAGGGACTTCCAAGAAATAAATTTCCTAAATGAAACGAACCTTATTAGACACAGAGAACACAGAGGAATGAGGAGGAGAGAGTTTTTTCGTCAGTTTTTTGGGTATTTTTTATTTGGAAGTCCCCAATGGAAGCGCATTTTTGCTGCATATTATACCTATAGGCTAGAAGCATAAGGTTACACTTGGTGACATGATCAAAGGAGGTCATATTTTTCTGTTGTCTTATGAAAATATTGGTGCTGAATGCCGGATCGAGTACCCAAAAGAGTTGTCTGTATGAAATTGCAGATGAGTCTTTCTCCACCCAAGCAGCCCAACCCATTTGGGAAGGGAAAATTAACTGGACTCAAGATCGCGGTGTGGCAGAAATTGAAGTAAAAACTGCTACTGGTGCAACGCTGCAAGAATCAATCTCCGGTGATTCCCCACAGGCACACCTCACTTATATGCTTCATACACTTAGCGATGGTGCTACCAAAGTAATTGATCGGTTGTCAGAAATCAATGTGGTAGGGCATCGGATAGTACATGGTGGAGAGCATTATCGAGATACTGCGGTAATTACAGAGGAGGTAAAAAAGGCGATCGCTCGTCTATCTAACCTCGCTCCAGCCCATAATCCAGTTGCTGTGGAAGGCATAGAAGCAATTGAAGAAATCTTAAAAGATGTCACCCAAATAGCAGTATTTGATACCGGATTTCATGCCACTCTACCTGATGCAGCAGCAATCTATCCCGGACCTTATGAGTGGGTAGAACAAGGTATCCGTCGCTACGGGTTTCATGGTATCAGTCATCAATACTGTTCTCAACGTGCTGCCCAAATTCTCGGTCAAGATGTTCCCCCTGAGCGGTTAATTACCTGTCATCTGGGCAATGGCTGCTCTTTGGCGGCAATAAAAAACGGCCGCAGTATTGATACCACAATGGGATTCACGCCCTTAGAAGGATTGATGATGGGTAGTCGTTCTGGTTCGATTGATCCAGGGATTCTGATGTATCTGTTGCGTTACTGCAATTACTCCGTCGAAAAATTGGATGATATCTTAAATAAAGCTTCTGGATTAAAGGGAATTTCGGGTGTATCTAGCGATATGCGGGAAGTGAGAGAAGCGAGCGCTCAAGGTAATTCCCGCGCTCAACTGGCCTGGGATATCTACGTACATCGCCTACGTTCTGGTATCGGTGCAATGCTCACCAGTTTGGGCGGATTAGATGCTTTAGTGTTCACAGCAGGTGTGGGTGAACATTCCCCAGATATTCGCCAAGCCGCCTGTGAAGCCTTTGGTTTTTTGGGATTAAAAATAGACCTTGAAAAAAATCAGCAGCAGCCTGTCGATGAGGATATTGCCACATCCGATTCAGCAGTCCGTGTATTAGTTATTCATACTCAAGAAGATTGGGCGATCGCCGGACAATGTTGGCAGTTATTAAATAATTCGTAATACTTCTACTTACCTCAGTACAAGTTCGTATAGGATTGCTATACAATGAGTTACTTATGCCTGGGAAGACAAGAAAAATATGTTGTTGTCGCCTAAAACCATTGCTACACCTTTTATAATTTGTGTGTGTATTTTAGGAGTTGGCTTGATTCAATTTCCCCAATTAAAAAAACTGATAAATAGCAAAAAATCTGCTTCTTTAGAAACTTTAAATAAAGAGATAAAATCAGAAAGTATTCGTCTTAATTTTCTCAAAAAAACGCCTACTTTTGGTTATAATAATTTAATTGCAGATTTGGTATATCTCAATTTTTTACAATATTTCGGAGATGATGAAATTCGGGATAAAACAGGTTATAGTTTAAGTCCAGAATATTTTGAAATTATTCTAGAACGTGACCCGCGATTTTTAGCAGCATATCGCAGTCTTTCTATCAGTACTTCATTGTATGCTGCAATGCCAGAACGTGCGATCGCATTATCAGAGAAAGGCTTAAAATCACTGTCTCCCTCAGTTCCCGAAAAGTCTTATTACGTCTGGCGTTATAAAGGAGTTGATGAGTTATTATTTTTAGGCAACGCTAAAGCTGCCGAACAATCTTTTGCAACGGCGGCAAACTGGGCTAGTAAATTTTCAGATTCAGAGAGTCAGGCAATCGCTCATACTTCCCAAAAAACTGCTGAATTTCTGAGTCGAAACCCCAACAGCAAATATGCTCAAATTGCTACCTGGGTAATAGTTTTAAATAATCACCTTGATCAAAGGGCTCAAAAACGCGCAATTACGGAAATTGAAGCTTTAGGAGGAAAAGTAATCACAACTCCTGAAGGTAATCATAAAATTGTATTTCCCCCTAAAGATTAAATTATTATTCATAACGGGTTCGTGCAAGTGTAGTAGCGAATTATATTCGTCTAATTGTTTTCAAGTTTCTCATACATGATTATATCTCTTGCGCAAATGCAAAATTTGCTCTCATCCCCCAACCCCGAATCCCAATATTGGGATTCGGGGAGCCAATTTCAAAGTCCCTCTCCCACCTTGGGAGAGGGATTTAGGGTGAACAAGTCATCACTATTCAATGGAATTGTAGCGACAAATCATGTTGTGAAAAATAATATTTATTGGTATGACGGTAAATTAATTCACTCTCAAACTCTAGAATTAAACATTAACGATCCGGGTTTAATTTATGGGGCAACTGTTTTTACAACATTGCGGGTTTATCAGAACTCGCTAGATAGTAATTTAACTAATTGGCAAGCACATTGCGATCGCTTACTTTTCTCAGTACAATCTTTTAGTTGGCAACAACCAGATTGGAACCGTCTACGTCAAGGCGCTCAAATTATCCTCACCCACTTCCCCGTTCTCAGAATTACCCTCTTTCCCGATGGACGGGAGTGGATAACTGGCAGATTATTACCACAAGACTTGACAGAAAAACAAAATAATGGTATAATTTGCGCTGTTGCCAGTTCGGAATTTTATCGCTCTCTCCCCTCTCATAAAACTGGAAACTATTTGAGTGCTTGGTTGGCAAAAACTGGTGTAAATGCTCAAGAAGCAATATTAGTTGATGCTCAAGGAAATTGGCTAGAAACCAGCACAGGCAACCTTTGGGGATGGTGCGATCGCAGTTGGTACACGCCACCAATAAAAGCCGGAATTTTGCCGGGAATTGTGCGATCGCAACTTTTAAACTGGTTGCAAAATCACCAGATGGCAATGCGCGAAGAACCTTGGAGCGTCGAGTTAGTTCAGAGGTTTGAAGCGATCGCTTACACTAATAGTGTGGTAGAAATTATTCCCATTCATACCGTTCATCAGCCTTCAGGGTCGCTACAATATAATCCCTACCATCATAGTTTTCAGCTAATAAGGGAGCTTTTTTAGCATGACAGCCACGCCAAATTTGTTATATCTTAAGATAAGTTAACATAATTCTTAATAATCACCTTTGCGATCAGAGACGCTAGGCGATCGGGCAAAAAATACTGGAGGATAGACCTTAGTGAATAAAAGATGGAGAAATGCAGGGCTGTACGCGCTGCTGTTTATTGTCGTCATTGCGCTGGGAACAGCATTTTTTGACAAACAACCCCAAAGCAGAGAGACATGGCGATATAGTCGCTTTATTCAAGAAGTTCAACAAGGTAGAGTAGAAAAAGTCAGTTTGAGTGCAGATCGCTCCACAGCACTGGTTACACCCAAATATGACCCGGCTAAACGGATTGTGACCTTAGTCAACGATCCAGACTTGATCAATACTTTGACTTCTAAAGGCGTTGATATTTCTGTATTGCCCCAAACCGATGAAGGATTTTGGTTTAAGGCACTGAGCAGCTTATTTTTTCCTGTATTGCTTTTGGTTGGTTTATTTTTCTTGCTACGTCGCGCTCAAAGTGGCCCAGGCAGCCAAGCGATGAACTTTGGCAAATCCAAAGCTAGAGTGCAAATGGAACCACAAACTCAGGTAACATTTGGCGATGTTGCTGGTATTGACCAAGCCAAGTTGGAATTAAACGAAGTTGTAGACTTTCTGAAAAACGCCGATCGCTTTACCGCCGTTGGTGCAAAAATTCCTAAAGGTGTACTCTTAGTTGGCCCTCCTGGTACAGGTAAAACCCTCCTAGCTCGTGCCGTAGCTGGTGAAGCAGGTGTACCCTTCTTCTCAATCTCTGGTTCAGAATTTGTCGAAATGTTCGTAGGTGTGGGTGCATCCCGCGTCCGCGATTTATTTGAACAAGCTAAGACCAATGCTCCTTGTATCGTCTTCATCGATGAAATTGACGCCGTAGGTCGTCAACGGGGTGCCGGTTTAGGTGGTGGTAACGATGAGCGGGAACAAACCCTCAACCAGTTGCTCACAGAAATGGACGGCTTTGAAGGTAATACTGGCATCATTATTATTGCCGCTACCAACCGTCCTGATGTCCTAGATGCAGCCCTATTGCGTCCTGGTCGCTTTGACCGTCAAGTTGTGGTAGACCGTCCCGACTATGCCGGACGCAGCGAAATCCTCAAGGTACACGCCCGTGGTAAGACCTTAGCCAAAGATGTGGACTTGGATAAAATTGCTCGTCGTACCCCTGGATTTACTGGCGCAGATTTATCCAACCTGTTGAATGAAGCCGCAATTCTAGCAGCCCGCCGAAATTTGACTGAAATTTCGATGGATGAAATCAACGATGCAATCGACCGCGTATTAGCTGGGCCAGAGAAGAAAGACCGAGTAATGAGCGAAAAGCGCAAAACCTTGGTAGCATATCACGAAGCTGGTCACGCCTTAGTTGGTGCTTTAATGCCAGACTACGACCCTGTGCAGAAGATTAGCATCATCCCTCGCGGTCGTGCAGGTGGTTTAACTTGGTTTACCCCCAGCGAAGACCGGATGGACACAGGTTTATACAGCCGCGCTTATCTGGAAAATCAGATGGCTGTGGCTTTGGGTGGTCGAATTGCTGAAGAATTAATCTTTGGTGAAGAAGAAGTTACCACTGGTGCTTCTAATGACTTGCAACAAGTAGCACGGGTTGCGCGTCAGATGATCACTCGATTTGGGATGAGCGATCGCTTAGGCCCAGTCGCCCTTGGTCGTCAACAAGGTAACATGTTCCTCGGACGAGATATCATGTCAGAGCGTGATTTCTCTGAAGAAACCGCCGCCGCCATCGATGAAGAAGTCCGTAAACTTGTGGATGTAGCCTATACCCGCGCTAAAGAAGTGTTGCTACGTAACCGCCACATTTTAGATCAGATAGCGCAAATGTTGGTTGATAAAGAAACGGTAGACGCTGAAGAGTTGCAAGAAATTCTGTCGAATAACGATGTGACAACTGCTGCGTTTGCCTAATTTAATCAGGAGTTAGGAGTTAAAAACAATTCCTAACGCTTAAGTTTTAAAATTAGGGGTAATTCTGGGATTTTCCAGAATTGCCCCAATTTTTTTATAATAACGGGAAAAGTCAGATTGAGCGATCGCGTACTTTGACCAACATGGCAGTCGAGGTGCGTTTACTCAGGTAAAATTTGCACAACTATTTGGTGGAGTGTCACTAACCAATAACAATTTTTATGTGATTGCTTAATCGTGATCAGCGGGTCATGATTTTAGCCAGACAAAAATCAGAAATTCTGCAAATGCGAGGTACTTTTATCGCCATGTCGCATTCAATTTACTGGGGTAAGGCATCATTGATTATCCAACCCCAAAAACGCTGAAGACGAATAGCGGTGGTGTCAAGTTTCTCTTGCGGGTGATCTACAGCCGAAAAGTGGTACTCATCTTCAAAATAATGCACATTGCTACAAAGTAGCTGATGACTCCTCAACGGACTCAATCAGTTGCCGATCTTAAACTCTAGATGTCGGTTTCAAAAATAGCCACGCCACAAAGAAGGTAGCTGCTGTGAATATTTGCGTTAAATCCAAAGCAGATAAATAGCCGTCCGCAAATGAAGCAATACTGCGATCGGTAATGCCGAATACCCAGGATGACAATCCAAACAGCCAGATTCCATTCTTGAGATTTCCAACGAATTCCTTAGAGTCTGATGGTTCTTTGTCTTTCATGATCTTCTGTTCTATTGGTGAAAGATTTGATGATTGATGCGAAATATCTGCCATTAAGAATTTTTTTTGACTCCTGACGCTGAATTTACACTTCCTATTCATAATATTAATAAATATTTCACCTACTTGACTTCATTGCCCAAAGGTACATCTCCTAATGATGACATTCTTCGTTTGGTTCTGTCACCTGCGATAGACGGCAATGTGTTGAGTTATCAGCTTTACAACGTCAGGTTTGAATACTGAAATTACATAATCTTTAAATAACTATATGAAGATTTATTGATATTTTATTTTAAATCCTCCATAGGATAGATGCTTTATGCAGAGCGGAACATGTTCTTACGTCCCCCACTTCTCCACCAGTGGCTCAAGTATTGATTAAAGCATGGTCAAACTGGTTGCGGTAAGAAAGTAAGCATTCATAGCAAGCTTGGACACAGCTATCTTTAGGTTCTTTGAAATGACAAATATCTAAAGCTGCATCGACTATTTTCTGAAAAACATTACTGTTTTCTAAGGGTAAAATTCAAAAACTCTCCTGCTACTTTTCATCAGTAGCCGACTCTTTCTTTTTTAACCAATCTCTCATCGCCTCCTCCAAAGCCGCTTGGTTGCGGAAGAAGACACTCTCCGTCAACTGTGGGAACTTATGGCTGAAAAAAATACACCACTTATCAATGAATTGTTGCTACAGGTAGCATTGCACCCAGAATTTGAAACGTGGCTAGAAGAAGGCAAAATACCTACTGAATTACTCAAAAAACTAAAGCTCAGAAACAAAATGCGCCAAACTCCTTTGCTGAATCAAAGTTAGGGCAATATGTAGATAGATTATTAGCAGATGCAATTATTGCGATCGCCAAAAACTACCAAGCAGACAGCGTAGTTATCCCACAACTTTGCGATATGCGTGAGCAAATCAGTAGCGAAATTCAATCCAGAGCAGAAAAGAAATGTCCTGGTTACAAGGAAGCTCAAAAAAAATATGCCAACGAATATCGTATAAGCATTCATCGCTGGAGTTAGGGTCGATTAATTGAGAGTATTAAATCCCAAGCTGCAAAAGTCGGATAAATTGACCCTAAAAAATAGCCTAATCAACACTAATTTGCGAAAAACGACACTAATTTGCAAATGTAGATTAAAGCGGGCGATGGGACTCGAACCCACGACGTTCACCATGGGAAGGTGACATTCTACCACTGAATTACACCCGCGAATTGCTGCCATAATCTTAGGACTAAAATCAATAATAACACTATTTACATCTGTTTTAAATTAGACTAGAACATACACTGTTTTAGCAACTGCTGATGCATTAGTCCTGTGGCTGTTAAAATTGGAAAATCCTTTTAGCTGATGACAGCACTGAATACCATAATTTAACTAAAGAACAATGTCTTCACCTCGCTCGGTGAAGCGAACCTTTTTAATATTCCATTGGGCATTACTTGTTAGGGTTTTGCGGAGGCTGCCAAACAGAGCAAACTGTTCACAACTAGAAAGAGAAGCAATTTGTCGCTTTGAATCAGGGGATATTCGCAAATCAATTGTAGCAATGCCATTTTTAATGTTGACACGATACCCAGACAAGCTAAAGTCGCTTGTATCTCGTTTTTCTAAAATTTTACTCACTACATTTGTCACTGACGCCTCATCTGGTACTGAAACCTTTTCTGGAATGAGTTCTTGACATTGGGTATCACTTGTATATAGCGTGACGTTGCTAGTTCTGGTAGTGGCAGCTTTAGTAGTTGATGAGGAAGGCGTATTTTCCTTAAGAAATTCTTGATTAGGAGATTTTTCTCTTAATTGAGCTACGCTAGGAATTTGGCTGGGAGTCTGAGATGATGTCCTATTCGTCGGTGTTGTGGTAGGGGATGGCGTTCCACTGTCAATATTAGGAGCGGTGGGGTTAGAACTACAACTGCTGAGGCTGACAACAATTGTCACAAAAATAAGGGGTAAAAAATATCTGTTGGTTGTGCTCATATTTTGCTCACAAGTGATGTTGCTGCTATCAACTTCAGTGTAGCTGGTATCAATTCCACATATATTTGTTAATACTGAGCCAGTTTCTAAAGTGTCAACCCGAAATCTGTTAAAGTAGAGCGTTATACTATACACCGAAATTACAACATCTGCTGTTCAAGCATCGATGTTTAACAACAAGCCGGCGTCTACGCCAATCTCAAAAAGCTTGACCAGAAGAAACAGAGGTACAGGAAACAAAAGTATACTGATCTTTGGTTAAATTAATGTAGTGTATTTATCTAAAAATAGCTGTAAGAAAGTAAATTACTAGTTTTCACTACTTTTCTGCTTGGTCAACTGCTGTACTAATAATTGCACTCCCAAAGCCAACAAACCAATTGCTACTATACCAAATATCCCGCTTCCTAAAGCAACTACACCAACAACCAGAGTCCTAACAGCAGAAGAAATCTTAATTACCAATGGATTAATTGAATGGAGAGGTTTAGTAGCAAAATTTGTAGCAATCGCAATCATCAGGGAATACATTGCATATCCCATTCCTCCAGAAATAACCGCCCCAGTTAAACAGCGTAAAGGAGTCGCACTCGCCTGTATTTTAGTATCCCTTTGTGGCATTAAATTTTGGTCACTCATACGATTTTAGATTTTAGATTTGGGATTGCGGTATTAGGAATAATTCTTGTCTATCCCCTATGCTTCATTAACAAAAAAAATTATTTAAACAGACGATGCCACTTTAATACCATGTGTGATTGTCCGAGTTACAAACAATTCTAAGTCCTTATCAAGAATTGCTTCTCTTACTTGCAGCTTAACTTGTTCTGCCTGCTGTTGAGACTCAAAAAGAGCAAATACTGTTGGCCCAGAGCCAGACATCATTGTTCCTAAAACGCCTTCTTGATTTGCAAACATTTCTCGCAGTTGCAGGACTTGGGGATAGGCTGGCAATACCACACGCTCTAAATCATTGTGCAGTTTTTGGGCAATTTCTCCCGCATCTTTATCCACAACAGCTTTTACCATTCCTCCTGAATGAACTGCATTAGCACGCGCTGCCAAGTTGTCGCCATCTTTAATATAAGAATCACCAAACTGCTCTCGATAGTTTTTGTATGCCCAAGGCGTGGAAACTTCCAGACTGCGGTATTTTGCCAACACTATATAAATATTATCTAAACTCGGCAGGGGAGAAAGTTGATCGCCTCTACCTGTTGCGATCGCAGTTCCACCCGCTACACAAAACGGGACATCTGAACCAAGTGTACCTCCCAACTCCTCTAATTCGGACTGAGTTAATCCCAACTTCCACAGTAAATCTATCCCCACCAACACGGCGGCTGCATTCGTTGAACCCCCAGCCAACCCAGCAGCGATAGGAATCTGCTTGTTGACGGTAATTTCCACGCCTCCATATTTAGCAAAAGCTTCAGGAAATTGCTTCACCATTAATTCTGCTGCGCGGTATGCCAGATTACTTTTATGTGTCGGTACTTGTGGGTGGTTGCAGTAAACACGGATGCTGTCAGTGCTGATAGAACGGACATCAACTTGGTCTGCAAGACCAATACTTTGAAGTATCATGGCTAACTCGTGATACCCATCGGGGCGATTACCAATGATTTCCAGATACAAGTTAACTTTGGCAGGGGCAATTAGACTGTAAGAATACATTTTCTGGGAATGGGGAATGGGGAATGAGGAATGGGGAATAGGGAATGGGAAAAAATTTGCCTTGTCTCCACTCCCTACTCCCTACTCACCACTCCCAACTTATTTGCTAAAATTACCCATTGCTGAACGCCGAGGTCTTCGGCTCTAGCTTGGGGATTTATTTTTAATTGTTCCAGTAAGTGGGTCAGGCGATCGCGTTCTATAACAGATTGCAAATTATTTCGTAACATTTTGCGCTTGGCACTAAACCCCAATTTTAATAGATTCTCTAACTGTCGGGGATTAAGCGCTGGTATTTCTATTTTTCGGGGACGCAATCGTACCACAGCTGAATCAACTTTTGGCGGTGGGTGGAATGCGGCTGCTGGAACTGTGCAGATTAACTCACAATCAGCCAAATACTGTACCCGCACGCTCAACGCCCCAAAGGTTTTTGATCCTGGTTTAGCATATAACCTTTCTGCGACTTCTTTTTGTACCAACAACACTATAGAGTCAAATTGTTCGGGGTTGGGGTTAGCGATCGTACCCAGCAGTTTCTCAATTATTGGGCCAGTAATGTTGTAGGGAATATTGGCTACTACCTTATTTGGCTTTTGGAAATTGGGAAAGGCCTCCAGATAAGATGGTAAATCTAGAGTGAGAAAATCACCTTGCAGCAGTAAAAAAGTTTCAGTCTTACCAAGCTGCTTTGACAACAATTGGCATAAGTCGCGGTCTATTTCAACTGCAACCAGAGATTGCACTAAGGGTAATAAACGACGAGTCAGAATGCCAGTTCCAGGTCCAATTTCCAGGACTCGATCACCTAAAGGTGATCGATCGCTTTCTATACACTCTGCTGCTTCAATAATTGCGTCGAGCGCCTTTTCACTTTTGAGCCAATGTTGAGCAAAGACCTTACGCGGTCGGATCATCTGTATTTATTGCCTAGTCTAGTTTTTAGCTTTTTCTCAAAAATTCGTTATAAATTTTGAAGTCCCTTTACAGCGCTAGACTCACTGTAACGCCTATCTTCGCTTCCAAAGGCTCCGCGAACGTAGCAGTGGCGATTGCGTAAATTTCCATACAAGCGTCACATGTATGATAGGAGTCGCAATTTTTCCCAAACTAAATTCATGATAAACAAAAACCTCCGAGCTGTGATGTGAGCTTGGAGGTATTGTTTGAATTAAAAATCCTGGCATCGAGCTATTTTTGCGTA
>NZ_JBALCW010000095.1:0-48396 GCF_036917635.1 Nostoc sp.
AAGCAAATATCGATGTCTCTAATACTGGTGATATTAGTTATTAAGTAATTTAAGTCTTTCTACTTAAATTAAATAGAAGCTTTTATTGTCAGTATATGTACTACAGGATGAAGTGCGGAATGTGGGCTAGATATATATGCGTTACGATCACCACTACCCTGATAAGTTACTGTCCAGGGGAGCTCTCCTTCTGGAGCGCTAAGAGAATATTCAGGTTTTGGCACGTAGTAAAAAACATTACTCTTCTCATCTAACTTTCCCCACCCAATTTGACTCATAAACTTAAAAAAATCATTCTTTACATCACTTGATTGGAAGATGCGGCTCTGAATACTAAAACCAAAGTGTTGTTTGGAGTATTTTGTCCAGAGATTATCTATAGTACGTAAGTCTTCGCACGAAAAATTCTCAAAGTCTTTTGCTTGAAGACTGCGTTCTTCCCATTTGCCGGCAACTTCCCACATCCTGTCAGCAGTTTCATGATCAGCGTCTTCCCATCTCCCTTCTGATAGTAAATTTTGTAGGTGAATGTAGCGTGGGTTAACCGATTCCGTTTTATAAATTTGAAACCCTGCCAAACCAGCTAATCCAATTGGCTAGATCAATTCCAGATCGAGCCAGAGAAGGCTATACATTAAATGACCTTGGTTTAGCTCACCTAAGTTGCTGGCAACCTCAAAAAGCATTAGAGCGCTTTCATCAAGCGCTTTCGGTTGCTGTTGAAATTGGCAACGCACCAGCACAAGCAATTGCACTTAGCAATCTCGGCTCTACCTACAGCCGTCTTGGACGCTTTTCGCAAGCGTTAAAATATTTTGACCAAGCACTACCAATATGCAGGCGATCGCAAGATACTCAAAGTGAAATTTCTACTCTTAATGATGTAGCACTAATTTATACCTGGTTAGGAGAACCGAAACGCGCATTGTTGCTACAACACCAAATTTTGAGGATGCGGCGATTGTTAGGTGACTTTTCTGGTGAGGCAACAACCCTAAATGGTATTGGTTTTGTTTATAATGTCTTAGGCAAGTTTGAGGAAGCTCTAGAATATTTTCAAGCAGCGCTTCCAATTCAACGAGCTGTAAATAATTTGCTTGGTGAAGCAACCACTTTAAATAATATTGCCTCAATATATAGTGATTTAGGAAAACCGAAACAAGCGCTATTGCTCTACTATCAAGTTCTTTTGACACGCCGAGCAATGAGCGATCGCTCTGGTGAGGCAACAACGCTTCACAATATTGGTTATACCTATAGCACTCTGGCAGAGCATCGGCAAGCAATGAAGTTCTATAACTCTAAAAAAATTTGTATCTTTCGTTACCCTAAACCATATATTGCTTAACAAGTTACGATCAATTAAGAAGTAATAATTTTTTATGGCAGTGCCAGGAGTCTTTAAATGTTCATTAATGAATTGTCACCTATATTCAAAGAATTTATCCAGCATCCAGCCTCATTTGTCGGTGGGTTATTCTCTGGTGTGCTTCGGCTCAATCTTGCAGAAGATCCCGTAAAAAGCTGGCTGGATAAACAGATCCGCTCCAATAGTTACACGCGCACCACAACAGATGCACATAATGGCAAAGCAAGTGGACCTCAACAGATTTCGATTGATTGAACAAGAGACAGGGGATCTCTTAGCAGGGAGCAAGGGGGATAAAAAAGAATTGGGATTCGCCCCAATCAATTCGAGAGCCACTTAATAGAAGTGGGGGACGTAAGAACATGTTCCCCCCTTCATTTCCACAGCAAGAGAAAGGAGTCATTTCCCCCAGCTAAAAAGCCCCCTTCCGCCTGCCTCTTCCTGTACATACTCCTACTACTTTGTCAAGGTATTTTTGAGGGTTTGTAGTAAGGACTTTAGTGCTTAGAAAATAAGGACTAAAGTCCTTACTACAAACTAAACTTGTTGACCCATCAACAGACATCTCCAGAAATTAAATATGCGTAACCTGAAACCCTTGTAGAGACGCGAAATTTCTCGTCTCTACATTCATTATCGGAGATGTCTAATTTAAACTTGACATACTCCGACATTGTTGCAAACATACAATGTGGGAGAAGTTTATTTTCAAGCAAGGTGTACTAGTCGGTTGTCCCCTATTAAGGGATACTAAAACCAGGTAAGTAGATAGACAAGGAAATCTTGTCGGTAATCCCAAATATAAAGTTGAAGAGATGCCAATTATTAATAAGTTAATTGAAATTGAAACTACACCAAAAATTAATATTCATAATATAACACCACAAATTCAAGATTTTCTTGCTTCAACATCAATTAAAAATGGACAAGTTTTAGTATTTTCTCAACACACAACAACAGCTTTAGCTATCAACGAAGATGAAGTCAGATTGTTAGAAGATATAAAAGTATTCTTGCAAAAATTAGCACCTGAATCAGACAGCTATTTGCATAATGACTTGCATTTAAGAGATGTCCCCGAAGATGAACCGATTAATGCTCACTCTCATTTAATGGCAATGATGCTGACAACTAGTGAGATAATCCCCATTGTGAATGGTAAATTAGCTCTGGGAACCTGGCAATCTGTATTGTTTTTTGAGTTGGATGGGCCGCGCAAAAGAACGGTATTTGTCCAAATTTTTGGCGAATAATCCAACTTCACACGTACAATTCTCCCAGAGCAACCTAAATCTGAGAGAATTACCTAAGTAGGTAGGCAAGATAAAACCAAACTATCTAACGAAAAGTAAAATCTCTGTATTTGGCTCGTAGTTGCGCTTTAGCGCTAAAACGCAACTACGAGCTAGTGATGATTATTTGCGCCCACTTACTTACAGCAATTAAAACCCTAAAAGAATGTTCTCAAGCATAACCTTCCTTTCCACAAACCAGAACTTTCGTTGTGACAAAGGCAGACGCAATTAGTGATGAAAAATAACGATAACTTTGTATTACGTAATACTTGGTACTATGCTCTGCCTAGTAATCAGATTAAGCCAGGTATGATGATCAGCCGCATTTTTTTGGGAGAACCGGTGCTGCTAGTCCGCAGCCAGGATGGTAAAGTCTCTGCGATGACGGACATTTGTCCGCATCGCGGTGTCCCCTTGAGTTGTGGTAGATTCAATGGGCAAGAAGTGGAATGCTGTTACCACGGTTGGCGTTTTGATCCGGCTGGGCGCTGCACTGCGATTCCATCTCTTGTAGAGGAACAGCAGATGGATTTGAGGCGCTTTGACGTACATTCATATACAGTCCGAGAAGCCCAAGGGAACATCTGGATATATATAGCCGATCTCGATAACCCTCAACCTGCTTCGGAGATGGAGATTCCGGTAATTCCAGGGTTTGACGATCGCTCTCACCAGTTCGTAGAGGTGGTAAAATTCCCTTGTTTTATAGATCATGCAGTGGTAGGTCTGATGGACCCTGCTCATTCACCTTATGTTCATCGCGCTTGGTGGTGGCGAAGTGAAAAACTGCACGAAGAAGTGAAGCAATTCGATGCTTCGCCCTACGGCTTTACGATGCGACGACACCGATTACCAGCGAATGGGGGTCGATTATACTGGCTGATTGGCGGTGGTGTGCCGGAAACGGAGATATCTTTTCGTTTACCTGGAGTCAGAATCGAAGAAACCACAATTGGCAACCATCGAGTCGTGAATTTAACCGCAGTTACACCCATTTCAGACACAGAAACGGAGGTAACTTTTGCTCTTTACTGGACACTTCCTTGGGTAGGATTTTTCAAACCACTGCTACATCTGCTGGCGCGGACTTTCATTGGTCAAGACCGAACGGTTGTAGAAAAGCAGCAGATTGGTTTGAAGTATAATCCTGTGCTACGGCTGATTAAAGACTCAGATATGCAGGCGCAGTGGTATTACCAGTTAAAGCGAGAGTATGCCAAGTCTGTCGCAGAAGGACGAGAATTTGTGAACCCTGTCAAGGGTCAAATACTCCGGTGGCGTGCTTAAATAATTCGTACCTCGGCAACGCTTGGCAACCTAATTCGTAGATGTAAGTACTACATCCAGACAAGCAAAATGCAAAGGTTAAAATAATTCGTAATTATTATACCGCAAGGGTTTCATTGATTGGGAATGGGTGGTTTACTTTCGCCTTTCTCTACTAGTAGTCTGTCCCATTAATTTTGCGGCGCTGCGAGATCCCCGACTTCGCAGAAGTTGTCGGGGATCTAAACACCACGAATAAACACCACGAACCTCTGAAAACTTTTGGGACAGACCACTAGGTTCTTTTTGTGTAGGGATTTGTTGACTTAACGTGACAGCAACCTTTTAAATCCGTCTAACTTTAAATTTTCCTTTACAGCTATAACTGTTTTTAAGGAAACAGTATCTTATTCTCTCTCTCCGTTAGAATTGACTGACATCATTTAATTCTATATACTTCAACTGCATCAGTTTATGAAATGTCTAAGTGCAATAATCTCTATCTTTCCCGAAAACATCTGCTAATTGCTGTGTTTTATTAGACTACTAAAATTACTGAATTTTTAATTAACTAAGGTTATAAACTTGAGTAATTGCATTGGTATAGCTTACCGTAGGTATGCAATAGTTTGCCGCAGGAATGCAGATGGATTGGATTAGCTTACTCAAATCTCAACAAGCTGACTTCCTTCAACGTGTGAAAAAACCTAAAACTTACGACTTATCTTTGCTAGAAAGTCAAGTAAAAGGTTGTCACACTGAAATTATGGCTATTTGGGGCGAGCCATTGGCTAGACTCCAAGAACTTTCTCGCCAACAAGCAGAAGTTCTTGCCAAAAATCCGCCGCCGACACCGCCTGAATATCCTGAACCTCCTGACTGCACCATACCTTTTCCCAAATACTTCCAACAACAAGCCCAAGATTATCTTTTACGGGAGCATCTTGTTGACGGGGTGATAACTGAACGTTTGGGTAAATTGGTAAAAAAGGTATCACAAGATACTGTGGAAAACATGGTTTTAGATGATGAGGGAAATTTGGGTGGCGAAAGCAAATTTTCTTATGTACTAAAAGATAATCCTCAGCTGAGTATTCAAGTTTATGTTGCTGATGGAGAAAGTTTTAATGGTATTAAGAAAGACAAAATTAGGTGGTCGGTTACTCAAGAAGACTTAATAAAGCACCAAGTATTAATTTTTCTGTGTTTGTTTTATCCATCTACAGCGAAGCTAGGATACGACGAAAAACAGAGCATAATTACAGGCTTTTTACCTGCAAATCAAATTGAACTTAATGAACCAAAACTCTACATTAATCCGAGTAACTTGTTGTATGCGGGGGGGTTGGGTTGGTATTTAGAATCACTTATTAGTAAAAAAGACACGTCGCCATTAATTAATGATTTAGCGATCGCACATACAATACAAACTCTACCATCAGAGCATTGCCTCAAGAATATAGTCGGTGACTGGGAATGCTGGCAAACTTTGCAAGGACACAACAGAGGCATTAATTGCCTAGCTTTCAGTTCCGGGTGTAATAATGGCAAAGCTTTACCCATATTAGCAAGTGGTAGTCGGGGAGAGACAAAACTCTGGGATTTAAGCAAGGGTGAATTAATAGATACATTATCAGAGTATCCTTGGGTAATATCTGGGCTGGTGGATGAAGTAAATTCCCTGGCTTTTAGTTCAGATGGACAGACTTTAGTTAGTTGCGGTGCAGATTCCACAATTAAGCTTTGGCATGTAGGGGCTTTAGACTTGATAGATATTTTGCACAAACATAATGGGGTAGTGCGGTGTGCTGCCTTTACTCCAGATGGGAGAATGTTAGCGACAGGCGGAGATGATAGAAAAATTCTGTTTTGGGATTTGATGCAACGTCAGGTAGCGATCGCCCTCTCTTTAGATGATACAGCTGCTCATTCCCTAGTTTTAAGTCGAGACGGGGAAACCTTGGTTACAGGTAGCTATCGCAAAATTAAAGTCTGGCGCACCTTACCCCAGACGGGAGTCAAAAGTTTAAAGGATGCACAACCACTGCATACCCTCATGGGTCATTCTCACATCGTTCGTTCTTTGGCGATTAGTGCAGATGGTAAAATGCTGGTGAGTGGTAGCTGGGATCAAACGATTAAAGTTTGGCAATTGGAGAGTGGGGAATTACTGCATACTCTTAAAGGGCATAGAGATAGAGTATATGCGATCGCATTAAGTCCCGATGGACAAATTATCGCTAGCGGTAGTGCTGATAAAACCATCAAGTTGTGGCATCTACAAACCGGGGAATTGCTGGGTACGTTTACAGGTCATACTCATATAGTTACAGCATTAGCCTTCACAGCTTCCGGTGAGATGTTGGTTAGCGGGAGTTTGGATAAAACAATTAAAATTTGGCAACGCAGTTAGTAGAGACGCGATTAATCGCGTCTGTTCATCCATTTTGAACTCCGTTAACGAGTCTTTGAACTGGATGAATCCACCTTTTATCTCCGTTAACGAGTCTTTGAACTGGATGAAACCCTTGTAGAGACGCGAAATTTCGCGTCTCTACATTCTTTTTCGGAGATATCTAATGATTCTGCTAATAAACATAAAGCCAAGTGACAGCTAGCTAAAGGGATTTCCAAATAAAAAAATGTTTCAAAACTGACCCAAAAACTCTCTCTATTTCTTCTCTCTGCGTTCTCTGTGTCTGGAGTGGTTCGTTTATTGGAATAATTTATTTCTTGGAAGTCCCAAACATCATTCTAGGGTAGCAAATCTCAGAAAAGATACTCTTCATAAAATAACTACTTATCTTTGCAAAAACCACGCGATAGTAGTTATCGAAGACCTTGCAGTAGCTAATATGGTTAAAAACCATAAGCTAGTTCAAGTAATATCTGATTGTGGGTTTGGTGAGTTGAGAAGACAGTTGGAATATAAAGCTAAAAAGTTCGGTTGCGAGATAGTAATTGCAGATCGTTGGTATCCATCATCCAAAACTTGTTCTAACTGTAGACATATTCAAGATATGCCACTCAAAAAAAGAGTTTATAAATGTGGTATCTGCGATCCTACTATGGATCGTGATCTGAATGCAGCTATTAATTTATCACGGTTGGCTTCATCGTGAAAGCTTACAGAGGGCTAACCGCTCCCATGCTCCCTACGAAGTAAGAAATAAAGTCTATACTTATATAGGTTTTATATAGCAGTTAAGTAATATAGCGGTTCTCAGTTGAGTCCTATATAAACCTAACCCCCAACCCTTGTAGCGTTGGGGAGTAAATTTCAAAGCCTCTCTCCTAAAAGGAAGAGAGGAATAGAAGTGAGGTCAAAATCTAGTGCATACAAACGATAAGCGCTATACAAGTGCATTTTTACCAACTTGATGCTATTGGAGAATAGTCTATGGCGATGACGAAACTCTGGAAGTTTTTACAAAACATTCAAGATTTAAACTGGGGACAAGGCGTAGAGGTAACAAAGATTGGAGCCGAAGCTGCTAAAGCTGTGCTTGATTTGGCAAAAGCCATCAAAGAGCAAAAGTCTAATATTCAAAACTTCAAACCTTATGTAGAACAAATTTCGTCGCTATTAGATGTATTTAATTCTCCCCTTGGTCAAATTACTAAAGAAGTAATTCCCTTTGCACCCGTCGCCATTACCATCCTAAAGTTTATTATTGATGCAACCAACAAAGAGCCAAGTTTAGAAAACTGTGTGCTGCTAGTTAGTCAGGCTGCTTACATAGATAGCTTTCAGGATATTGTCAAAAAAGATTTGGAATTACTCCAGAAAATTGATCAAAACCTTCCAGCGTCTGATGCTTTAGCTTTGCAGATTCAGAAATTAGGTGAGCAAGAATTTGATGCGCGGGAAGTGAAAAAAGCTATTCTCTATTTCCATGAATCTCAACTAGCAGAATCATTTAATCAGATTTTACAGCAACGCTTGCAAGAGGCGGGATTAGATGAAACAGAAGCAAAAATCTTAACTGAACGAGTAGCGCGTCACACCGATGAAAATATGCAAGACGCATTGGTAGAAGTCGGGGATAAAGCGGACAAACTTTGGAAATGGTATAGCGCCGGAGGAAAAGAAAAGCTAGAGAAAAATCTGAATATTGAAGATTATTTGGAACAGGTAATTAAACCAAAGCCAGAAGAAAACATTTTTGATGAAACCCATATTACATTTCGGGATTTGTATGTACCTTTGCAAGTAAAAGAATTGGATGCTAAAGACAATGCAAATGTGGAACTGGAAGCGTGGGTTAAGAATATACTGAATGACTCAGATACAAAACACAAACAAGTTTTGTTTATTCAGGGCGAAGCCGGACGGGGGAAAAGTGTCTTTTGTCGGATGTTTGCGGCTTGGGTACAGCGAGAATTACATCCCAGTTTTACCCCAATTTTGATTCGGTTGCGAGATTTGCGCGTACTAAAAGATAATTTAACTGATACTTTAGAGAACTATTTACAACATCTTGATTTTGTCACCAGTGATTCCGGCTGGCTGACAGATAAAAATACTCGCTTTTTGTTTTTACTGGATGGGTTTGACGAGTTGTTGCTGGAAGGACGAGCAACTGGCGGCTTGAAGGAATTTTTAGAACAGGTGGAACAGTTTCAAAAAGACCGCCTTTGCCATCATCAATTTTTAGTTACCGGTCGTCCCCTGGCGCTGCAAGGAAATGAACGCTTCCTGTCACAAACTAAAAGCTTGAAGCGCGTCGAACTTCAGCCAATGGATGACTCTATTCAGCAAATCTGGCTGGAAAAATGGGCAGTTGCGGCTCAAGTTAACAAGAGTGAGTTTGAAGAATTTTTACAGGCTTGCCCTGATGAAGTCAAAAATAAATTAGCACGAGAACCCTTACTACTTTATTTACTGGCGCGGATGCACCGAGACAAGCGTCTCAACGTCCAAATGTTTGCAGGCGCAGAGGGTATTAAGGCAAAAATCCGCATCTATGATGAATCAATAAAGTGGGTATTAGAAAAACAGCGTGAGAGTGAAAATCAGAATGATAACTCTCGCTTGACTGGATTTGAAAGTGAAGATTTGCGGCAGTTTCTCACCGAAGCCGCTTTGTGTGTCGTGCAGTCTGGGAATGAATCTGCGAGAGTGACGATGTTAGAAACACGCCTCAAAAACAGCCAAAACCCAGTTGCAAAGTTAATTCAGGATGCCAGACAGGAAAATGGCTCCCAAAAAAATCAACAAGACAAGCTACTCAATAATTTGTTGACGGCATTTTATATTAAACCAGCTTCCGGCGATAAAGGCGGCTCAGTTGAGTTTGTTCACAAGAGTTTTAGCGAGTTTTTATTTGCAGAACGGTTACTAGAAAGCTTTGTGGATTGGACAACAAAAGTTAGCAAGCGTCAGCGCGAAGAAGACTTGGTTAGTACATTCGCAATGGAAAGGCAAATTTACGATTTATTGGGGTATGGTAATTTAACGCCTGCGATCGTGGAATATTTGATGGGATTGTTGGCTGAGAGTTTAGAATTTCACGATGGAGAACGCTTGTGTCAACTCTTCCAAAGATTAGAGGATTTCTACTTTCGTTGGTGCGATGGGGAATTTATTGATGCAGAAGATGTAAATCTGCCCCAGATGAAGAAAAAACAATTGCGGGAGCAAGTACCAGACCGAGAAAATCACTTGGGATTGCGACAGGTGGATGTGTGTACAGGGCTGAATGTGATGATTGTGCTTTTAGAGTTGCATCGCTATGCCCAAATAAAAGATGAATTAAAAAATAAAATTAGCTTTCACTCTTGCGGTAAACCTGATAGTAATGAATTTGACTCAGAACGCTTGCTCGGAATTATCGGCTATAGTCACTGCCTGGGTATCTTTGCCTTTAAAAACAACTTAGGATTATTTCTCAGGGGTGCCGACCTCAGGGATGCCGACCTCAGCGGTGTCAACGTCAGCGGTGCCAACCTCAGCGGTGCCAACCTCAGCGGTGCCAACCTCAGCGGTGCCAACCTCAGCGGTGCCAACCTCTGCCTTGCCTACCTCAGCGGTGCCAACCTCTGCCTTGCCTACCTCAGTGATGCCTACCTCATCCAAGCTAACCTCAGCAGTGCTAACCTCAGCAGTGCCGACCTCAGCGGTGCAGACCTTAGCGATGCAGACCTTAGCAAGTCCGACCTCAGGAATGCTAACCTCAGTGAGACAAACCTCGACGATGCTAACCTCAAGGGTGCTGATCTCAGTCAAACCAACCTCATGAACGCTAACCTTAGCTATGCCAACCTCAGCGATGCCTACCTCATCCAAGCTAACCTTAGCTATGCCAACCTCAGCGATGCCTACCTCATCCAAGCTAACCTTAGCGATGCTAACCTCGAAGCAGTGGTATGGAACAGTAACACAAAATGGCTCAATGCCAAAGGGCTGCATGAAGCAGTCGCTGTATCTCCATTGACGCAAGATTCAGCTTTTGCGGCTGCGGTTGCCTTGAGTCAGGGCATCAGTTGGGTTAGAGAAGGCAAAATTAAAGAAGCACAGGAAGCTTTCAAGCAAGCCCAAACATTTGACCCTAGTTTGAAAAACTCTGCTGAATTTTGGAATAGCATTTGCTGGGTTGGCTGTTTACACGGTTATGCTAAAAATGTTCTTCCTGTTTGTGAAAAAGTTGTTACTTTAGACTCTGATAATAAACGCTATCAAGACAGTCGAGGGCTAGCTAGAGTACTAACTGGTGACTTGGCGGGGGCATTAGAAGACTTTCAGGCTGCTGTAGACAGTGGCGCACTTGATTACTATGTCAAGCAGCGACGGCTACGCTGGATAGAAGCACTGAAGTCAGGAAATAATCCCCTCACGCCAGAGGAATTGGAGGAACTGCGGCAGGTTGAGGACTAATTCGTAATTCGTAATTCGTAATTCGTAATTCGTAATTAGGGTGGCAAGGGAAAAATATTTGTTAGATAGCGATCGCACTCTCTGCAAAAATCTTTGTAAGTTAGCAATCAACTAAGGAACAAGAATTAAATAACATACAATTTATGTCCCTAGCATTACCTCACCCTCAATCCCTCTCCGATATATATAACGAAAATTATATATCGCGTCTCTTCTCTTACCCGAACTATATTGGGCGATCGCACGCCCATAATAAAACTATCCCCTCTATACTATTGACTTATGGCGATCGCAATTCAACCCCAACGAACTTTAGACGAGTTCCTCAAACTGCCAGAAACTGAACCAGCATCAGATTTTATCAATGGAGAAATCATTCAAAAACCTATGCCTCAAGGTGAACATAGCCGACTACAGACTAAATTTTGTAATGTCATTAATAACGTAACTGAAAGCCAAAAAATTGCTTACGCTTTCTCAGAACTGCGTTGTACCTTTGGCGGTGCTTCTATCGTCCCTGATGTGTCTGTGTTTCGCTGGGATAGAATTCTTAAAACTTCATCTGGCAGAATTGCTAACCGCTTTGATATTCATCCCGACTGGGCAATTGAAATTCTTTCCCCAGACCAAAGGTTAAAAAAAGTATTGAGTAAATTATTGCATTGTTCGCACAATGGTACTGAACTCGGCTGGTTAATCAACCCAGAAGACGAAAGTGTGCTAGGGCTTTTTTCTGGAGGGCGATTGGAATTATACGAAGGTGCTGATAAATTACCCATTCTTGAGGGTATCGAATTGGAACTGACTGTAGAACAAGTTTTTGGCTGGTTGAGTTTGACGTAAATAAAGCGTTCGCATTTCCCAAAGAAAGTTGCAAAGGATTGTATATGTAGGTTTATTGTAGAAACTGGGCGGTACAGCGCTTCGTGTGTACCACAAAAATTTGTATGCTGTACTTTTATGCAAAATCAACTAGGATTGGTTCTGAAACTGCTTTTACTCTCGGCTTTGTTATCTGTATTGATTAAATATGCAGGGCCAAGTCTATCAATTCCGGCGACAGCAACCAACGCGCTAATTATAATATTGTTGCCGATTGTAATTATAGCGATCGCGCTACTGTGGCGATTCCAAGCACAGAAACAAAATTAACAAGGCAAGCATCCACGCACAAGTGACTAAAATCGGTTAATCTAGCTGAATTACCAAAAAATTGCATCTCGCCAACCGTTGGGAGTCAGCCTGTGAACCTCGGTCAATGGATCGGCTTAATCGCCATACTTCTTTCTTTATACATCCTGTGGCAAATTAAGGAAGTGCTTTTGCTCATGTTTGCCGCAGTTGTGTTAGCCACCACCTTAAATCGGTTAGCGAAACGCTTCCAACGCTTTGGCATGAGGCGTGGATTCGCCGTCCTCCTCGCAGTAGCTATCTTTTTTGCAGGTATTGTGGGTTTTTTCTGGCTAATTGTACCGCCATTTGCACAGCAGTTTCAAGAACTAACCAATCAGGTTCCTAAAGGGTTTGAGCGCTTTAATGGCTGGATTGATGCCCTGAGAACTCGTATTCCTAACCAGTTAGTTCCTTACATCCCAGATATCAATAGCCTCATCCAACAAGTACAGCCCATCGTCAATCGCCTGCTGGGAAACTCCTTCGCCTTTGTATCTGGCTCTTTGGAAGTTGTCCTCAAGATTTTGCTAGTGTTGGTTTTAACAGGAATGATGTTAGCCGATCCTGTGGCTTACCGCAAAGTATTTGTGCGGCTTTTCCCCTCATTTTATCGACGGCGGGTAGATGGAATTTTAGATAAATGTGAAGTCTCTTTGGAGGGATGGATTACAGGCGCTTTTATTGCCATCTGTGTAGTAGGGCTAATGAGTCTGATTGGCTTATCAATTTTGCATGTCAAGGCAGCATTGGCTTTAGCGGTTTTAGCGGGATTTTTTAACTTAATTCCCAATCTAGGCCCCACAATGAGTGTAATACCAGCAATGGCGATCGCCTTCTTGGATGAACCTTGGAAAGCGATCGCTGTCTTAATTCTCTACTTTTTTATTCAACAGACTGAGAGTAATTTTATCACGCCCGTTGTCATGGCGCATCAAGTCTCATTGCTACCCGCTATCACCTTAATTGCCCAACTATTTTTCGTCACTTTCTTCGGCTTTTTAGGATTATTTCTGGCTCTACCCCTGACTGTTGTCGCTAAGATTTGGTTGCAAGAAGTACTGATAAAAGATGTTTTGGATGAATGGGGGAATGACCATACAAAAGAGACTGAGCTTGTGATGCTTCCTGACTCTCTGGGAGCAGATGATAATTGGACAGCAGAAAATCCCAATATTAATCGGGAGCGACGCATTGATGATGATATCTTGCAAAAAGAAGATTAGGAACGTGGATTAAATAAAATGCAAAACTTCATCAATTAAACCACGTCTATCTTGAAACCTATAGTTCTTCCATGATGAAAAGGATTTGCCCTCATCCCCCAACCCCTCTCCCAGATTTGGGATTGGGGGAGCCAGAATTTCAAACTCCCTCTCCCAGATTTGGGATTGGGGGAGCCAGAATTTCAAACTCCCTCTCCCAGATTTGGGGGAGCCAGAATTTCAAACTCCCTCTCCCAGATTTGGGGGAGCCAGAATTTCAAACTCCCTCTCCCAGATTTGGGGGAGCCAGAATTTCAAACTCCCTCTCCCAGATTTGGGAGAGGGATTTAGGGAGAGGGTGAAAACTACGGTTCTCAACTAAGATTTGGTTTATCACGATACCTCTCCAATATATCGGAGAGGCATTGAGGCTGAGGTAAGCTTGGGATATAAATGTTATTTAATTCTTCTTCCTAAGAGATTGTTTGAAAAGTATTATTACTAACATCTAGTCCTCAGAAATCTAACCCCTTGAGCAACCCTTCCCTACAAGGGAATGTGGGTTTACAAACCCTCTCGACCTTTCAATAAGAGGAATAGAAGCTGGGCTTATAGTATAATTTTCGACTTTTCAAACATCCTCTAAGGTTTTTCCGAAATAATCGGTTCTGCTGCAATATCATTTAAATGGATGCTGCTTAACAAATTCTCCCACTCTGCTTCTAGTGCTGCATCTTTAGGATTTTGATCGCGCAGTTGGGCTAGTGTCATCAGTGCCTCATACCATATCCCATTTTGGGCATAGATAGCATAGCGCTTTAGAGGTTCTGTGGTTTGTAGCTCTTTGAGAGCGGCTGGTTTTAGTTCGATTCGTTCTATTACTCCTGCGACGAAAATCGGGGAAGAATTCACTTGCTGGTCACAGTTAACGGTTAAAAACCAGCGATATTGTTTGTTTAGCGCCAAAGCAGGAGCATTGGTAGGTAGAGAAACGCGGATGATTCCTGCTTTATCTGGGAGAGCGATCGCTTTTTGGTAAATCTCGTTAGAGTCCTGATCTTGCAGCACAAATTCAACTTCATAGGGCAAATCTTTGGTATACGGCACATAGAAAAACCAACTTGGGTGTTCTACGGTTGTCTGTCCCCAAACATTAGTCACTGAGTTAGCTTCTTCAGTAAAAGGCACTAAAGCAGTTAGGTCAGGTTTAGTAACAGTAACTGGACATATCGGTCCGCGCTTCGCTCCACCACGAACGCGACCCGTAGGAGCAGGACCCGATGGAAGTGTGGGTTCATTAAAGGCTGTGGCTTGAGCAAGGTTAGTTTTAACACCAGCGCGGTCGCTAGCTGAAGAATCAAGAGTTGGTTTTGCCAGTACTGGAGTCAGGCTAACTAGTAAAATGGTACAGCTAAAAGCTAGTACTAAAAACCGTTTTATCGGTTGTGAATTTAACTTCATAAAAACCTTCCCTTAAGTATGCAAACTTTGTAGATTTATCTGCTGGTTATCCACAAATTTTATAAAATAATCTTTCCCATTCCCTATTGAACTTCAAAAATTAAATTATCCAAATTTTTCTGTCCAATCCAATTATCAGATTATTTTCCCTTAACTGCCTAAATGTATAAATTTTCTTAACTAAGTGTATTGCCCTATTACCCACTCACCCGAGCTTTTATTGTTGTATATATTGAGAGCAAGCCAACCGTGACAACCAACGACAAAGCCGAAGGTACAAAAGGCACCCAAGCACCCAAAATTAATAGACTACAAACTAAATATAGAACACTAAAGGTAATAATAACTGCCAATCCTAACCAAGGTAAGGAAAGGTTTCGCCAAGCCAGAACTCCCCCGATCAAAGACCAGCCCCAAATCCAGGCCACCTCAGCCCAAAATGACCAAACCCGCAGCAATGGTCGCCCATCCTGCACTGCACTAAGGATTTGGCTGATCATCTGCGCTTGTACTATCACTCCAGGCATTTGCTCATCTAAAGGAATGCCATAGGGTGTAGGCCAGGTGTCTGGAGAATCCCCCTTTGCCACCACACCAATCAAAACAATTTTATCTTTAATAGCACTGGGGTTAATTGGACTAGATAAAAATTGGGTTAGCTTCACTTGTTGGGCTATTTGTTTTGGGGAACGGTAATTGAGTAAGATTTGACCGCCATTGGCATCAATATTTTGATAGCCGCCACTACGAGATTTCAGGTTCTCAAAAATAGTTTTACCTAACTGCAAATTCCCTTCAGGGGTGAACTTGGGTTCAATTCCTGAAGGGCGCAGATAGAAGGATGCCAGTTTTAGACTAAATGCAAAGGAAGCAGGACACAACGATGTCACCTCTTGGTTCATGAACAGAAGATGCCGACGGATAACTCCATCACGATCGTGAATAAAATCACTGAATCCTAGATTTGTTGTGGGGATTTCTGGCGGTGGCTGATTGCCTGAGATATTTGCTGTGACATCGCTCCCTTTACATACGCCAATCAAATTCTGAGTTTTTTGCAGACGAGTAATTAAATCTGGTTGTTTGGCTTTAAAATCACGGTAGATATCCAAGCCGATCGCCCGAGGTTGATATTGATTCAGTTTTGCCAGGAGTTTGTTGAGAGATTTTTCGGAAATGGAAGCTCCAATCAAATCCTCGTTATTTTTTCTTTGAATTGCCAAATCATCATCGTCAATTGTGATTATCAACAGTCGGGAATCAAGTCCCTGTGCAGGGCGCTGACGCATCATCAAGTCATAGGCTGCAATCTCTGGATTTTCCAGCAATCCCACCAATCTTGCCCCACAAACCAAGGCTGTAATCGCCAAACTAGATAACAAAGTTGTTGTCAATCTGTGTCTGATTGACAAAGCTAAATTTGGCGTATTTTTAGTTTCTGTAGACCTTAATTCATCCCAAGTGGGTGGTATCTGCGCGGGATTTTGGCAAATTATTGGTAGCCAAGTCGCACAAGGAAATTTATCCTCAAGTCCTTGTAACCGTTCCCGCGCTTGGCGTACCGCTTGATATAAAGACTTGCCACTGGCAAAACCTTCGAGAAAATACTTTAAGAACTCCTTGGCAACCAGGTCTGGGACAGGTTCACGCATGACGATTATCTGAGGGATTTGCAAATCAGCCAGTTCTCGCGCCAATCCCAATCCATCACAGGAGTTAAATATAGCTAGTTGCAAGCCCTTTTCAATGGCTTTCTTCAAAGCATATTTTAACTCGCCAATGCTGAGGCTATCAGTTTTATTCAGGTAAATTCGTCCGCTTTCTCCATTTTTGTTACTAGAACTATGCCCAGCAAAAAAGAGAATATCCCAGTTTTTTCCCCAAAGATGGTCAGTCAATTCCTGACGTTGTGGTTCTACCAGAAAGGTAACCTCTGCATTACTACACTGTTGCAGTAAAGCTTGATCGGCCTGGGTGTCAATTCCCTGACTATTGCCCACAATCGCTAAAATGTTGACTAATGAATTTTTTGTGCTTGGTTTTTGAATGCGATCGTAAGATGGTGAAGAAAGGGCGATTTCAGCCTTGGGGTAGCGTTCTAACAAATCCCACAGATGCCAAGGTAATAGCTGTAATTGGCTATTTTCTGTTTGCAAAATCACCCGCACTTCTTCGGTGGATGACAATTTTTCTAACCATTTTTCCCTCAAAGGGCGAAACTCCTCTGCTCGTAGCCAGGTATTAAAGCTGGCCTGCAAAATATGAGAAGCGTTTTCGCAGTCTTGAATCATGGATACATTCGTCACCTGCATTTCGTCAGCATGAAGACGATAACGATTGCCTATCTGCCGATAACTAGACTGCCAATGACTGTAATAGAGTGGCATTTCGGGAAATGAAGGTAGTTTCCCTGTAACTTCTGCTGTAGCACGCTCGCGTTCTTCACCAATTTCGAGAGTGACAGCAAACCCTTGCTCAAAACTACCCTCTCCGAATTTTAGAACCACTAACTTACCCATGACCGTCGCTATCCCTCTGTACGAAACCATGCCCTGTTCTCATGTCTCATAACAAGCTCTACAAACATTTACAGATTTTTTTCAAAATCCCCAAAAGCTGGCTTGAATTTTTAATTTTTAATTAATCAATTAACACTTAATAAGTTACCGACAAAGAGGGAAGATAGCTAGATGTTTTAAATCCGAAAATATTCGGTAATGCTAGTATCATTTATGGCTACCTTGACGCTAAATTGCTCTCTAGGTTCACCGCGAAACTGCAACTGAATGTAGTTATCTAATCTTCTAGATTGAGCATTTAGAAATACTGTTCCCGAACTATCTAAAACAGTGAGATGAACTCCGGGTGGCAAGTAGATGTGATTCCCAGTAGCGTGCAATTGTAGATGAATACTGGTTTGCTGATCCTTTTCTGGGCTGATTTGCACAATCAACATGACGGGTTGGTTGAGAATTTGGATACCCAAATCAATCAGTTTTGCACGTTTAGTAATTGATTCTGCTAGGTTAAGGGCATTTATTTCTACAGTATCAGCACTGCGAAAGGCATAAGCTGGTCTGAGTTCCGGCAAATTCCATAGGGATTCAACAGTCTGCCAACCTGTCTCAAATATACCAGCAAACCATTGACTTAAATTCACCAGTGGATTTGGGGATTGGCGCAGTTGATCCAGATGGTCAATAAACGCTTCCAATGGTTGCAGTTGCGCTAAAGGCAGCGTTTCAGTTTCGACACTAGGGATAAAACCAAGCAGCTTGGCTTCTTGAAGCGATTCATCAATTTGAACTACTAAATAACCCACGCGTTCTTCCCAGGTTTCTGGAGGAATAGAACATATCTGCTGATGCAGATGCACAGGGCGACACTCCAGACGACCAATTGAGGGAATTTCTAAGTCAGCTACATCCCCACAGAGACGCATGATGGGGTTCCAGCTGTCACTAGCTTGCAGGTCAGTAGGAATATCCATCATTGCTAAATAGTCATTCACCACGCACACAGCCAATGTATTCAGCCGAACTTGCTCTGCTTTTTCAGAATTTGGCTGCTGGTTAGCAAATTGCTGGGCAGTTATGCGAGCTGATTGGGAAATCGGTAATGTTAAAGGAGAATTGTCTAGCTGATAGCTGGATTTATTCATAAGGAACTTCTTAGTGTTCAATGCTGCTGTATAGATATCACCCGCATTAACTAAATTTATGCCACAAAATAGAGAATGATTCTTGAAAAAATATAATGGTAGATTGGAGCCTTTACCATCGCAAGAAGGCTCACACTGTACTTACATACATTTCTTTAATGTCTGAGCGAAAAGTTTTGTAACAATTGTGCTTAGTTTGTCTAAAAATCGCAATTTATACATGAGATATATACAGATTTGCAAGTTGGTGCATTTGAATTCGAGGTCTTTTATGATTAACGGCTGGAGAAAACAAGTAGATGTACTTAGTATTAAATTGGGTTTGGGCAATATTAGCGTTATAGAAAGTTTTCTCATCTGAAGCGAAAACAATAGGGGTGCTGCAAATGGGAAAGTTAGTTGTTCTAAAGCTAGATGGGGATTTGGAGTTAGGGGTGCGGGTAACGCTGGAGATTGGAGAAGATGGCAAACGCCCCAGCATAGAAACATCTGGTTACTTACCTCCCAATCTAAAAATAGCTAAAGCAATTGACGAGTGGCGGTCAACTTATCGTAGTCTAGGAAATAGCCGCATCAAAGCCAAAAAAATTATTTACGATGGTTCTATTACCCAACGGCGTGATGACTGTCAAAACAAAGCTTGTGAGTTGCGATCGCACTTAAACCACTGGCTAGAGTCAGAGTCATTTTGGCGGATTCGGGAAAAATTGCTTAAATACTTAATGCCCAATGAGGAAGTGCGAGTGCTGATTCGCACTGCTTCTATGCAGCTAGAGAAACTTCCTTGGCATCTATGGGATTTGCTCGATCGGGACTACACCAAAGCTGAAGTAGCTTTGAGTCTTCCAGAGTCAGAACAAGTAACTGCATTGCAGACATCTACCTACAGACATAAAATCAAAATATTGGCGATTTTGGGCGATAAAGCTGGTATTAATATAGACGAAGACTGCGAATTACTAAAAAAATTGCCCAATGCAGCCACAACCTTTTTGACACAGCCCCAACGCGATCAAATTAACGAGCAGTTGTGGAATCAACCTTGGAACATTTTATTTTTCGCTGGTCATAGTAGAAGCGAGGGTGAAACTGCTCGTATCTATATTAATGACAAAGATAGTTTAACAATTGCAGACCTGAAATATGCCCTGAGAAATGCTGTTACCAATGGGTTACAGTTGGCGATTTTGAACTCTTGTGATGGATTGGGATTAGCGCGAGAACTACAAGATTTACATATTCCCCAAATTATTGTGATGCGGGAACCTGTACCCGATCTTGTGGCGCAAGCATTTTTAAAGCATTTTCTGGCAGCTTTTTCTTCAGGTGTATCTTTATATATTGCAGTTCGCACTGCCAGAGAAAAACTGCAAGGATTAGAGGACAAATTTCCAGAGGCAAGTTGGTTACCGATAATTTGTGAAAATCCTGCTGCTGTATCGATGACTTGGCCAAAGCCGGGAATTAAATTTAACAGTCGCCTACTGATAAAGGGATTGCTAATGAGTGTGATTTTCACCATCAGCGTGCTAGGAGTTCGGCAAATGGGAGGATTGCAAACATGGGAATTACAAGCTTACGATCAATTAATGCGATCGCGTCCCCAAGAAAAGCAAGATCCGCGTCTGTTGATAGTCACTGTTACCGAAGAAGATTTTCAGTTACCAGAGCAAAAGGAAAGAAGAGGGTCGCTATCGGATCTAGCACTAGCCAGACTTTTGGAAAAACTTGCACAGTTCCAACCCAAAGCCATTGGTTTGGATATTTATCACGATCAGTCATCACAACTCAATCAAGCTTCTTTAGCGACTAGGTTGAAAATAGATGACAGACTTTTTGCAATTTGCAAAGTTCAAGAACTCACAAAAGACCGTCCGGGAATTTCACCTCCTTTAGGGGTTCCGCTAGAACGCCAAGGATTTAGTGATATTATTCCAGATAAAGACCACGTTCTGCGTCGTCATTTATTGGCAATGCAACCAGCAGATGTAACCTCCCCTTGTACTGCACGCTACGCCCTTAATGCCCAACTGGCATTCCACTACTTGCAGGGAGAAGGTATCTCTGCTAAATACAATGATTCTGGGGATTTGCAGTTAGGCAACATCGTTTTTAAGCGGTTGCAGCCTCATAAAGGTGGCTATCAACAAGCGGATACAGGGGGCTACCAAATATTGCTCAATTACCGCTCTTTTGAAAATTCTCCTTTAGAAATTGCTCCTAAAGTCACACTCACAGATGTTCTTAGGGGTAAAGTCAATGCTGAACAAGTCAAAGGTCGAATTGTTCTCATTGGTACTACTGCCCAAAGCTTTCGTGATTATAGTGCTACCCCCTACATGACTGGGCAGGCTTCCGAAGAAATACCAGGGGTAATTTTGCAAGCACAAATGGTGAGTCAGTTGGTGAGTGCGGTTATGGATGGGCGACCTTTGATATCAGTTTTGCCTGTTTGGGGGGAAGTTTTGTGGGTTTGGAGTTGGTCGGTAGTTGGAGGTGCGGTCGGCTATGCCGGATCAGTGGCGATCGCTTGGTGCGATCGCTCAAGACTATATTTAGTATTGGCGGGAGGAGGTTTACTTGGAGTCTTATACGTTTTTTGCTTAATTCTCTTTTACCAAGGGATTTGGGTTCCGCTAGTTCCGTCAGCTTTGGTTTTAGTGGCTACTGGCGGCACAGTGGCAATTTACCTATCACAAGGGACTGACAAATAAAAAAATACCCAAAAAACTAGCGAAAAAACTCTCTCCTGCTTATTCCTCTGTATTCTCTATGTCTGGAGTGGTTCGTTTATTTGAGTAATTTATTTCTTGTCAGTCCGTTATGTGGAAAAGCTAACGATTAACCTAACCCCCTAACCCCCTTTCCGACACTCTAAGTGGGAAAATTCAAAGTATCTCCTCAAAGAAAGAGAGAAATAGAAGTGAGGTTTTCCAGATGACCTGAATTGTCAGCTACAACTTGAGGCATAAATAAAAATGAAGTTATCTGTGCAAAAGATTCAAATTTTGCTCACTGTTAGTTTAATACTCCTTAGCTCTGTAGATGTGCAGGCACAGCCTGCAAATTCCAACGGACAATTAAACCAATCATTGATTTTCGCAGCACCACCCCCACCGCCAGACATCGGGGAACCAGGTAAGAGAGCAGAAGCAGGTAGTCGTGGTTGTGAGCAGGATATAAATAAGCTTCTGACATCTTCTCAAAAGCGGCTCACAGCTTTAGTACCTGTTTATTCAAATTCAGAATTGGTGTTTGGCACAACGATCGCAGAGTATCCTACTTTCTTATTCTATGTTCCTTATGCATCCGATTATGTATCTGGAGAGCTTGTGCTAGAAGATGATGCACAAAATCAGACTATTTACAAAACTTCTTTAACGGGGACACCAGGAGTAGTAAACCTTCGTTTGCCCTCAAAAGCAGCACCTTTAGAGATTGGCAAACAATACCGATGGTATTTTAACATCTACTGTCAGAAGGATAAGCAAATTATTGCTAATGTTGAAGGCTATGTAAAACGGGAGCAACTAAAGCCTGCTTTGAAAACTCAACTAGAAAAAGCAACACCACGCCAGCAAGTAAACCTTTATGCGGCTAATGGTATTTGGTATGATGCGTTGAGCGTTGCTAGTAAACTGCGTCGCACCAATTCGCAAGATACTTCTTGGACGGCGCTGTTAAAAGCTGTTGGTTTGAATGATTTTGCAACTGAACCAAAGGTGGAGTGCTGCAATTTAGAGAATTAGGGCGTTGCATAAATGTGGGATGATTTATATAGAGTTTCCTTTGCACGGCAGTTGCTTGGCTATCGGCAGAGCCGCAAGGGCGCACTGCCTTGTCTTTGTGCGAGATAAATCCCGCAACTATGCAACGCCAGAATTAGCAGTGAAGAGCGATCGCTTTTGGAGAAAGGTCAGCGATGCTCTACACTGACTCAATGGTTGAGTTGATTAACTTACAGCCGCAACTGACTTTTTACGGTTAGAACGCTTGCGCTCTGATTTTTTCTTCAGTCCAACTGCTTGAGCTTGATCGCTGTCGGACCCATATTGCCCGCGCACAACTTCTTTCATAGCTAATACAGCATTGTGAAATTCCCATTCTGCTAATCGCGCAGCATCAGCCGCAGCACGGTATAAAGTTAGTTTCTCAATTTCGGCTTGTTGAAAACTCAACATAGTTTGATAAGCTTGCTGTAAGTTTGCAGCAGAGGCATCAGCACGGGTTGTATTGTATGTGCTGATGGTTTGAAAACCGTGCAATGAATTAATATCTTGACTAATTGATTGAGGAGGCAAACGGCGTGTTGTATCTTGGGTAGGCATATATGTATACCGTAATAAAGTATACATTTAATATGCCCATTACAACTCTAAAGCTAACAGGAGGCTTTTACAGCTATTTTCGGGTAAATGTAGCACATCTTTTTTATCTCACGCAAAGCCGCTCCAGGCGCACAGAGAAATCAAGAGTGTGGTCTAAAGACATGAAGACTGCTGTAAATTATGTAAGCCGATCAATGGCATTGTTAGTTGATGCGATCGCATTGTAAGTCAATACAATAACATTGTAAATGGATGCAATGGCATTGTAAGTCAATACAATCGCATTGTTAGTTGATGCGATCGCATTGTTACCCAATACAATCGAATTGTTAGTCGATGCGATCGAATTGTTAGTTGATGCGATCGCACCCAACAGGGTTATGGCATTGGCGAGGTAGGTGGCTAAGAAGAAATGTGCAGATGGTAAGGCTTCTAAAAAACTTTTTGGTTTACTGATGCAGTATCTGGTATTATTTTTTAACCTACATGTATAGAAGCTCAGTACTAATCTAAATTTAGAGGATTTTGATTATGCCTAGATTTACGGTTCCACCCAATTTCACAGGCACTGCTGGTTCGGACACAATAGTAGGGGAAGATTTAAATAAATTTCCAGCAATTGGGATTGATATTTTAACTGGAGGTTTCATTTATACAGGCTTAGGATTGGACACCATTAAAGGCAACGGCACTGGCGGTAAAGGGGCTGATGGTGTTATCGGTAAGGACATCAATGGCAGCGAAGGCGGTGCTGGAATCGGCATCAGCAATAATGGCAATCTGAATGCTGGGCCCTGCGATGACGCTATCATCAGCAACGGTATTGGGGGTCTTGGAGGCATCGGCGCGGATGTGCCCCCTCCTAATGATGGTGGTGGCGGCAATGGCGGTGTAGGGACAGGCATCAGCAACAGTGGCAAACTGAATACTGGGTTGGGCAATGACACTATCATCAGCAATGGCACTGGCGGCAACGGCGCAAGCGGCCGCGGTCCATTCTCCATTGGCGGCGGCGGTGGATTTGGGACTGGCATCAGTAACAGTGGCAAACTGAATACTGGGTTGGGCAATGACACTATCACTAGCACTGGTCAGGGCAGCACTAGTGGTGGGACTCGCTATGGCAGCATGGGTGGAGATGGGGTTGGCATCAGCAACACTGGGCAACTGGATACCGGAGACGGAAAAGACACGATCACAGGCATCGGTATTGCCGGGATTCCCGCCAATAATATTCTAGAACCCGGCAATGGCGGTGTAGGGACTGGCATCAGCAATAATGGTAATCTCAATACTGGGGCCGGAAATGACACGATCGCAGGCACTGGTACAGGTACGGGAACTGACCTTGACAGCTTTTTTGGCATCGGCGGTACTGGTGGAACTGGCATTATTAACAGTAAGAAACTGGATACCGGAGACGGAGAAGACACGATCATAGGCACTGGCACTTCTATTGGTATCTATAGGGAAAAAATTGATGATGGAACTGGCATTCAGAACATGAAAGGTGCCACCATCACCACAGGGCAGGGTAACGACACAATTACTGGTTATGGCAATGGTTTAATCCCCGACCTCATCTTCATAGGCATCTCCAACGATGGAGTAATTGATACTGGCAATGGTTGTGACATCCTTACCGGACAGGCTACAGCAAAATTTGGTAGTAATTATGGGAATTATGGCATTTATGGAAAAGGAACTATCAAGACTGGCGATGGCAATGACAAAATTACATCCACCAGTACCATCAATGGAGTTCAACAAAAAGTTACTATTGGTGGCGGTATCAACATTGATCTAGGCACTGGAAATGACTACTTCAAAGGGTTTGGTACTGGGACTGTGGATGGTGGAAAAGGTTTTGACACCTTAGACCTCAGTGCTTTCAATCGTTCTGAACTCACTTTTTCTGGTCTAATTTCGGGCAATGCCCTAAACCCAGCTAACATCAGCTTCAATAACAATGGAAATGTTATTACACTGACCACAACAGGTTTTGAGAATTTTATCTTTGCAGATGGCTCTTTGGACTACAGCACTTTGGTCTAAAACTAAGAATTACAAAGAAAGGCAGAGGGCAGATCGCTTTTAGCGTCTCTCCGAATCCCAAAGGGAGAGGCTAACGCCAAGGGAGAAGGCAGCGATGCTGAAGGTTCATGCTTGCATACACACTCCTAATTTTTCCTCTCTACGAGACGCTCCTCGCGTTTGCTTGAAGTTCTACAGGAACGTAGTTGTTAGGGTCGAGGTGTGTATTACTGCGTCACCCCTGGATAATTCTCAGTTGCGATCGCGTTAGTTTTACGCAAAACTTGCTAATTTCTTTACATAAATTTATCAGCCGATGCGATCAATCGCATTCTTAGTCGATGCGATCGCATTGTCACCCAATACAATCGAATTGTTGGTCAAAACAATGGCATTGCCAGCCGATACAATCGAATTGTCAGTCGATGCAATGGCATTGTCAGCCGATACAATGGCATTGTCAGTCGATACAATCGCATCTGCATAAATAAATGGACAAAAAGTTAACTCCAACTCTTAGCGTGAATCCCACCGCTTCAAGTGGTGATGGCTCAAAGCCAATTACCTAAAAGAACATAGGGGGCCCAAAACCTGGGACGTTTGTACTTGGGATTTTGCAAAAGAGCTAGCTGGGCGTGACGGAGTACTTCAGCTTTAGTTAGATTTTTGTTGCCTAACTCTTGGTAAAATTGATTCATCAACACAGCAGTAGACTCATCATCCAAGTTCCACAAAGAAGCGATCGTACTGCGTGCTCCTGCTTGAAAAGCAACACCAGCAATTCCTAGTGCAGCTTGTTCGTCCCCGGCGGCTGTTTGACAGGCACTAAGGATGAGCAATTCAATCGCTTCGGGTCTATTTTGCTCTAACGTTCGCACTAACTCATTTAACTTTTTCACATAAATACGCTCATTCCAAGCAACAATAAATGTCTCCTCAGCCTTGGAGCTAAACTGACCATGAGTTGCAAGATGAACGATAGGGAAAGATAGAGAATTAATCCGGTTTTGCAAAGTTTTGCTGGTAAATTCTTGATTCAGAAGGATGCTGCTAGGGACTTGAGAGCGGATTTGTTCTAATTCAAGTTCGACGTTGGGTAGTGCAGAAAATCCTGAACTTGCTTCACTCAATCCTGCGGCTATTACCTTTAATTCCTTCTTTGATGGTTTGGGTTCAATCAGTTGCAGACTGGGGGTGAGTGCAATGTTATACTTTTCAACTAGATATTGTTTGCCATCGTAGAGAACTGCCATCGGAATATTTCGCAACCAACCATCCAGCACAAACACCAAAGTAGGAGTCTTATTTTCAGCTAAGGCAGCTTCAGCAGGTTGAATCAGCCATTTGTAAACCTTCTGGGATAAAGATTGAACCTGTCGCAGCGTGTGTGGTTTGGGTAGATTTTCTTGTAGTTGCGCTAAAGTAGTTTCCAATTCTTTTTCAACTACAGGAGTAGTGTAGTGCAACCAACGCTGTTGAGGCAACTCAACGATCACCTCTAGTCGGTCTGGTAAAATAAATGGATAAATAATTGCTGCCGTTGGATCTTTTTTTGGATTACGGATTTGAGCATTTAAGCAGTTGTTGCGAAAGAAGTTTTCTAGTTCTGCTATTTGGAGTGATTCGATTGTATTGCTGGCTTTTGCGAGATTTTCTGAGCTAACTTGATTACCCTGAGATTGCAAAAGTAAATCAACTAACTGGCGATAAACCGGTTCAACTTCTTCTCGAAAGGAAAATTTCACCGCAGAATTGACAGCAAATAAATCACTGCGGAGGGTTTGGAGGTTATTAACTGCTTCTGTGTAAGCTGCTACTGCTCCTTTTATATCTCCTTTAGTTTTAAGTAAACGTCCTAGTTGCCATTGCCATTGATAGCCAATGTCTTTAGCATCGATATCTTGAGCAATAAGCAAGGCTTGTTGGGTGAGGTTTTGAGCATCAGACAACTGTTGAGTTTGTTCGTAAACTTGGCCTAAAACACCAATAGCATAGGATTGGGTGCGTTTATCTTGTAAACTTTTTGCTTGCTCAATAGCAGTTGCTAGTAATTGGGCAATATCCAACCATGAGTCCGTGTCTGCGGCGGTTTTTTTTCGGAATTGCATTAGACTTTGGGCAAAGTTAATCCGCGCAGAAATTGCTGTCCGACTAATGGGTAAGTCGTTAAGCTGAGTTTTAATTTGGAAGGACAATGTTTGGAAAGCTGACAATTGCTCAGTTTTCAGCAGTAATCTTAGTTGATTGGCTTGAGCTTGGATGCGTGTAGTGGGTGAGGTTGCAGTTTTGATAGTTTGTTGATAATATTTTATAGCTGTTTGCGTGTCTTGCTGAACACGGGCTGTATTACCCAGACTGAGGAGAATATCAGCGATCGCTTTTTGATCTGGCAACGATGAAGCTAATTCTAAACTTTGCTGCAATATCTGCCGAGATGTTTCTAAATCACCAGTGACTTGCACGACATTGCCAAGACTATGCAAAGCTGCGACTTTCACAGGAGAGTTGGGTTGACTTTGGAGAATCTGGGTACTTTCTCTTAATGTCTTCTCGGCTTGCCGATAAAACCCTAAAGCTTGCAAAGCTTGGGCTTGGTTAATCCGATTTTGAATAACCGCCCTTTGATTGCCGATTTTTGTATAAATGTCAAGTGATACTCGCCAAGTATCTAAGGCATCTTCAGCTTTGCCTTGAGCCAATTGCAGGCGACCTTTGATATCTAGAACTTGGGCTAGAATTTGCGAAGAGTCTTTGGTGTCTATATTTTGAGTAGTTTGTAATAAGTTGAGACTTTGAGCGATCGCAGTTTCTGCCTCTGACCACCGTCCCAATTGCTGATAAGCTAATGAGAGATTACCCAGTGCGATCGCTTGCCTCAATTCCTCCCCATTAGCTTGTAATGCAGAGATAGCCTGTTGCCAAGAAGTAGCAGCTTCAGCAAACCGTTCGGCTTCATAAAATTTACTGCCCTGCTCGAGGAAGTTTTTGGCATTTAGCAAGCTTTGAACACTAGAGTTTTCCGCAGTTACGGATGCGAAAGTAGGGGGCAACAAAAGAGCGCCTAAGAACATAGCCAAAAGCAGCAGTACACTTAAAAGGCGCTTGATTTTCCGTAATCTAGATTTTTTTATTGTCATGTTTTTGCCCCCACTTGCACCGCGTTTTTACTAAAAATAGACAGTGTAAGTTGCTCAACCTCCCTGACGTTGATTAAACACACGACAATCGGCTGGATTCTGCCAGGAAGAATGAGGTGTGAGGGTGGGTGCAGAGCTAGTGAGAATTATATCGCCATTAGCAGCGATCGCCCAACCAGTAGCTTCTACTATGGGAGTTGGTGTTGGCTTAATCGAATTTGTGGAAACTGCTGGAGTAGAGGGTTTACCTACTTCTCGGTTGCTCCCCACCAAATCTACCTGCACTGCGTCAGCGTTGAGGGCTTCACCCGGATTAGGTGGTAAGCCGCCGCGTCCAGTAATTGTAAAACTGCTCTTAGTTACAGCACTACCTGCGGTACAAGTCTGTGCTACTTGGGTATCAACTGGTACGGTTGGCAAGTTAACTAAGCCACCGTTAGGGTCAATATCCGGCGTGTTAAGTTCTACAGTGCCGTTTATACCAAACTTAGAACTAGCGGTGATATCACTAAAGAGAGTTGGGAACTGGCGGGGTTGAATGCCATAAATACCAAAGGCTTGAATATCTACTCTTCCACCGTTGCCTGTGTAAGCATTAGCAGTGATGTCGCTATTTTCGCTTGGGACAGCAACAATGAAGCCGGACGGGGCTTTGATGGTGATGTTGCCACCATTACCACCAGCTTGTGCTGTGCCTGCGGTGGTAGAAATTTGAGCGCCACGACGGAGAAGAAGTAAATCAGTTTGTAAGTTGATGTCGCCACCGTTACCTGATGCAGATTGGGCGTTGAGTCTGCCACCGTTATCTAAGGTAACTCTAGGTGAGGTGACAAGAATATCTCCAGCAGTACCCGTCGTACTTTCGGAGTTAACGAACAAGCCACTGGTAAAGTTGGCACTCTTGCCAGAAATGGTGAAAAAATCAGCAGCATTAACTTTAATTGTGCCTGCATTCCCTTCTCCAAAAGTTGAGCCTTCAAGTAAAGCGCCATCTCGTAATGAGAAGGAACCAGAATCGATAGTAATGTTACCGCCATTGCCAACTGTCCTAGTTTTTACACTGCTAAGAATCCCACTGGCAAAACCGTTTTTCTCCCCAGCAATATTAACAGCGCCAGTTACATTAACATTTATATTCCCCGCATCACCCCGTCCTGCTGGCTGGGTAGCAGATGCACCACGAGTACTGGTTGCCAGTTGAGCGCCATCAATGAGTGATAATGTTGCAGCATTGATATCGATATTGCCTCCCTTACCTACACCCCCAGAATCCACCGTGCTGAGGATGGAAGCATTATCTGCAAGAGAAACAGCATCAAGTACCCGCACTATCACATTCCCCGCATTTCCTTGTCCAGAAGTTGAGGCTTCAAGTTGAGCGCCATCGCGTAATGAGAAGGAACCAGAATCGATAGTAATGTTACCGCCATTGCCAACTGTCCCCGTTCCGACAGTGCTGAAAATCGTACTAACAAAACCGTTTTTCTCCCCAGCAATATTAATAGCGCCAGTTACATTAACATTTACATTCCCCGCATTTCCTTGTCCAAGGGTTGAGGCAGAAAGTTGAGCGCCATCACTTAGAGAGAAAGAACCAGAATTGATAGCAATGTTACCCCCATTACCAAGTGTCCCAGTTTGCACAAAGCTAAGAATCCCGCTGATAAGACCATTTTTCTCCCCAGCAATATCAACTTTCCCAGTTACATTAACATTTATATTCCCCGCATCGCCCCGCCCTGCTGGCTGGGTAGCAAATGCACTCTTAGTAACAGTTTGCAGTTGAGCGCCATCAATGAGTGATAATGTTGCAGCATTGATGTCGATATTGCCTCCCTTACCTACACCCCCGGCTTCCAATGTGCTGAAGATGGAAGCATTATCTGCAAGAGAAACAGCATCAAGTGCCCGCACTGTCACATTCCCCGCATTTCCTTGTCCAGAAGTTGAGGCTTCAAGTTGAGCGCCATCGCGTAATGAGAAGTCACCGGAATCGATAGTAATGTTACCGCCATTACCAAGTGTCCCAATGTCCACAAAGCTAAGAATCCCGCTGATAAGACCATTTTTCTCCCCAGCAATATCAACTTTCCCAGTTACATTAACATTGACATTCCCCGCATCGCCCCGCCCTGCTGGCTGGGTAGCAGATGCACTCTTAGTAACAGTTTGCAGTTGAGCGCCATCAATGAGTGATAATGTTGCAGCATTGATGTCGATATTGCCTCCCTTACCTACACCCCCAGAATCCACCGTGCTGAGGATGGAAGCATTATCTGCAAGAGAAACAGCATCAAGTGCCCGCACTATCACATTCCCCGCATTTCCTTGTCCGAGGGTTGAGGCAGCAAGTTGAGCGCCATCACTTAGAGAGAAAGAACCAGAATCGATAGTAATGTTACCCCCATTACCAAGTGTCCCAGTTTGCACAAAGCTAAGAATCCCACTGGCAAAACCGTTTTTCTCCCCAGCAATATGAACTTTCCCAGTTACATTAACATTGACATTCCCCGCATCGCCCCGCCCTGCTGGCTGGGTAGCAGATGCACTCTTAGTAACAGTTTGCAGTTGAGCGCCATCAATGAGTGATAATGTTGCAGCATTGATGTCGATATTGCCTCCCTTACCTACACCCCCAGAATCCACCGTGCTGAGGATGGAAGCATTATCTGCAAGAGAAACAGCATCAAGTGCCCGCACTATCACATTCCCCGCATTTCCTTGTCCGAGGGTTGAGGCAGCAAGTTGAGCGCCATCGCGTAACGCGAAGGAACCAGAATCGATAGTAATATTACCGCCATTGCCAACTGTCCCCGTTCCGACAGTGCTGAAAATTGTACTAACAAAACCATTTTTCTCCCCAGCAATATTAATAGCCCCAGTTACATTAACATTTATATTCCCCGCATTTCCTTGTCCCAAGGTTGAGGCAGTAAGTTGAGCGCTATCTTGTAATGAGAAAGAACCAGAATCGATAGTAATGTTACCCCCATTACCAAGTGTCCCAGTTTCCACTAAGCTACGAATCCCACTGAGAAAACCGTTTTTCTCCCCAGCAATATCAACTTTCCCAGTTACATTAACATTGACATTCCCCGCATCGCCCCGTCCTGCTGGCTGGGTAGCAGATGCACTCTTAGTAACAGTTTGCAGTTGAGCGCCATCAATTAGTGATAGTGTTGCAGCATTGATGTCGATATTACCTCCCTTACCTACACCCCCGGCTTCCACTGTGCTGAAGATGGAAGCATTATCTGCAAGAGAAGCAGCATCTCGTGCCCGAACTATCACATTCCCCGCATTCCCTTGTCCAGAGGTTGAGGCAGAAAGTTGAGCGCTATCTCGTAATGAAAAAGAACCAGAATCGATAGTAATGTTACCCCCATTACCAAGTGTCCCAGTTTGCACAAAGCTGAAGATCGCACTAAAAAAACCATTTTTCTCCCCAGCAATATCAACTTTCCCAGTTACATTAAGATTGATATTCCCCGCATTCCCTTGTCCAGAAGTTAAGGCTTGAACTTGAGCACCATCTTGTAACGAGAAAGAACCAGAATCGATAGTAATGTTACCCCCATTACCTTTTGACCCCAAACCCACAAGATTGCGAACATCACTTCCACCTGCAACTTTGATTTCTCCGGTAGCATTTAGCGTAATATCTCCTGCAACAGTTTCAGATGTCTTCAAACCTTCCCCAATTCCAGCACTTAGGACAGTTCCTTCTAAAATCTCTAGATTTCTGGCATTTACTGCAATATTACCGCCACCAGCGCCTTCTACATATATCGCAGCTAGATTAGTAAGGGATACCGAAGTTCGTGCAACATTCTCAGGAAATTTCAAGCTGAGATTATCACCATCTACACCCAGCGCTACACTACCAGGTTCCGCCAATCCTCCTAACTCAACTCGTCCACCACTAGCATTTAATTCTCCCCCATCCATGCTGACATTACCACCCACCAGCAGTAAACTTTTTCCATCTGGTACTCGTAAACCAAATGCATCAAAGCCTGCTGTATCTTGTCCTGCAAATGCAACTGAGTTATTTTGAATCGCTGCGTTTTGATTAATCTGATTAAACACCAATGCTGAAGGATTAATAGTCAACAACGGTGAAGGGATATTTTTATTAGTAGCACTAAAAAAACCTTGATTTCCAAATTGCAGTGCATTCGCTGTTGTCGCAACAAAAGAACCACCAATATTCAATTGAGCATTCTGACCAAAAATAATCCCATTGGGATTAATTAGAAATAGGTTAGCTGTACCATTAGCGCGAATTATCCCATCAATATTAGAAGCTGACCCACCCGTTACCCGACTGATGATATTTTGAATATTCGCAGTATTATTAAATATTGCAGTGCCGCCAGTTGGAACAGAAAACTGCTGAAAACTGTGGAACAAGTTTCTTCCAGCTTGGGTTCCCCCTTCAATGGTACTGATGTTATTCTGTGTTGTAACACTCGAATTATTGGGTAGAGTGCTATCGGGGGTAATTTGGGCAAAAGCACAATTAAAAGAGAAAGCGAATGTTTGCAATACAGCTTCGCCGATCGCACTACCGATCACCAAAAAACTTCCCAGTGCGAATTTCCAGCGCCAATGCTGCCTATATCGCTTCATTCTAGACATTGCAACCCTTAAATAACTAGCAAGAAAACTACACCTTTTTATAAGGATAGATAGAAAACGCACGGTAGGATTGCGAGAAATAGTTACGAATAGTTACGCTGCGATGCCTGCGGCGGGCTACGCCAACGCACTACAAGTCTGCAATCAACCTCGCCTTCCTCAAAAAGAATTGCATCACAGTCTCTTCTCTAGAAATAATATCGACTGTACCCTCCATTCCCAATTGAATAGCACATTGGTGTTTTTCCCTACCTAGAGAAAGGGTTTCTGGCTCAATTATCACCTCATAGAACCCACCAACGGCAGCCATCTTTTGGCTGACAGATGTTGTGTCGGTGGCATTAGCAGCATTCCCTTGAGGTGCGAACGCATCGGCGGAAATCGTCTTAACCTTGCCTTTGAGAGTCCCATAATCTGGATAAGGACAAGCAGAAACCCGCATTTGTACCGTTTGGCCTTGTTTCAATTTATTTTTATCCTGAAGTGCTACTGCTGCCTTAATCTCCAAGGGGGCATCAGTGGGGACAATTTGGGCAATCTCCTGTCCAGCAGGAACTGTTTGACCAGAGTTTCGCAGGTTTAATTTAGAAATAATTCCGTCTGCTGTGGCAGTAATTCTAGTCTGACTGAGGTCGATATTTATTTGTTCGAGTTCGCTCTTGTCGCTCTCTAGCTGTTTTTGGATTTCAATTCGTTGCTGGATTAGAGCAAGGCGTTCTTTATCTAAAGTAGCAATGTTGGCTTGACCGGTAGCTTTTTCTTGGGCAATGCGATTATAAGCGATCGCTACTTGTGCATTACTGGGATTAATAGAAGTTTGGACATTTTGCAATTTGGCTTTAGCCGCTAAGAGTGCTTGTTCTTGCTGGCGAACAGCTAGTTGTGCTTCCTCAAATTGATCTTGAGACAAGGCTCCAGCTTTGGCTACAGTCTGATAACGATTTCGCTTTAACTGGGCAGCTTTGAGACTAGCATCTGCTGCATTTACATTTGCATTCGCTTCTTCGACATCAGTAGCGGTAGTAATAACTTTATCTTGATAGTTCCGGCTGCGATCGCTTAATTCAGCTTCAGCACCAGCAATAACCCGGTTGACGCGCTCAGTTTCAGCTAAAACCTGGTTATTAATGGCATTAATCTGGGCGTTGATTTGAAATAGTTGTAAACGACTTTGCCCAATGTTACTTTGCAGTTGGCTTTTTTTAGTTTGTAGCTTCGAGTTGTCAATAGTGGCAATGACATCCCCTTTTTTGACAACTTGATTCTCTGCAACAAAAACCCGCGTCACCTGACCTTCGGTAGCAGCTTGAACCAGCCGCAATTCCCCAGCAGGACGGACAAGTGCCTGTCCTTTAACCGTCACTTTATATTTGGTAATAGAGGCAAGTGGAACGCCTAACCCCACAGCACAGACAAGAACTAGTCCGCCCCAAGTAGTCCAACGACCAAGCGGCGGGAGAAACTCGTTGTCTTGAATTGGGGGCAAGTAGTCTGAGTTGGAATGGCTAATCATGCTATTTTAGTTAATGATTGTGCTGAATTTACCGTTAGAGTTAGAGGATTTAGACACTAAACCATTTGTAAATGGCTCAACGCCGTCTAAAAAGTCTAAGTGTTCACCAGGTTGATGGCGCAGAGCCTCTGGAGTGCCTTGAATTTTCAAACGTCCTTCTTCCAGCAATACAATCCAATCAGCCCGCCCGATGACTTTGGGGCGATGGCTAATCATAATTGTGGTTTTGCCCAGCCGATGAGATAGCAGTCTATCTAGGAGTTTGGCTTCACTCACTGGGTCGAGAGCGCCAGTAGATTCATCTAAAATTAATATCGGCGGGTCAGTAATTATAGCTCTAGCGATCGCTAATCTTTGTCGTTGTCCACCAGAAAGATTCGCGCCAAATTCGCCTAAAACAGTTTGATACTTATCGGGCAGTTTACTAATAAACTCATCTGCACCAGCAATCTCGCAAGCTTGCACAATTTGTTCAAAGGCTATTTGAGGATAGCTGAAGCGGAAGTTTTCCATAATTGAGCGACTCCAGAAGTGAGGTTCTTGAGGTACTAGCACCACTTGTTGCCGCAGACATTCCATCGAGAGGTCTTGCTGATTATAGATGCCATAGCGGATATTGCCAGATTGGAGGAAATATAAACCAGCAAGCAGTTTGGCGAGGGTACTTTTACCACAACCGGATTTACCAATCAGCCCAATAACTTGACCACCAGGGATAATCAGCGAAAAATCTTGCAGCAAGTCAACTCTACCTGCGTGGTGGAAATTAAGGTTGGTGCAAGTAATATCTATATTGCCCTTAAGTTCTGCCCAAGGCTTTTTCTCGTCTTTGTCGTCTTCGGGGGTAGCATCAATCACCTCCGTCAAGCGTTGGATGACAATCTGGGCAGTGATAAACTCATCAACTAAGCCGATGACTGAACCCAAAAAGCCGAGAAAGTTGCCACTCATCCCACTAAACGCTAGCAACTGACCGATACTCAAAGTGCGATTAATTACCAAGTATGACCCTAACCACAGTAAGGCAATACTAGTAAAAGTAGAAATAATACTGGTGATAGTGCCGCTGTAAAGTCCCAGCTTCATCGTACTCCAGCCCAAGTTAGCAAGCCGACCGTAATTCGCCTGATACTCTTGCCAAGCTTGGGGAGTAGCTTGGGTAGTTTTTAGCACCTGGACACCGCGAAAAGTTTCAACGAGAAAGCCTTGGTTTTCTGTACCCAACACGATCGCACTGCGGGTTTTCTGGCGCAAAGCTGGGAGAAAAAGCAGGTTAACAAGGGTGACAATTATAAAGGCAGCAAGGGAAGCCAAAGTCAGCCCCCAACTGTAAAAGAGCATGAAGCCCAAGGAAACCAAGGCGATAAAAAAATGGCTGGGTAAACCGAGGACAATTTGGGAAACTAGCTGATTGATGTGATTCACATCGGCAATCCGGCTGACTACTTCCCCACTGCGCCGTCCTTCAAAGTACGAGAGGGGCAAACGCAATAGTTGTCGTCCGTATTCTAGAATCAGACCTAATTGCAACCTTTGACCGAAGTGACCAATTAAGTGAGATTGTACCAAACCGATCGCACTGCTAAATAGACTCATAGCGATCGCTCCAATTGCCACCACGGTTAGCAATTGGGTATCTCCCCGCACGAGTACATCATCGGTAAGCAATTGCATCATCAAGGGAGAAACGAGGGAGAGCAGTCCGATGACGATGTTAATTGCGATCGCTTGAATCAGAATAGCGCGATAGGGCAAAACCCGCATCAGATAACGCCCAAAGCCACCAATTTTATCATCTGATTGCTGATAAAAGCGGCTGTCGTCTGGCGTTAGCAGCAGCATGATGCCATTACCCCACCCTTCTAGCAACTCCTCGCGGGTGAGATAGCGGATACCTACACCAGGGTCAGCAATTACATATTTTTTCCCCTTTTGACCGTATAAAACGACCCAGTGGTAGCCTTTCCAGTGAATGATGGCGGGTAGAGGGGCTTTATTTAATTGCTCAAGTAGTTGCACCGAGGCTTTGACTTGACGCGTATTAAATCCTAGAGTTTCTGCACCCCGGCTCAACCCCAGCAAGCTGGTTCCCCGCGATCCTGTACCAACTACTTCCCGCATTCGACTAATGGCAAAAGTGCGTCCGTAGTGTTTGGCAATAGTAGCAAGACTTGCAGCACCACAGTCTTCTTCGCTGTGTTGAAGTACAGTTTGGTATTTCATAACTTAGAACTTACACAAAAGAGAAAGTGAGTCGGGGTGAAAGCCCCGACCAGAGCTAGTTTTCAAAATGTTAGAGGTGTTGACTCAACTTAAAAATGAGTAAGTTAGGTCAACCTAATTAAATTCGTTGGTGCAAAAGTCGGACAAGATTAACAGCGAAAACCTGACACCATCTTGCTAATAGGTTATTCGCCCTGCTATTTTAAACGTAGCAAAGGACGATGGAGAATAAAAGCCTAGCCGGAAAGAGGTTCCATCTTTCACATCCGCCGCCACAGTGATGACACCACGGTAGTTTGCAGGAATAAACCTGTCATAAGTGTTGACCTGACCACCGCTAGGGCGCGGGGCATAAACGTATAAGTCGTAAGGGTTCTTAGTCAGTCGAATTGAAATGTCGTTGAATTGGCGGGTAGTTTTATATACCGTTGGTAATATCCCAGATGCGTAATTAACTGTGCCACTGAAATTTGATACGGCTCCTCCTGCTACAGAAGCAGACTTGTCATCTGAAATATCTTCAATCAGAGAGTCTAAAGCAGCAGTCTTATTATCAACTTGCTTAACGGCAAGAGTTGCATCAATTTGTTTGAAGTATTCTTTGGTGTTTAACATTGTCACTTTCCTTTTCTAGATTGATGTTGATGTGGAATTAGTGATGTATTGTCTAACTGCATTTAAATATTCTGAGATTCATTTTATAAAGTCAAGAGTTTAAAAGTAATTTTATTTGCATAACTAAAGGACTTATGTTTTGATTATTCAAATCTTTTGTATAAAAAATACTTTGATTTTCCAACTTTGTTTTTAAATATAAAAAATTTCATGTAGGAGCGATCGTTTTACGCCCCAACAGGTGTCATGTATATGGTCTTGGCGAGTGTAAGCAGATTATTATGCTCAGATTAGAGCTAGTGCTTCATGTCATTAGTTTTGATGGCTTATGAAAGTTCGTATTAAGCGGATCTAGCCCTTGAAAATCAGCGATAAATCGCTCACTACAAACCTCTCAAATTTAATGACATGAACCACTAATGTTCAGCTTTTAACTTAGATTTCTAAGTGTCTGGCTATTCAAGAGGGCTGCCTATGCCGGCTTGATGTACCGCGTCGATACCCACACATTCAGAGAAGAAGCTAATTTACGGAATCCGTTCTTCACGATAGCTGGTACTTGCAAGTTGTAGAGCTGACCAGGAAACCAGCGCCCAATACTGGGGTAGTTGGTGCCAGGTCCAGAACGAAAGTTTAGGTAAGTAGAGACATCCTTAGTCGTGTACGTTTTAAAAGAGACTCCTCCCTCCATAGTTTCTGCTTCTTCAGGTTTCAATTCAACAATTAGGTGTTCATTATGAAGATAGTTGAGCGTTTCCATCGTTTTATCCTTTAGTGTTGTTAGAGTTCCTTGTTCCTTGTGTCTGAGCACAAATCTCTAGAACTGTTGTCAGAAGACTAGAGCGTGGAATTAGTAATCAATTGTCTAACTCCATTTACATCTTCTGAGATTAAATCAATAAAATCAACGGTCAAAAACTGATTTTATTCGCATAACTCAAGTACTTATGTTTTCATTATTTAATTTTTTTAAATTTCAAGTTGAAGGTATTTTTGTCTTGTAAATTAAAGTGTTTTGACGCTCTGAGATAATCCAAGTCACCCACCTTGATACTGAAGCTATATCTTTGATTTCATCGTCGCTTTTTTATCGCTGCTTTTGACCAGTCACAGCATCAACGCCTGAAAAGCCTAACTTCTGACCATTCATCCGATAATTATAAATTTTTGTAACAAGTTGCAGAATTCATAGACTTTTAATTCCGAGAAGTAAGCAGAGGTTCGCAAAGAAGCTAAACGAACTTCCAAAGAGTGCAAGTTCTACCAAGAGGAATCATTATGGAAAATCCAGGTCTTTGCTTAACACCGTTTCAGCGCAGATACCTACTGAAAAGCTTAGGAAGCGACTTACGTGCAGAATACCGCCGTCGCATTGAAATTATGCTGCTTTTCGATGCAGGTGAATCTCAGGCTCAAATCTGTGAAGCTTTGGGATGTTCTCAAGAGACTGCACGCTACTGGATTACGATCGCCCAAACAGGACAAGCTCACAAATGGAGCGATCGCTTGATGGGACGCCCTAAAACTGTGAATGAGCAATACCTCGTTCGCTTGAAAGAATTGGTAAGTCATAGTCCGCGCCTTGTTGGCTATTCATTTGAACGCTGGACAGCACAATGGTTAAGCAAGCATTTGGCAAAAGAATTGGGAATTAAGGTTAGCAGTTGCCACATTAACCGTTTGCTCAAGGAGATGGGGCTTTCTACCCGACCAAAAGGCAATACAACTAAGCAAGAAACCTTACACCAAAAGGATTTTGACATCGCCCGTCGAGCCTAGTGGACTTCCAAGAAATAAATTACCCAATCTTGTGGGGTATTTTTTTATTTGGAAGTCCCTAGTGGTCTGTCCCATTAATTTTGCGGGGCTGCGAGATCCCCGACTTCGCAGAAGTTGTCGGGGATCTGAACACCACGAACCTCTGAAAACTTTTGGGATAGACTACTAGGAGTAGTTCACCCATTCTCGGTAAACCCTGGATATAAAGTCATGCCACCATCTACAAACAGTGTTGTCCCGTTGACATAATCAGAATCATCAGAAGCCAACCAAACTGCTGCTTTGGCGATATCTTCTACATCACCGACTCGTTTTGATGGAATCAATTGTAATAACTTCGCCTCAGCTTCTGAAGTATCCCAAGCTGATTTATTAATTGGAGTTTTGATTGCACCAGGAGCAATGCTATTAATGCGAATTTTGTGGTGTGCAAGTTCTTGGGCAATACTTTTCATCATCATATTGATACCGCCCTTACTAGCAGCATAATTAACATGACCCGCCCAAGGAATCACTTCATGTACTGAACTCATGCAAATAATCTTACCTGCGGCAGATGAAATCTCCGGTTGCACACCTCGACGCAAGAATTCCTTTGCGGCTTCCCTAGCACATAAGAATTGTCCTGTCAGGTTCACCCCAATGACTGTATTCCATTGGTCAAGGCTCATATCTATAAAAGGTGAATCTTTTTGCAGACCAGCATTGTTCACCAAAATGTCAATCGTTCCGAATTGCTCAATTGTCTGGCTAAACATCGCCTTTACTTGGTCTTCTTTGCTGACATCAGCTTGTATGGCGAAAGCTTCACCATTTGCAGCCTTAATATCATCGACAATTTTTTGGGCTGATTCGGCTTCAGAATTATAGTTAATAGCTACTGCTGCACCTGACAAAGCCAAATTGCGAGCTATAGCTTCACCAATGCCAGAACTAGCACCCGTTACAAGTGCTTTTTGACCTTTGAGCAGGTAAGGAGAATAGCTCATAATATTTCCTCAGAATGTAGAGCTTGAGTGTCTCTGATAGCGAAAACTTACAGCAGAATTCAGAAATCATGAGCGATCGCTGATTTGACAGCCTCAATCACAAAATTGCTTGCTAAATCAATTTATCACATACTTGTATTAACTGCTACTTAATTAATAGTTAATTGTTACGCAAATTTATCAGATTATGGGATTACTTTAAGGGTTTGTAGTGGCGATCGCTTCTAACTATTGGAGTAATAAATATATCTAACTAAAGGCTTAGAAAAATTTTCATTATTGAACAAGGGACTGACAAATAAAAAAATGTTCCAAAACTGACGCAAAAACTCTCTCTATTTCTTCTCTCTGCGTTCTCTGTGCGGCAGTCGCTCATGGGGGAAACCCCCAAGACCGCGCTGCCTTGTCTGAAGTGGTTCGTTTATTGGAATAATTTATTTCTTGTCAGTCCCTAAAATCCTTATAAACCACGTCTATCTTGAAACCTGTAGTTCAACTGTTTTCAAAAGGATTTGCCCTCATCCCCCAACCTATCCCCCATATATAGTCCAAGAGGAGCCAGAATTTCAAACTCCCTCTCCCAGATTTGGGAGAGGGATTTAGGGAGAGGGTGAAAACTACGGTTCTCAACTTAGATTTGGTTTAGCAGCACTTATCTTCTAAAAATACAATAGATTTTATAAAAATTGAAATTTTTGATGTCGGCTTAATTTATACAACAATACGCTTCGGTTAAAGAGAATCGTAGGTTGCGGAGCCACTGCGAAGAAAGTAGTTTCCCGCCGAGCCTTGCAAATGGCGTTTGAAGAACGAAACCCAACATTTTTTCACAGGTCATTTTTACAATCAAAACGATCAAAGATATTAAAATGTGCTTTTTTAGAGAAATCATCCCTAAGATAGTATGTTTTTTTCTAGTTTTTAGATATTCTGTAAGATTATTATTTTTATAACATTTTTCTTAATAAAAAGACTTAAAAATTCAACACTGAATTTTATTTTTACTAACAGAAGTCATCATAGCCCGTAGATACCTTAAGGGAAAAACGATGCTTGGCCTCTCTCTCAATAGTCAAAATCTCCCATATCCAGACCCCATACATCCGATCCTCGTCCACTTTGTAATTGCGATGGTGTTATTTTCGTATATCTGTGACGCGATCGGGTATTTTACCCACAACGTGCGGTTGTTTGAAGTAAGTTTCTGGAATATGTTTGTTGCTTCAGGAGCTATTTTCTTAGCAGTTATCTTTGGTCAATTTGAAGCAGGTCTAGCAAATAATTACGCATCTGTTGAGCCAACACTGAATTTTCACACAGTCATGGGTTGGTCGCTGGCGGCGCTTGTTGTTGCCATCACGGCTTGGCGCTTTGTAATTCGTAACCGCAACTCAAGGAAAGTACCACCTGCTTATCTTGGGGCAGCAACGTTTTTGATTTGTCTGGTATTCTTACAAGTATATTTAGGAAGCAAGCTGTTTTGGGTATATGGTTTGCATGTCGAGCCTGTGGTTGAAGCCATGAAGCAGGGAGTTTCACAATGAACTCGCAACTGATTGACTCTTTGAGGTTGCGTTTGGGTGCAAACGGACTACCCTATGAAATTCCCATGCATCCTCAGTTGGTGCATCTGACATTGGGTTTGTTCATCATCGCCATCTTATTTGATATAGCAGGAGCTATTTTTCCCATAGAACGACCAATATTGAAATTTTTGGGTTTAACTGCCATCCGTTCTAGCTTCTTTGATGTTGGCTGGTACAACCTAGTAGGAGCGGCTATTGTGACATTTTTCACTGTCGCATTTGGTTTTTTTGAGCTACTGCTAGCAAACCCAGCAGTGAATCAAAAAAGTGATTGGGGGTTGAGTCCTGGTTGGACAATGCTATTGCATGGTTTAGGCGGTGTTTCGCTGTTGGGGATGATCGTTGCCATGACTGTATGGAGAGGTTTACAACGCTATCGCTGGCGTCAAGATGCTTCCAGGCAAGTGCAGTGGAGCTACTTGTTAGCAGGTATTGCAATGATGGGGATATTTTTTGTCCACGGAACTTTAGGGGCGCATCTAGGAGAGCAGTTCGGGATTCACATTACTGCTGCTGAGTTACTCAAAAACGGCAAAGACCCGAATTTACTGCTTAAATAAACAAAATATAATATTATGGTTAGATTTTTAGAATATTTCCTAATAGCTGGTTGTATTGCAGTTTTGCTTGTCTTCAGTCATTGGATTGGGCAGCAAGCGTATTCTTGGATGCCTGTTGAAGCTACAGCAGAAGCACAAAAGGTAGATTATTTGTTTAGCTTTTTAGTCTCAGTGGGAGCATTCGTCTTCCTTGGGCTTGTTGGCATGATGGTGTATTCAGTAATTTTTTTCCGGGCATCTCCAAAAGACTACAGTGAAGGACACCCCTCTAGAGGTGATGTCAGGCTAGAAATTTTGTGGACGGTAACCCCAACTCTACTGGTATTGTGGATTGCTTTCCAAGGCTTTAATATTTATCAGCAGTTAGATATCACAGGTTTGCAGCAAATTGTACATTTGCATACGCCTCTAGAAGAACCAGCCTACGCCGAATCAAGTGACAACAAACCCAAACCAGCATCTGAAACTATTCGTGTTTTTGTCAAGCAATGGGATTGGTCTTTCCAATATCCAAATAATCTCACTAGTAATGAATTACACCTACCTGTAAACCTTCCGACTCGTCTAAATATGCACGCCAAAGATGTGCTTCACAGTTTTTACGTCCCAGAATTCCGCTTACAGCAGTATATTGTCCCCGGACGCAATATTGATATTGTGCTAACGCCCATTCGCACAGGTAAATACCATTTAAAAGATTCTCTATTTAGCGGTACTTACTTTGCTTTGATGGATGCAAATGTATACGTTGAATCCCAAGAAGCATATAACCAATGGCTCACCCAGACTGCTGCTCAACAACCAACAGCAACAAATCAAGCAGTTGCCGAGCATACACAAACGACGAAGGCATGGTTTAAAACTAGCTGGTACACTGTCACACCAGCGCAACCATCAATAATTACAGGTGAAAGGAAAGTGAATAATGACACATGATTCTACTGCAAATATAGCTGAGGCTAACGAATCTCTAAATAACTGGCGACCCTACTTCAGCTTCAGCACCGATCATAAAGTTATCGGTGTTCAGTACATGGTGACGACCTTCATTTTCTTTCTGATTGGTGGGCTGTTAGCAATGCTCATCCGGGCTGAACTGATTACGCCGGCATTAAATGTAGTAGACCGTCCCCTCTACAACGGCTTGTTTACCATGCACGGGACAATCATGATTTTCCTATGGATTATCCCCTTTAATGCAGGTATTTCTAACTACCTAGTACCGTTGATGATTGGAGCGCGGGACATGGCTTTTCCCCTGCTCAATGCCATCTCTTTTTGGATAATTCCACCTGCTGGTATTTTGCTAGTGTCTAGCTTTTTGCTACCCAATGGTCCAGCACAGTCCGGTTGGTGGTCTTATCCACCAGTTAGTCTGCAAATTCCCCCCGGTCAACCGATTAATGGTGAATTGATTTGGATTGTCAGTTTGGTGCTGCTAGGCATTTCTTCTATCATGGGGGCTGTCAACTTTGTCACTACCATCTTTTGGATGCGGGCACCGGGGATGACATTTTTCCGAATGCCTGTGTTTGTTTGGTCAGCTTTCAGCGCTCAGTTATTGCAACTGATTAACTTGCCTTCGTTGACAGGTGCATTGATATTACTGTTATTTGACCTGAATTTTGGTACGCATTTCTTCAAACCGTTGGAAAATGGCGACCCGATAATTTATCAACATCTATTTTGGTTTTACTCTCATCCAGCAGTTTACATCATGGCGCTACCAGCCTTCGGGATTTTTGCGGAGGTTCTGCCTGCGTTTTCTCGTAATCCCTTGTTTGGCTATCGGTCATTAGCTATTGCTACTTTAGGTATTGCTTTAGTGAGCATCTTTGTTTGGGTACATCACATGTTTACCAGTGCTACCCCAGACTGGATGCGGATGACTTTCATGTTTACATCAATGTTAGTTGCTGTACCCACTGGTGTAAAAGCATTCGGTTGGACTGCTACCATTTGGAAGAGTAAGCTGCATTTAGAAACACCGATGCTGTTTGCGATGGGAGGTGCGGCAATGTTTATTTTCGCTGGGATTACCGGAGTTATGCTTGCCGCAACCCCGTTTGATATTCACGTCCACAACACTTACTTTGTAGTGGGTCATTTCCACTACGTTGTTTTTAATACCATCACGATGGCAATCTTTGCTGCCATTTATTTCTGGTTTCCCAAGATAACTGGGAGAATGTATGCCGAAGGATGGGGTAAGTTGCATTTCTGGTTAACCTTTATTGGTGCTAACCTCACCTTTTTTCCGATGCACCCATTGGGTTTACAAGGAATGGTGCGCCGCATTGCTTCCTATGAACCACAGTATCAGGGATTGAATATTATAGCTAGCCTTGGGGGTTTCTTGTTGGGAGTATCTACACTGCCCTTTATTGCTAACATTGTCGGTTCCTGGCTATATGGCCCAAGGGCAGTTAACAATCCTTGGCACGCCACGGGACTGGAGTGGACAACCACCTCACCACCACCAGCAAATAACTTTGAGGAAATTCCAATAGTGATAAAACCACCCTACGACTATGGCGATCCCAAATATTCAGTTATCGAAGATTCCGACAACGGTGAATCAGTGTAATAGGGATGAGAAAGAAGAGGACAAGGGGACAAGGAGAATAATTCTTAACTCTTAACTCTTAACTCAGCACTCTCAATACCCAATCTCCAATCCCCAATCCCTAACCTATGACCCGTCGCCCCATCCATATAGATGAAAGTCCCATCCGTTTTGAGCGGTTGCATCGCCGCCTACCAAATTGGTTACAACGCTTTTTGCCAAATGGTGGTGGAAACTCTGAAGACCATCATGGCAAAGGGATGTTTGGGTTTACCGTGTTTTTGCTGTCAGAAAGCTTAATTTTTTTGAGTTTCATCTTTACATATATTGCTCTGCGGTTGACGCACTCAAAAGATTGGCTTCCACCCGGTATTTCTGGCCCAGAATTGTCTACCTTCGTTATTATTAATACGGTGGTATTGCTTTCTAGCAGCTTGGTGATCCAACTAGCAGAAAATGCTCTCAAGCGTGGCAAGCTCAAAAAATTTCGCTGGATGTGGCTGATGACAATTTGCATGGGAACCTACTTCTTAATTGGCCAAGCAATTGAGTGGAGTAAACTTGATTTTAAGTTAAGCACAGGACTTGTTGGTTCAACATTTTACTTATTAACGGGTTTCCACGGTCTGCATATTCTTAGTGGTGTGATTCTCCAAATAATTATGCTTGTGCGTTCTTTCATTGTAGGTAACTATAACAAAGGACACTTCGGTGCAAGTACGACAACTTTATTTTGGCACTTTGTGGATATAATTTGGGTGTTTTTATTCTCATTTCTCTACCTTTGGAAAGCATAATTAATCAGAAAATCAAAGTATTTTAAGGAGTAATTTTATGAAGTTATTAGCGCAAGAATTACCATCTCCAAAAGCAATCCAAGAAACTCCAGCACCTGGTAATAACCAAGACCCACTCATTGCTCGTGGGTTACAAAAAGAGCAGTATATTGGGATTATCGGGCTAGCGATCGCACTCGTTGCTGCTGTGGGATTTTTTAGCCGCAGAGTTGAATATGCTATAATGTTCGCTATTTTTCTTAGCGCCCTTCTGATTGGTTTCTTCTTATTGGTATAGCTAATTTCTCATTAGTTATTTGTTATTTTGCTCTTAAAGCGCCTTTGCGCGATCAAAAAGAATTCAAACACCTAACAAATTAGCAATTCAAAGGTTTTTATGAACAGCCCAGTTTATCAAACGGTGATTATCGGCGGTGGTTTTACCGGTTTATTTACAGCCTTACACCTAGCTCATGAACATTATCCTCGCTCTGTGGTCTTGATTGATAAAAATGAGCGTTTTTGCTTTAAGCCATTACTTTATGAGTATTTCGATGGCGAAATGGATAGCTTTCAAGTATTACCGCGTTTTTCGGAATTACTTAAAGGTAGTGGTGTCATCTTTGTTCAAGATGCAGTACAGTCTATAGATTTGCATCAACGGGAAGTTAAATTAGCATCAGGAAACTCTTATAATTACAGTAACTTAGTATTAGCTTTGGGTAGCGTTACTACCTATCATCATGTTGAGGGTGCGAATGTTAATGCTTTTGCTTTCTGGACGGAAGCAGATGCGATCGCTCTTGAGCGTCATTTACGCGACTGTTTACAAAAAGCCATCCAAACCGAAGATGTAGAACAACGCCGAAAACTATTAACAGTAGTCGTAGTTGGTGGTGGTGCAAGTGGTGTAGAAATGGCGGCTACCTTAGCAGATTTGCTTCCACATTGGTATAGCGCTTTGGGAGGAAATTCTGCTGACATCCGTGTAATTATACTCAATCATGGTCAAAAAATTCTTGATGGCGATATTAACGATCCACTACGCCCAATTGCTGAGACAGAATTACAAAAACGCACTATCCCAATTGAAATCCTCACGGGAGCAGAAGCCACTGCTATTCACCCCAATACAATTGAATATAAGAGCAATAATCAAGTTCACACAGTGCCAACATACACCGCTATTTGGACTGCTGGTACTTCCATTCATCCACTGATTCAAGATTTAGCAATTCCCCAAGAACATCGGGATCATCATAATCGTCCCCTAGTTACTCCCACCATGCAACTGCTCGACTTCCCAGAAGTTTTTGCAGGTGGTGATTGTGCAGCAGTTCAAGATAGTTCGCTACCACCAACAGCCCAAGTTGCTTATCAACAAGGAGCTAATATTGCTAGGAATTTGAAAGCGATCGCTCTAGGAGAAGAACTCAAACCTGCTAAAGTTAACATCCGGGGAACTTTGTTAAAGTTGGGGATAAATGATGCTGCTGTCAACTTGTTAAATGTTTTTGAAGTTGGAGGCGAACCTGCACATTTAATCCGTCAAGCCACTTATTTAACGCTATTGCCAACACCAATTCATGACTTTAAAGCAGCAACTGAATGGGTAGATGAAAATATTTTTCATCAGCACCTCGACCCTCAAGATGTAGGGAAAAAAGTGGTGCAAGCAGTTGAATTAGTTGGTGCTGGAGTTGTAGGTGTTTTAGTTGCCAGAAAATTATTAAAAATGTTGGGAGACGAGGAAAAAAGTTAAACATAAGAAAAAACCTCACCCTCAATCCCTCTCCTTACTAAGGAGAGGGATTGAGGGTGAGGTTTTATATTTAATTTGACCCACTTACTTATCATGTGCGCTTGATTACTTATTGTGCAGTTTGTTGGGTAACACGAATGTTCAACCCAACCTACAAATATTTTTAACCGAACCGTATAGCCCCAACCCCTAAGTGCAGGCTCTTAGGGGAACTCCTGGTTTAATAAGTAATCAAGCGAACATCCTCTAAGAGGAGCCAGTGCAATTTTCTGCCAAGATGACTAAACTGTAGTTGTCAAATTAACTTTGATAATCAGATCATTGAAATCCTTGTCGCCACCACCAGGCAAATCCTCAAAGCCAAAGGTATTACTTGCTAACATGCGAATGTGAGCCGATTTATCAGAATTAGCACCCAAGAATGGAAAATAAACCGCCGGATCGTTATTAGAATCCTTATCTAAAAGCGCATCAGGGCTACCGTTAACAATAATAAAGGGAACAAAAATCGCCCCAGGTTGGAAAGTACCACTCAAAGTAGCACTACCTTCATTACTCACACTCAAATCAATACCAGCAATCCTACCACGCACAGCAGCCTGAGTATAACCAGCCTGTCCGGTGAGAATATCAGGCTTGCCGTCGCCATTGGTATCAATTCCACCATTTTCATCAGTTACCTGATAGAACCCGACGTAATTGTTGTAAGACGCCTCTCTATAAACGTTAAATTTAGCGTTGACTGATTGTTTGACATCTCGCAAATCAATCACTTCCCCTTGGAATTTATCTTGGAGATTTGTACCCAAAGGTAAAGCTTGATCTGTCTGTTTAATTTTCACTACCAGATCATTAAAATCTGTAGAACTGTTACCAGAAGTATCCTTCCAACCTAGAGAGAAACCATCATCACCCAACTTTGTAATTTTTTGGGTTGAGACACTAGAAAACAGTAATTTTCCGATGGAATTAGGATCGTTGCGTACAGCATCAAGCGTACCGTCTTGGACTAATAAGAATCTAAAACTCTGACCAGAATTTAATTCCAGCAGACTGCTGAGATTATTGTAGTCAAATCCATTAGGAGTATTAGCGATCGCGGATAAAATTACCTTTGACCGTTTTAAAGCTGCTTTGGCATAACCTTCAGCACCAGGGGCAATACCGTCAATCATACCTTTAGCATCATCAACAGTAAATAAACCCAGTTCATTCACCTTCTTAGAACTGTGTCCAGTGAGTTTTATTTCCAGTTTGACTTTGACATTATTAGCTGTAATGTTAAAGACATCATCATCCGGGTTAGTAAGACGGGTGGGTGTTTCAACATTATTATTAACATTAATAGTCAATCTCTTCTCAAAGGTGAGATTACCATCATCAGTGGTGCGGACGCGGATTTTATAACTAGACTTAGTTTCAAAGTTGGGGGAAGTATTAATTTCCAGGCTAGTGCCATTAATTGTGAAGGCATTGTTATCAGTATCGCCAGTACCTTTAACTAAGCTATAGGTGAAGGTGTTACTATCTGGGTCGGTGCTGCTGAATGTGCCGATGGCGGTGTTGGCTGCCACATTTTCATC
>NZ_JBALCW010000096.1:0-14213 GCF_036917635.1 Nostoc sp.
CAGCCGTAAAGATTTGGGACGTATCAAATCCACCTGTGAGTTAGTATGCAAAAAAATAATTGTTTGTCAAATAAATTTAGATGCGTTTACCCTGGTTAGCACAATCTCTAAAACACGGGGGAGTAGGCGTTGGTACAGGGCAAACTAGCCTTATCTTAGCGATTCTAATCATTGGGCTTATTGCCTACATCGGTTTGCGACCAGAGAGAGGAAAGTAAGACATTTTGAGCAAGCCTATTCATCTCGCTTGAGTCCAGAGCTATAGGTGCAGAATATCCGACTAAAGATAGAGATAACTAACTGCTGATTAAATTAAATACTATTTGAGTATTTTGCGTGGTCACTGGCAACGAACCGCTCATAGCGCTCTTTTATGACTCTGGAGAGAGAATAATCCAAGCGATTAGAAATCGCGGCTACACAAAGCTTAGTCCGCCTGCGCGGACTAACGCCAAAATAGGGTTTCAAATTTAATCTGACGAGAGTAATAAAAGAGCGATAGTCGGCAGTGGCTTCCAGGACACTATGAAACTCGTCGCTAAATTTAGTTCAGTCTAATGTCCCTAACACCCCTCCCCGATGCTTTGGGGAGGGGAGCGTAACTTTATTCAAATGTGGGGTGAGGTTCTTTATTTTTGATTTATGCAAGAGGTCTAAGCTTGTTTAGCCATTACTACTAAATTCATCACACATTCAGGAAATTGGCGCTTTAATGCTGGAAAAACCGGACAAGGCGCTTGTTCTTGTAAATTGTCCGGTTTACTCCAAGTAAAGGGGGCTTTCTGCGCTGCTGACATCCACACCAAACGCTTTGCTCGTGTCATCGCAACGTATAGTAAACGGTACTCCTCAGATATTTTCAAGTGCTTTGCTTGTTCCCATGCTTGTGTAACATCTGGGATGGTAGATTCTCCGTGGAGAGCAGCACGAATTTGGGCGCGGGCTACTTCTGATAAGGTAAAATCCCCTAAAAACTGGCTTTGGGGAGGAACCCAAAATCTCCCAGGAATCAAGTTTTCGTGGAGGAAGGGAAGAAACACATAGTCCCAATCTAGCCCTTTGGCTTTGTGCATGGTAATAATAGTCAGTTGACCGGGACGAGTGTAACGTTCTTCGGAATCTTCGGTTTCCACTGGTTCAAACCGTTCGGAACTGACGATTTCACTTAAAGCTGACAGCATTCCCCCCATCGAACTATTGCCTGCTATCTGCTGGTTTACCCGTTCTGCGAGTTTGTCAGCAGTTGCTAATTCTGCCTGGTCGTAATTTAACGTCAAGGCGAGAAAGGAAATTAGCTGGTACAGGGGCAATTCTAAGCGGGCGCGAAGTAAATTGCGACACAAACGAGCAGCTTTATGGACTGTTTCTGGCTGGGGTGCTGCTAGGGGGCCAGGATACAAAAATTCTTCTGGGAGACTAGCAAGGGCGTTGAGGTCTTGAGTAGGAATTAACTGGCGTTGTACTAATGCTTCTAGTGCGGCTTTGAGGTAATCGGGAGAGTGGGGGCGATCGTAAAATTGCAGCAATGCTAAAATCTCTTGGGGAACATGGGAACGGCGATCGCGTTCTCCCACATCGTAAAGTGTAATATTATGCTCTTTGCACACTGATGTCAGAGCTTCTGCTAACCATCGTCCTTGGCGATTTTCTCGGACTAAAATTGCTGCACTATGTTGTGTTGGGTCTTCGCCAAATAACTCGATTATTCTTTGAGATAACAATTCAACGGTGTGATGAATGTCACGCGGAGTATAAAGTTCCAGCCCTCGTCCTACTGGTGCTGGGTTGGCTCCCTTTTGCGGATCGCCAACTTCAACAGGGCGAATTGTCTGCAAGCGAAATGGTACTTGTCGGTTCTCAGGAGTCTTTTGTCCGTTATTCGTTGTTGCTGACGACTGTTTATTGATCCATTTGAGGGCAAAGTTAGCAGCTTCAATGATAATTATAGTACTGCGACCAGCTTGATCCATCGTTGCTAATCGTTTGATGCGATCGCACTCTTCGCAAAATTGCCGGAAATAAATCGGATCGGCTGGGGTAAAAGTAGAGTTAATTGCTTGGTTGGGGTCGCCAACTCGGACTAAGTTGAGTGAGGAGTTAGGAGTTTGGAGTGAGGAGTTAGGAGTTTGGAGTAAAGAATTATCTCCCCCATCACTCGCCAAAATTTCTAAAAGCTGCGTCTGAAGTGGGCTAGAATCTTGGGCTTCGTCTTCAAAGACTGCGAATACTTGGTTTTGCTCGATGCGACGGGCGCTGTCGTTTTCTAAAACGCGCAGTGCGGCTAAAATCATATCGTCGTAATCAATGAAATCACGCGATCGCATTAAGTTTTGATATTGCTCATACAATCCCGCCGCTACGCTCAAAATTGCATATTCGTCTGTGGTTTGTTTACTCCACTCCCGCAATAATTCTGGTGATATCCCAGAACTTTTTGCTTCATGAATTACTGTATTAGCCAATTCTGGTAATACTTCTGTTCGCAGCACCGATTGGCGACGCAATCTTTCTGTCTCTTCTCCGTCAAATTGATGACCTTCTAATAACCGTAAATATATTCCCGCATTGTTTGCAATCCATTGCTCTACCGCTGTTCGGATAAAGCGGTGACTTTGGGTTGGTGTAATTAATGTGACATTTTGTAACTGCAAACCTGATAAATCAGAATGGCGACTGGCAATGTTCAGCGCTAAACCATGTAGGGTATAGACAAAAAAACCAGTCTGAGGTAGAGATAATTCCTTTAAGTATTTGCGAATCTTCGCTTTAATATTGGCAGCTGCTGAACGAGTAAAGGTAACAACTACCAAGTGACGACGCGAGGATGAACGTTCATATTGACGGGCGATTGCGATCGCAGCAGCCGCCGCCATACCAGTAGATTTGCCTGCACCAGGAACCGCAGAAATAGCCAAAGGACCAGATTGCCAGTCAGCCATTTGTTGCTGTCCAGGACGTAGACTGTTGCGGATTGCGAGAATCTTCTCCCGCAGAGAAGGAACAGGCGATCGTTCAGATAATTCTGAGTGGAGTAATTCTTGAGCCAGAGGAGCAGTAAATTTAGAATCTGACATACAAAATTTTATATATTAAATATATGTTAAGTAAGTGGGCGCAAATAATTATCACTGGCTCGTAGTTGTGCTAAAGGGCAAGAGGGCGCAACTACGAGCCAAATACAGAGATTTTACTTTTCGTTACATAGTTTGGTTTTATCTTGCCTAGCTACTTATGCGTTGAATGTAATTTGCATCTCCCGCAGATATGAATAATTTTCGGTGATTCGTAATGCCAAATTACTAAATTGCTGATAGTAGTCTATCAAGTTTTATTGGTATGCTCCCATTTTCTATTAAGTAAGTGGGTCAAATTAAATATAAAACCTCACCCTGCCTCCGGCTGACCCCGACAATAATAAGGAGAGGGATTGAGGGTGAGGTTTTTTCTTCTGTTTAATTACGTCTACCTACTTAATAGGTTCGTAAGTAAGTCGGTGAGAATAAATAAAAGTAGATTAGGGACTTCCAACAAATAAATTACCCAATCTTATGGGGTATTTTTTTATTTGTCAGTCCCTTAAGTAATTAGGACTTACGCAAAAAGCAGTGAAAGCCTTGATTTACCGTAGGGGCAATTCATGAATTGCCCCTACATTTTGTACTTGATGCGTAAGTCGTAGTAATGTAAAAATATTTTAATTAGTTCGTAGTGAGGATTTTAGTCCTCACTACGAACCTTTAATTATTGACGCGGTAGTTAGATCGCATCACGCAATTAGTCCTGTCTAAAATTGAATTATTCATCAATCTGCCAGGAATCTTTAGTTAATTCTTCATCCAGAATTTTCTTAGGACGAACGATGATAATAATTTGTCCTAGTAAGGGAATTTCTGGCTCAGTTTCAAACCACTGAAAATTTAATTCGCCACCATTTTCAACGACAAAGTAGCTGGAGGCATCCCATTCTCGTTGGGCTCGATCTACCACAACGACGACGGGTCCGATTTGGCTTTGGGTTTGAATGGGGAAGCGATCGCTCGAAGCTAAAATCACTACTGGATCTTCTGCCGCCAACAACACTTGCCAACCTGGTAACGGTACCCAAGCTTGCTCGCCAGAAAACTTGACCAGGCGAAATGGTTCAATTTCTGTCAATATCGGCACAGCTTGCAAGTCTTGTCGTGACAATGGCAACTCGCCTACCACCGGCAAGATTCGGGGTAATTGTTCTTCAAATTCCAGACGGTAAAAGGGTAGAATTGGCGCTGGACGCTGGGGAACGGTAGTAAAATCAGTCAGTAGTTGTTCGATTTTTTGCCTTGCTGCTGGCGTGTGAGCAAAGCGTAAACCTTTGGCAATTAGGCGCGATCGCTGTTGTAAATCTGCATTTTGGCGGGCTAGTTTCCAAACTTGATGAGCAACAGCATCTCCAGGATGGGCAGAAAATCCTTCTGGTAAAGTGCGGAAATAGGAGTACTCTTTAATTGCTTTTGCTATATCCCGTGCCTCATCAGCATCAACGTTGTGGACGAAGATTAGTTGGGCGGCGGCGGCGCGTTCTTCTTGGGTGAGCAAACGCAGTTCATATAAAACATCACTCCCGCGTGTGGCATAGTGCGATCGCGTTTCTTCTGGTACTCCAAACTTTTCCAAAGAATTGTAAACTTGAGAACCAACAACCACTTGATTTTGTTGAATCGGCTCAAATCCAGTCGCCTCAAAAATGTCTTGGGGGTTGTAACCGGTTTTTAGCAACGAGGCGATCGCGGCTCCCCATTCCACCCAGTTGCCTTGTTTTTGCCTCAGCCTTCGCAATAATTCTTGTGCTACATCGTTGGTAGCATTTTCTTCGGGATTCTGAGCGTTGGGTGGTAGATCAGTCATAATCAGAGTGCGAGCTTCAACTTGAGAGGTTGATTAATACCTCATGAGCAAGTCTTATTCTAATCTATGAACTACCCATACCTACTGCCTTGAGTTTATCTGTGGAAACTTATCTAGTTAATTCTTATCGTGCAATTTTTTCTTACTTTAGATATTAGGGCAGACAAATATCCTCTGTAACATTCCCAGTTACCGTATTTAAATAGGGAAGTTAACTCCGTAAAAACCCTTGATAATTTTCGGCTATTCTCAACTAAGCTTGGTATGGAATATAACAAGATAGTGAATATTTAAAGGAAATATCTTATGGATAAGCCCAGTCTAGAAATTGATAAACTCCAATATCAAGTGATGATTCTCGAACAACCAAAAAAGCTGAAAATCCTGGTAGTTGACGATGAGCCAGATAATCTCGATCTGCTTTATCGCACCTTTCGACGCGACTTTAATGTTCTCAAAGCTGATAGTGGGGTGAACGCCCTACAAATTTTGGCAGCAGAAGGCGAGGTAGCGGTGATTATCTCCGATCAACGAATGCCAGAAATGAAAGGAACTGAGTTTCTTAGCAAGACTGTACCTCAGTTTCCCGATACGGTTAGGATAATTCTCACCGGATTTACTGATATTGAAGACTTGGTAGAGGCGATTAATGCGGGGCAAGTCTACAAATATATTACCAAGCCTTGGGACCCAGGGGAACTAAAGGCAGTGGTGCAAAGAGCAGCAGAAACCTACGACTTGCTCAAGCAACGTACAGAAGAATTACGCCGTTCTCATGCTCAAATGGCGCTGCTGAGTGTTTTGATACAGATAACTCAAGCAACTTCTAGCTTAGAACAAACTCTCACTCCAATTGCCAGGGCTGTGAGTGAGACTTTTGCAACAGAAGGGTGTATTCTACAACTTACAGATGGAAATACTCTAATTGCGACTCAAGGAACTTACAGCTATACAGGTACAATAGAGAATTGGCTATCTATTGACCCATTAACAAAGGAAGCGATCGCCACCGGGCAGATGCAAGTTTCCTTAAATATACCTAAAGATACTAAATTAGTTGATGCTATTCACTACAAAAATACGGGTGTGCAAGCACATTTAGTTATCCCAATTAGCTACCGTCATCAACTTTTGGGCGTATTATCACTACAGTGGAAACAACCCTGCACTTTACGGGAAGATGAATTAATGCTAATTAATTTATCAGCCCAACTGATAGCGATCGCTCTTACTAGTTGTCATTAGTCATTAGTCAAAAACCAATGCTTAATGCCCAATGCCCACTTGCCCTGAGCGACTTGTGCCAAGCTTTGCCGAGGTAAGCCGAAGGGATGCCCAATACCCAATACCCCATGACTAACGAAATTCAGTCCATTTTTAACCGTATTGCTCCGGTTTATGACCAGTTGAACGATTGGTTGAGTCTGGGACAGCATCGAATATGGAAGGAAATGGCAGTGAAATGGAGTGGAGCTAAATCGGGCGATACTGCATTAGATTTGTGTTGCGGTAGTGGTGATTTAGCTTTACGTCTAGCACGGCAAACAGGAGCAACAGGGAAGGTGTACGGAGTGGATTTTTCCGCCAACCTACTAGATATAGCTAAAAAACGCTCCCAAAGACAGTATCCCCAACCTGCGTTGGCTTTGCCCGCCGTAGGCATCGCCTGGGTAGAAGCCGACGTGCTAAATTTACCCTTTGAGGATAACCAATTTGATGCTGCAACAATGGGCTATGGTTTAAGAAATGTTAAAGATATTCCCCGCAGTCTCCAAGAGTTATACCGGGTTTTGAAGCCGGGTGCTAAAGCCGCAATTTTAGACTTTCATCGACCGAGTAATCCTCAGCTACGTGTCCTTCAGCAGTTGTATCTGGACAATTTTGTGGTGCCAGTTGCCAGTTATTTAGGTTTAAAAGAAGAATATGCTTACATCAGCCCTAGCTTAGACCGCTTTCCCATCGGGAGAGAGCAAATAGAGTTAGCGCGTCAAGTTGGTTTTGCTATTGCCACACACTACCCCATTGTGAACGGTATGATGGGAGTGCTAGTGCTTAGTAAATTATGAGTTATTAGTTAAAAGTTATGAATTATGAGTAGTGATAAATTCTCATTTAAAATTTATCATTCCTAACTCCTAACTCCTAACCGGAGGCGGAGCGTCTCCGGCTCCGCTCCTAACTCCTAACTCCTAACTCCTAACCGCAGGCGGAGCGTCTCCGGCTCCGCTCCTAACTCCTAACTTTTTTAATTCTTCCCTTGGACTGGTCTCATTCTTGGCTTTATGTGTCTCCCCCGGTACTGGGTGGAATTATTGGCTATTTCACAAATGATATAGCCATCAAAATGTTGTTCCGTCCTTACCGAGCAATTTACATTGCTGGACGAAGAGTACCCTTCACTCCTGGATTGATTCCCCGCAACCAGGAACGTTTAGCTTTGAACATTTCTAAGACAATCATGGGGTCACTCTTGACACCACAAGAATTGCAAAATCTGGCGCGGCGTTTGTTGCAAACAGAACGCGTGCAATCAGCAATTCTCTGGTTGTTGCGGCTGGCTATTGAACAAATTAAAACAGATAAAAACGAGAAAAGTGCCAAAATTGTGGCAGGGATATTGCGGGATTTACTAGGGGAATCCTTGCCACGGTTACTCAAGGTTTTAGCGCGGCGTGAAGACTTTTTGGAAGCGCAGATCAATCAAATTTTTGACCAGATATTGCTGGAATTTCAATTGAGTGAAGAACAAGCCACGCGGCTTGCTGATTGGTTGTTGCAAGCAGTTTTACCGCCAGATGCACTGCGGCAGACAATAGTTGATTTTTTGACCGATCGCACAATTCAAATTATTGATGAAGGCTTCCGCGAAAAAACCAGTGGGACTTATTGGGTAGTAGCAAATTTGTTTGGCTTACGTAATACTCTCACACGGCTACGGACTTTTTGCTTGGATGAAAAGGAGGCTGCTAATACTCGTTTGCAGGAATTGACTCAAGATTTGCAAATGCGCGATCGCATTCGGAAATTACTCCAAAATTTATCATTACAAAACTTACCAATGGCGACGGTGCGCCAACTCCGAAAGACTACCCGCGAAAGTGTCCGTCATTATCTACAAAACAGTGGCAGCGATTTTTTACAAGGATTAACTGATTCTGTTGATTGGGAAAATATTGCTGTAGTCCTGCTAAATCGTCTGAGTACTTCACCTGTTGTCAGTACTTCTTTAGAAGTCATGAGTCAAGAGTTGGCTTTAATATTAGATAAGTATTTGGAAAAAGATTTAGAAGCGATTGTGGCGCAAGCAATTCCGATTTTGTCAATAGATCAAGTAATAGTTGACCGAGTAAAATCAACTTCACCGGCTGATTTAGAAGCTGCTATTGAGGGAATTGTCAAAAATGAATTGCAAGCGATTGTAACTTTAGGTGGTGTTTTGGGTTTTGTCATCGGGTTATTGCAGACAGTATCTTTAATATTTAGTCAATATTGATTTTGTGTTTTTGACTGTAAATTTTTATCAAATTATAGTTGCAAGTTGCCCAGATTGTGAAATAAGTGAAATTGAGCGATCGCTTAACTCAAAATATGCGTCAAATCAAGCACAAACCCAGGCAATACATCCTCTCCTGATAAGCTAGTAGGCGATTGCAAAACCTCAATATCCTGTCCTAGGCGGTAAATTTCCACCTGTCGGTTCTGCGGATCAATCAGCCAGCCTAAACGCACACCGTTGTCAATATACTCCTGCATTTTTTGTTGCACAGTCTTTAAGCTGTCTGAAGCAGAGCGTAATTCTACCGCAAAATCTGGAGCGAGTGGTAGGAATTTTGCAGGGTCTGGATTCAGGGCTTCTAATCGCTGTCGGCTCACCCAGGATGCATCTGGAGAGCGATTTGCACCATTAGGGAGTTTGAAACCTGTAGAAGAGTCAAAAGCCAAACCTGTACCATCAGTGTCAGCCCAATTACCTAAGCGCTGTGTCAGTCTACTATTTCGATTTCCGCTTTCCCATCCCGTTGGTGGCATGATAATTAATTCTCCCTCTGCGGTGCGCTCAAGTCGCAAATCTCGATTATTTTGACACAGTTGGAAGAACTGCTCATCTGTTAGTTCAATGGTGGGGCTAAGGTTTAGAATCAGGGCAGTCATAGTTGCCTTTCAAACTTGCTAACTGTAGCCTAGCACTTGGTTAACATACTAGGTTAACCATCAATTTGCCAAAAGCCTGAAAAGTGGCAGTCTGATTTTCTAAATACTACGACTTCATGCTAAATGCGGAAAATGGATTTGTTTCATCAAAGATTTATGTTTGACTTTTCAAGGGATGCTTTATCAGCAAAGGCTCAATATATGCTTCTAGAGTATCTTTAACTTTAGAGGGCTGACAAATTGGAGCGATCGCAGCATAATCTGGTTTTACTGTCCAGTCATAATGGCGAAGCAGTGTGGAAAGCACGATTTTCATTTCCATTTGAGCAAATTCCATACCTAAACATCTGTGCGAACCATAACCAAAACCCATTAGTGCTAAAGGATGTTTTTTATCTTCTTCACGAGGTGGTGCAAAGCGATCGGGGTCAAAGCGATCGGGATTGGTATACAGTTCTGGTAGACGGTGAGTCAACATCGGCGAAATAGTCACAAACCAACCGGCTGGAATCCGATAACCTGCATACTCAATATCTTTAAGAACGCCACGATTATAGGCATACACCGGCGGATAAAGCCGTTCTACTTCTTTTAAGACGTTGGTTAAATCTGGAAATTGTTTGAGATGAGACAGACTAAGGGGATTATTTCCCACAACTGCTAATTGTTCTTGGCGCAGTCGTTCTCGCCATTCTGGATGATTACCTAATTCAAATATTACCCAACTGAGCAAGGAGGCTGTTGTCTCGTGTCCAGCAAATAGCAGTAGCAATGCCTCGTTGATTATCTGTGCTTCGCTCAATTTATTGCCGTCTTCATCAACAGCTGCTAGCAGCAATCCCAAAACATCTTTTGATTCTTCTAAGTTACCTTGCTCGATACGTTGGGCGATCGCTTGACGCAAGAAAGCCACTAACTTACCCCTAGCATTTTGACCGCGACCATATAAAGTAAAAGGGACATTCCATTTTAATATCGTCATACTGCTATCTAGCAGTTGTGTAAACCACTGACTGGTTTGCTCAACTTCGCTCTTATTCTGACTTCCCAAGAACAGGCGAGTAGCAACCATCAGGGTAAGCTGGCGGAAACTAGAATTTAAAGGAATCGTTCTCTGTCCCCAATCTTTGAGGAAGTCTTGCACAATATTTTGGATGGTGTCGAAATATGTAGCGATCGCTTTTCCGTGAAATGCTGGATACATTAAGCGACGAGTTAGGCGATGTTCTTCCCCATCTTGTAATAAAATATTGTTGCCAAATGTTGATTCTAAGAAATACCAACCTATGCGCGACGACATGTGTTCCGCTTGTTCCACCAGCACCAGCCGATTAGCATCAGGGCCTATTAAATAAGCACGTTTACGTCCCATAACGCTGGTCTTAAAAACTGACCCATACTGCTGGAATTGTCGCCATAAATACAACTCTGAACTCCGAAATATTTCCAAAGTTTCCCCCAAAATGGGTAAGCCATAGCTACCAGGCATTTCCTCGGCGGATTTTAGTTGACGCATATATGAGTACCTCCAGCAGTAATCAGCTACAGTATCTACTTAATTGTAAAGCGTAGTTAGGTTTTGCAAATCCAAATTACCACTCGCGGTAGAGTTTTTCTGCATACAACATAATCTCTTCATTTGGCAATCTAACTTTTGGTTTTTGCCGAGGATACAAACTTTCAACTGCACCTGTATCCTGTTCAATAACTGTAGCTGCTGCTTGTAAAACTGAATTTTTAAACAAAAGTTTCATCAAAGGATTAACGACTTTAGCATACATCAAAATAAACGTCTTGGTGATTTTATTTGTTTCTGGGTAGAGAATATGAACTTGAGCAATATCACCAATAGGCGTTTTAGCAAAAAAAGCTGTAGTTGAAGGAAAAGCATATTCGAGTCTATTAGTAAGAGTTTTAGGTAAGATTCCCAAAATAGGATTTTTGAGAATTTCTCCTAGCGTGTTGTTGGCTCTCGTCAGTTCTTGTTTGACTGTAGAATAGTATCCGTTTTCTTCAAAATTAGTTACATGACAAGATGTAATTTTAAATAGTTCTTTATGAGTACCATTTTGGTGGTTATAGTCATAGTTAACCATCAAGTTAGTCAAAAAATTACCCTGAATACTTTTGTCCCCAGTTACTCCGATGAACTCGTAATCATCGACAATTTTCTGATGCAAATCTGCGATAGGCAATCTTGGCTCAAATCCAGCATAAGTCCAGATGCAATCATTGCTAATAATTAGCTCTAATGGTTTGGTAATTGGCTGAGTGTCTTTTTTATCTCCTTGCTCTAGTCTGCCTTGTCTATCAAATTCTAGTGCATGAAAAGGGCAAGTAATAGTATCTCTCTCTTGACAAACCCAGCCGTCTGATAATGCTGCTTGCATGTGTGGACAGATGTTATCAAGGGCAAACACTTCGCCTTTTTGGTTTTGCCAAATAACATAATCCTGTCCATTTAAAGTGATTTTATTCGGTTTATTCACCCTCAATATAGATTTGTGCGCGATTAACCAAAGCGCACCAGGTAAAATTGCTTCCATTTTTCCTCCAAACTCTTGAGAAGTTGTTTATTTAAAGTTCAGTAGATGGGTTAGTAAAACGTCACACAATCTTGAAAGTTGTCCCACATCACTCTTTTGAATGGAAATTAGGATAATTAAAGTCTTCTCTGCAATAGACAAACTAATACAACCGCGCATTTGCTCGGCTACTGCATTGCTGAATTATGTAAACAATTAACTAACTAATTATTTAGTTAATATTAATTTAATAAATTTCATCTTCTATGTCAACTACTAAGCAATTTTTTAGTTAATATATTTTCGTTATGATGATGGAGCAACGTGGGTCGTTTAACGCAGTCAAAATTCTCAGCTAAAAAGCCGCGTCAGGTGCGGGATGCAGAAGCGACGAAAAAGCAGATTCTCGATGCGGCGGAAGCGGAGTTTGCCAGAAATGGACTTCAAGGGGCGCGAACAGAAGCGATCGCTAGAGGTGGAGGTGTCACCAAAGCGATGATTTACTACTACTTCCAGAGCAAAGAAGGACTATATCAAGCTGTTCTGCAACGTCCTGTGGTGGAGATGCACGAAGGGTTTGAGCAGCTAAATTTGGATCAATTTCCACCAGAAGAGGCGTTGAAGGTGCTAGTCAAAGAAGCGATCGCTTATGAAGCTGCTCATCCCCACAGAGGAATGCTTTGGTTTCAAGAAGCCAACCAAAATCAGGGAAAGTATTTCAAACAGGGGAATTGGCAAGAAAATTTTAGCTATCTGATCAAGATTTTAGAGCGGGGGATGGCGGAAGGTTGTTTCCGTCAGATTGATCCATTTCTCACCACTCTGCATATTATTGGGGTTTGTAATTTATACTTCAATGCTTACGAAAATATCAAGCATACTAGACCCGATTTGCAACTACTGAGTCCAGAAATGATTGAGCAGCATACTCAAGCAGCAGTTAATTTTATTTTGGCTGGGGTGCGACTTACTGAGAATTAATAGCTAAAAGAGGCTAGGGACTGGGGATTGGCTTTGAAGCGGAAAAATTATGGAATTTGCCTTTGTATCGTTAATATTACTTCTTAGTGTTACGTACAAGAGGGTGTCGCTTGATAAACCCAAGCGCTTAGGTTATATCTGATAAAATTTAAGATAATGCCAACAGTTTTAAGAAAAGGCGGTTTTGAGGTTCGTATCTACCTTAACGATCATATTCCTGCTCATGTTCATGTTTTTAAGGGGGGCGGAGAGGCAAAAATCAACATAGGAGATGAAAACCTTGCTCCAGAGTGGGTTTGGGTATCTCCGGGAATGAGTGATAAAGATGCAGTGAAAGCCTTACAGTTAGTTGCGGATCACCAATTGGAACTACTAAAAAAGTGGCGAGAATATCATGGTTAAGAAAATTGCGGCTACAGAAGAATTAAAAGAAAAGTTAGCCAATGCCAGAGCAAAATCAGATGCGATCGCCACATCTGAACCACGAGCTACTCGTGCTTTTTATGACCCTTATTTAGGAATGATTATAGTTGTTTTGTCCAACAAATGTATGTTTGGGTTCCCTTCAGAGTTAGGAGAAGGACTGGCGGGGGCTTCGGTCAAAGACTTAGCAGAAGTAGAGGTAACACCCTCTGGTGAAGGATTACACTGGAAAACCCTAGATGTAGATTTGAGTATTCCTGCTTTGATGAACGGAATATTTGGAAGCAAACAATGGATGGCTGAACTTGCTAGAAAGGGTGGAAGCTCAACTTCTTTTGCAAAATCTGAGGCATCTGCACTTAACGGGACAAAGGGCGATCGCCCTCGAAAAGAAACTATACTGGCTACTGATGAAGCTTGATATATTAATTCACTCCAGTGACCATAAAGCGATCGCATCTAAGCTAGGTATGTAGTGATTTATATTATATATTTTGTTATAATATCTGAGTAATAATGCTTAAGCATAAATACTAGTTAGCAAATGATTTATAGGTACTTTTTACACTATTTAGTAGTTATATAGATGTTTTTTTTGAAGATAAAATCAAGAAATTCATTATTATTTATAGTAGTCGGCTCGTTTTGTATATCATTATTACTTGCATTAATTCATACTGCATTCACAATAAATATTTTTATTACTATATTAGGACTAACTTTATTTTTATCAGGTATGTTTTTACATTTAAGGAATCAAAGTTATGTTGTGTTTTTCGTCTGGTAAACGAATAGTTAAAGTAGCCATTTTTTTAACTCATAATAATTTCTTCGGGTTTTAAAATTGATAAGTTAGGAAATAACAATTCAGTATTTTGGAAATGTTTAATTACGAATTACGCACAGCACTACTAGCCTTCAACTTCGGATAAGCAATCCGTTTATGATGAAATTGCTGCCAAACATCCACAAATACTGGGCAATTTTTGACATTTATTCTCGTGTTAATCCTGAATCTACGAGTTGATTATCTTGCCATTTGGCACGCAGAATATTATTTAGCATTGTTAAAGCTTGTTCAGTCGAGACATATTTGAGCGATCGCAATACCTAATAATGCCAATTCTTCACGCGATCGCAATTGTTGGGCGATTTGACACTCCCCGCTCTAAAGAGACGGGGATTCTTTAATCAAAGACATGACTTGCTCATGCAGGTTTTCACCAACAAGAGTAGAGGACTCATCTC
>NZ_JBALCW010000097.1:0-88755 GCF_036917635.1 Nostoc sp.
ATATATCAATGATCCTCATCATGGCTGAATAAATTCAGCCGTTCGCTTATATCCCCCGCATGAATGACGCGGGCTTTACGCATCACTCTCGTAAATAATTAAAAATTTGTAGTGAGTTAGCGCGGTCTTGGGGGTTTCCCCGATGAACAACTAACAAACCCTTTGGGTGAGCGGCTCCAGCCCTGATTTGAGGGCTGAAGTCCTGACTACAAAATAATTTATTCAATAAGTTAAATATATTACTTTGAAGAATTCAGTATTGAAATTTTTGATTTAGTCAAATCTGAGGGTTATTTAACCTATTTTAACCTGCTCTTAGTTATTAAATCTACTAAGTCATGATATTTATATTGTAAATCTCAAATATTAGTATCTATGTTTACAAATAAAATTTACTCTTCTATACCTAATGGAGTACTGCTGTGAGTGGTAACCTTTCTTTCCGAAAGTTATGTCAAGAAAGGTTAACTAGCTCCAGGTAATACCTAGTATTACGTCTTTTAAAAGCGCAACGTTCAACCTGACAGCATAAAAATCTTAGTTACAGCAACATGACTAAGATGGATCATTAAATTTGCTTGCAAAAATTTGGGATGAGTTGAATTATGACTTTTAGTAAAGATATTTCAGCCCGATGCAACAACGAAGTGACATTACCACTACAAGAGGAACTGCTGTTTACTAAGTTATTAATGGATCGTGCCACAGATGCTGTTTTCTGGGTAGCAAAAGACGCACATTTCTTGTATGTAAATGATGCAGCTTGCGACATGGTTGGGTACTCCCGTGAGGAATTACTCATGATGACTATGCAAGATGTAGACCCGGAGTTTTCATCAAAAATTTGGTTAGAATATTGGAAAACTATTAAGGAAAACGGTTCCATCTATTTTGAATCGATACATCAAAGTAAGGTAGCGCTGAGTTTTCCAGTGGAGATCACCGTTACGTACCTGGAATATTATGGTAGGGAGTATGGTTGTATATTTGTCCGCAATATTACCAAACGTCGGCAAGCCGAAATAGCTTTAGTCAGAGCGAATGAAGAACTAGAGTGCAGAGTTGAAGAGCGCACGGCAGAATTAAAAAACACAAATGAACAATTGTGCTGCGAGATAGTTGAGCGGTGGCGAGTGGAAAGAGACCTCCGCTCGAGCGAAGAACAATTACGAGCCACATTTAATTCTGCTGCTGTGGGCATTGCTCATGTTAGCAGAGATGGAAGTTGGCTGATGGTCAACCAAAAGCTTTGCAATATTGTTGGTTATACGCAACTCCTATTGCGATCGCTAACTTTTGACGATATTATCCACCCTGATGATCAAAATAGCGATCGCGAGTATATTCGCCAATTATTAGCTTTAGAAATTCAGACTTACTCAATAGAGAAGCGCCTCATCCACAAAAACGGTTCCTATGTCTGGACTAATCTCACCATATCACTTGTGTGTGAACCAAACTCTGAGCGAAAATATTTCATTTGCATTGTTGAGGACATTTCTGAGCGCAAGCAGGCGGAGTCAGCGTTGCGAGACAGTGAAGCCCTCTTTCGTACTTTGGCAGAAACTACTAATGCGATCGTTTTCATCCTTCAAAATGCACGAGTTTGTTATGTTAACCCTGTTGTAGAAGCTATTACTGGGTACAAAAGAGAAGAGTTGCTCACTCACTCGCATCTTTACCAAAAGCTAAATGTTAAAGAACCCGATTTGTTACATGAGCAATGTAGTTCGGAACTTGTACAACATCAAGAACTCAAGATTCTGACTAAAAGCGGCGAAGATCGCTGGCTAGATTGGTCAGAAGGGGTGTTTAAGTTTGAAGGCAAGCCAGCTAAACTCGTCACAGCTATTGATATCACTGCACGCATACAGGCAGAAGTCAAGGTTCGTCAGGCTCTCGAACAAGAAAAAGAACTTGGCGAACTCAAATCACGATTTGTTTGTATGGTTTCTCATGAGTTCCGCAACCCCTTGCACCTAATCTCATTTTCTACCAGCGCACTGAAACGTCAAATAAACCAATCGATTGAGGATAAAAAACTTAACTATCTCAATCGGATTCAAACAGCCGTTGAACATCTCACGAAGTTGATGGATGACGTCTTAATACTGGGAATATGTGACGCTAGGAAAACAATATTCGAGCCAAGAGCGGTTAATTTAGAGCAATTCTGCGGTGATTTGGTGACACAATTGCAACTAAGTTATGCTACTGACTGTACCATCGTTTTTACGAGTCTCGGTCAGTGTTCCACAGCCTGTGTAGATGAGAAATTACTCCAGCCAATACTCACAAATCTCCTTGATAATGCGATTAAGTATTCCCCAAAAGGTAGCATAGTTAATCTAACACTTTCTTTTCAGGAGGAAGAAGTTATCTTCCAGATTCAAGATCGGGGAATTGGCATTTCGCCTATAGATATTCACCAAGTATTTGAACCGTTTTATCGTGGCAACAATGTTGGTGAGATCCAAGGGACTGGACTGGGACTAGCAGTTGTTAAAAATCTTGTAGAGCTACATTTGGGTAAAATTTCACTGGCGACTGAAGTTGACGTAGGTAGCACCTTTACAATCAGGATACCACTACGCCAATCTTTGCCTGCCCATGAATATACTTCTGCGATAATTACTACACAGACTTTTAATCCCTAAGCAAAATTAGCATGATACCAAATAACTATAGGAATCCTATTTAATTTTTGAAAAAGAGTACGAGATAATACGCCTGAGTCTATAAGTATAAAAGCAGACTATGAAAAAGCAGTATCTAGAAACTGCAACACTAGATATTGATTTTCTCTTTCCTTATACAACTGAAAATTACAGATATTTAAGAAATGTGATTTACGACGAAGGAATTGTAGCATTATTTCAAAGTACAACAGATATCGAATTAGGTGATACTACAATAAATCAATATGGTGTTGGTTTCGCTGTTGTAGTTAATGAAACAACTATTAAAGTAGAAATTGTAGCCAATGGTATTTTTACTTGAGACCCTCCTGTGTATCGAAAATGGACAAAAATTCTTTGTCTGAGTATAAGCGATAGATTTACATCAAAACTAATGGCTAATGGTGACCGATGGAACGATTAAAGTACACAATCTAGAGATTTGATTGACTTAGCAATATTGCGTGTAAATAACGAAATACCCGCAAGTGCGATCGCTAAAGCTGAAGAAAGCTACGAAGTAAAAAAGCCATTAGTTAAAGATTAGTTAAAGCCATCCCTAATTTTAGTGAAAAAGAAAGATATACAGATAAATGTTTTCACGAGTTAAATATACCTTCAGAAAAATTTTCAGTAATAATGGATGAAATAAATTGACTCCTTGTTGACTTTGAATGTATGAATTAAAGTAAGGCATCGCAAAACTTATCGGTCTACTGAGTGTAAGTACTTCACGCCATTTGCCGAGCCATTAATTGGGCAAATAATCCTTCTTGAGAAGCTAATTCCTCAAAACTGCCTTTTTGCATAACTCGACCTGCTTGGAGGACATAGATGCGGTGGGCGTTGCGGATAGTGCTGAGTCGATGGGCGATGACTATCCGAGTTACTTGCATATTATCCAGACTTTCACTGACAATCGCTTGCGTTTTATTATCTAAAGCACTAGTAGCTTCATCAAATAACAAAATTCGCGGTTTCAATGCCAAAGCACGAGCAATTAAAAGCCGTTGTCGTTGTCCTCCAGAAAGATTACCACCTCCTTCACTAATAACTGTGTGCATTTGCATTGGCATGGTGGTAACATCGTCAGCAAAACCAGCCATCCGGGCTGCTTCCCAGGCTTCATCAAGTGTGATTTGAGCGCCGCTACCAATGTTGTCAAAGATGGAAGCTGACATAATCCGACCAGTTTGCAAAACAACACCTAACTGCCGACGAACTGCATCAACATCCAACCCAGACAAATCTTGACCATCGTAATAAATAGTGCCATCTTCAGGACTTTCAAATCCCAGCAGCATTCTAAATATAGTAGATTTACCGCTTCCCGAACCACCGACAAGTGCAATAAACTCTCCTGGTTCGGCATCTAAGCTGACATGATCCAGTGTCAAAGGTCCATCGTTGCGGTAGCGAAATGTAATATGATCTATCGCAATCCTACCTAAAAGTCTCCCTGGATCGGCTTTGGTAAGATCGACTTCCGGTATGGTCTCTAGAATTGGCTGGGCCCGTTTCCACTGGGGAATGACTTGTAAAGAGTTCATCACTGTATTGCTGACATCTGTCGCACCTCTAATAAAAGTGCCAAACGCAGAGTTGAAAGCTAAGAAAGTGCCAACACTGAGTCCGATCCCACCTGCAATTTTCGATTCTTCCAGCAACTTGATTGTAAACCAGAACAAGACACCAGAAGTCAGTGTGGGCATGACTGTATTGAAAAGTGCAACCCCGTCTTCAATATTCTGTGTACTGAGTTCCAATTTGATTTGCCGACTGTAATTTTTACTCCAAAAGGCGAAAGCCCGTTCCTCAGCGCCAGCTACACGCAGTTTAGAAATACCATTGATCAACTGCACCGTTTGCCCAAAGATATTTCCTTTGACTTCCAATAGTGGTCGCACTTTGCGGACGAGAATCAGACCGGAAAAGGTGGTGACAGCAAAGGACACTAAAGCTACGGCAACAGCAACAAGTGCCAAATTCCAACTGTAGTAAAATAGAAGTACTAAGTTCAGCAGTGCAAAGAAACTAGTGATCAGAGTGATCAAAGTTGTGCCACTAAGTAGGCGACGAATTGTACTTACTGATGTGACGCGGGAGTGAAGGTCACCCGTTGTATACTGGCGGAAAAAAGATACTGGCAGGTTCAGCAGACGATCCCACACAGCTGCTTGGGTGGATACATCCGAAACCGTTTCTACCCTTAGGAGGGCAAAGCCTTGTGCTAAATCAAACAGCCCTGTTCCCAAGGCAGCAACCAGCAACCCGAATCCAACTTGGAGTAATAATCCTCTGTCACTATCTGGAATCGCGTTGTCAATTAAAATAGCAGTGGCTTGAGGCGTGAGCATCCCCAGTAGTGTAGCGCCAATGCCAGTCAGAAAAATGACAAGCATATTTCCCCAAAGACCCCAAAGTGCAAACTTCAATACATCGACAGCTTTGAGGATTTTATCGGGTAGAGACCGATAAAACATGAAGGCAATCGGAATTAGTGTTAAAGCAATGCCTTCGTCCACAGGAACACGGGTTCGTTCAACCGGATCGAAAACTTCGTAAGAAGAGCCAGAAACAGGCAACAGCGCCCTTGGTTCGGTGTTCTCTTCGGTGTAGGTAACTAGGGGACCACAGTCCTTGTTCCACCAATCGTCCCGGAGCAAAACCTGCCGCATACGCAGTCGGGAAGCTCGCGCAATTCCTTCTAAGGGATTTTTGACTCGCTTCAGGTCTTCTGACCGAGCAGGAGGACGAATTGTTACACCTAAAGTCCTTCCCACAGCACCAGCCGCAACTAATAGGGGCGCACCTTCCATGAAAAAGTTTGCTTGTTCGGGCATCAAGGGTGATATTAAATCCCCAAGAGCCTGTGCAGTCACTTCACGATTGAGGCGTTCCCGATCGCGCAGCCGTTGCAGTTCTTCTTCTGATTCTTGCTGCTCAAGAAGGTGAATGTATTGAAGAATCAGAGTATGAAGTTGGGACAACCCATCTAGTAAGGTATCTGGATTTGGAATTGCACTCGTGGTATGAGTGGCAAGTTGAACTTCCTGAACTGCTTGTAACCACATTCCTTCGCTTAAGGGAAAAATTCCTCCTGTCGAATCGAGAGTGAGTTTCTCTAAGCCCATCCACCAAACATTTCCTTGCTGCATTTGTACCCAAGCGAAAGCACCTGGTTCGGGCTGGATAGTTTCACCGTCGATCAAAGAAAATCGCGCTGGTGCGATCGCTCGAACCCGATCTGCTGGTGGGCTGATGTGAGAGATGCTAGCGTCGATTTGCCCAAGCCAGCCTTCTATCCAAGTCACAATTCTAGGATCGCCTTCAATGACCAACTGCTTGAAGCATTCCCGATCCACTTTCAGCAGTTCCACTTCCCCAATTGGCACTGCCATAAGTAAAAGCCCAAAATCCTCTACAGGAGTCGTTCCAAACAGTGCCTCTTGAGAGTCACTACCAAACAGATAACGACGAGTTCCTTCGATCGCTCCATCTTTGACTGTAACGGCAAACAATGCCACGGAGCCAGACTGAATCACCCAAACTGTATGTGGGTCATCCAGTAGTATTGGTTCATTACCATTAACTCGATACTGTTGTCCGTGTAAGTCTGTGACACTAACTTGGTTGACCATATTTAAACTCCTAGTTTAACCCTCACTGCGGATCAACCGCGAGTACACCCCTTCCGCTTGCCACAATTCTTGGTGCGTACCTCGTTGCGCCACCTTTCCTTGTTCAAGGACAATGATTTCATCACAGTCTCGGATGGTACTTAATCGGTGTGCTACAATCAAGCAGGTAATGCCTCGTCGCCGCAAATTCTGGTCAATAATTTTTTCCGTCTCTCCATCCAAGGCACTCGTAGCTTCATCCATGAGGAGGATCGAGGGGTTATTCACCAAGGCGCGGGCTATTTCCAGTCGCTGTCGCTGACCCCCACTTAAATTAGCAGCACCTTCAAGAAGCTCTCCATCATACCCTCCAGACATGGACAGAACCACATCATCGATCGCTGCATCACGGCAAGCCTGGATCAAGTTTTTATCTTGGACTGTAGTATCCCATAAAGTCAAATTTTCCCGAACAGTGCCGCCGAACAGCAGGATATCCTGCTCTACCATCCCAACAGAGTTAGTCAAAACTTGGTGATGGATCTTAGTTCTTGGTTTACCATCAAAGCGAATTTCTCCCTCCCAAGGTTCATATAGACCACTGACAAGTTTGGCAATTGTAGACTTCCCAGAACCACTTCCACCGACCAAAGCGACTCGCTCTCCCGGCTTGACCGAGAGGCTAAAGTTTTCAATCAAGGGTGCATCTAAGCGACTGTAGCCAAATGTGATGTTTTCCAGATCGACATATCCTTGTAGACGAGGAGTCAAGTAAGATAAAGGGGAATTTTCTCCCTGATCTCCCTCTCCCTGATCTCCCTCTCCCTGATCTCCCTCTCCCTGATCTCCCTCTCCCCCTCTCCTCTCTACTTGTGAATCTACGGCATTGTCCAGCACATCATCAAGGCGAATCAAATTGCCTTCCATTTCTTGGAGGGTACTACCGAAGTTAACAAGATTGTTGACAGGTAGGAGAAAACTTTGCATCAATCCTTGAAAGGCTACAAGCATACCGATGCTGAGATGTCCATCCATCACCCGTAAACCGCCTACTATCAATAAAGCCATAGATGAAAGCGAAGATAAAAGCGTCGGTAATACGGAGAAAGTCTGGTTTGTCACTCCCAATTCCTGCTGAGAGTTGATTGCTTTGGCGTAGTAACCCGACCACCGAGAAAAGAAATCCGACTCCAACCCAGATGCCTTCAATGTTTCTATACTTTGAAGGGCAGAAATCGATGCTCCGGCAGCTTTGCCATACTCTTGAATCAATCTTTGGTTAGCATCTACGCGCTGACGGGAGATCAACTGTAAGGTTAAGACATTCACCCCAGCAAAGATAACAACAACAAAAGTCAGTACCGCATCATATTGGAGCATCACAAGCGCGTAAAAAATTACCATCACCGCATCAATGACTGTTGTCGCCAACTTCCCGGAAAGAACATCAGCCACTTGGTCATTAAGACTGGTACGGTTACTAATTTCTCCGGCAAACCTCTGGGCATAAAAACCAACAGGTAGGCGCAAAATGTGCCACAGAAAGCGGCTGGACATTCCTACTGCCAACTTAACCTTCAATCGACGCAGATATCGCAACCTCAGCAGCGTCAGTAGTGCTTGGAGTCCCATGACGATCGCCATTCCCAGAAGCAAAGGACGCAGCCAGTCCTGCCGTCCCTGAACCAGAATTTCGTCTACAAACACTTGGCTAAACACTGGTATCGCCAGTCCGGCAAGCGTCAAGAAGAATCCTGCTACCACACAGTAGATCAGCGCACCAGTAGCACCCTGTAGCCGTGACCACAATGATACAACCAAGCTGGGTTTACGACCCCCTTCCTGGAATTGGGGACCAGGTTCCATCACCAACACCACTCCCGTATATCCCTCGTCAAATTCCTGTTGGGATACCTTTCTGGGCCCTGTGCCTGGGTCGTTGAGATAGACCCAATTGTTTTGAAATCCCTCCATAACTAGGAAGTGGTTAAAGTTCCAGAACACAATATAGGGAGGGGACAGGTCTTGAAGTTCATCAAGTTCTTTTTTTAAGCCTTTTGCCTCAAGTCCATAGTTTCTGGCAGCTTTGAGCAAGTTAGAAGCCTTGCTGCCATCGCGGGACACTCCACACTCTTTTCGGAGTTCTGGTAACGGTATAATTTTATTATAGAAACCTAGCATAATTCCTAAAGCAGCAGCCCCACATTCTACTGCTTCCATTTGCAAAACAGTAGGTGTTTTTAGGCGCTTACCTTTGCTTTGGAGGAGATTTTTCAGGTATTCTCCAGGACGAAGCTGTTTTAAAAAAAGAGTATTAATAAATGCCACTTACTGACCTCAAAATCGGGAAAATATACGTGATAGGAGCTCGTTCTTCTATCTTGACTCGAACATCTGTTGTTGTTCCTGAAGAGATTTTCAGGCGCGGCCCGGTGGAAGAAGACCACTTGTAGCCACTGAAAGTTTTCGGATCTAACTGCATATCTGCAAAGACTTGAAGCAAACCCGCTTGGTTAGCAGATACCAAACCTTGCACTATCTCTGGATTTCCAATCACATTAGCGACTGCCTCTTTGCTAATTGGAAATGCTGAAATAGTTGTCACAGTGCCGACAATACCGCCAAAGCGTTCCCGTTTCGCTGTTTGAGGTGTAATTTGGAGTTCCATACCCGGTTTAATTTTCTTACCATCGCCAACGGAAAAAAAGGTGACGCTAGTTAACCTGCTGGATGAATCTTCTGCCGCGATACTTGCAATCCGAGTGCCTGAGTTGACGACTTGTCCCGGAGTAAGAGTGATTTCTAAAATGCGACCGTTATGTTTACTGATAATCTGGCTGTTATCTTTCAATTCAAATTCGAGTTTAGCGATCGTCCGTGTAACTTCCTGAATCTGATTTTTTCGGTTGGTGGAAGATTCTTCATCTTGTTGAGCTTGAGTAGCTTTTTTACTGTTAAGCTGTTGCAACTGGGCTTGGAGGTCTTTCATTGAATTCAGTTCCTCTAAGTATTGCCGTTGTGCATCTGCTTCTTTGATATCAGCTTGTCTGAGCTGAGATTTAGCGTCATCTAGATTGGCAATGTTATTTAGGTAGTCCTGCCGCGCCTGTAGTACCGTATCATCTGAAACCGCTCCTACTTTAAACAGGCTCTGGCGGTTATCCCATCTCTGTTTGTAGGTGGGAAGTAGTACCTCCAGTGTTTGCAAGCGTTGCTGAAGGTTCTGGCGACTGACTTGGAGCGCCACAAGCGCTTTCTCCTTAATCACAGGCGTCAAAGACTGGGTAATCTTTAAGCTTTGCTCAAGAGTCAGGTGTTGTTTCTCGATGGCGTTCTTCTCTTGCTCGCTGCTCTGAGATTGGAGCAAGGAAATAGACCGATCCTGTACTTGTAATTGTATTAGTTTATCGCGTTGCTGCTGTAGTTCCTTGTTGAGTTGAGCTTGGTTAATCGTCCCTAACACCTGCCCCTGCGTGACAACATCGCCCACCTTTACATTCAAAGATAGTAACTGCCCAGAGCCAGTTGATTGAAGTGGCACAACTTGGTAAGGGTAAATCACTACCCCTTGACCTGCGACTGTAATCGGAATGCGTCCAAAAATACTCCAAATTACGGCTGCGACTACTAAAGAACCCAATGTTGTCAAAGGTAACCAACTCTTCAGATTCACCACCTGCATGAGTTGGTCTAGTCTTTCAGGAGAAGATAAACGCTCCAGAGACTCTTTTCGGAATAGGCTTTGCTTTTGTTCAACCATTTATACTCACGTTAAATTTATGAATTTAAGTAGGTAGCCAGAAATCAGCTGTAGTCCATAAAATTGCATATTGACTTCTAAGGTTTGTCCTTTGCGAGTCATCAGTTTTTGGAAAACATCAAGGACTCTTGACAAAGGATTATGCAATTTTTACGCGCATTAGCTTAAACCGAAAATGAGGGCGATCGCCCCCTCAAGCGTTATACATTTAATTTGACTTACCTACTTAACTTAATAACTAAGAAATAATACATTTCCTGATTCGCTAGCAATGCACAATCTTTTGCCACGACTCGCAATTTTTGGGGTTTTATTTGGTAGAGTATTTACTAGACTGGGGAAAGTCTCAAGTTGTTGATGATTCTGGAAGTGCAATTTTTAAACAGCAAGCTACATTATTTAGGGGTAGCAAAATTTTGCCCCCAGACAGCTTCAAGTCAAAATTCATTTTCTTGTTTCCATTTTCCACTTCTACAAGTGCAGGTAGACTCTCGAAGCCTGAGGTAGAATTTTCTCTATATGCCCATACTTTCAGTTCCTTTACCCGTTTGGTTGATAGTTGAAAGACTGCATAGCGTAGCAACGACGGTGATGGGACTTCACCAGTGGCAGCTTGATAGTGTTGTTCGCCATCAGCATATCCCAGACAGACGTCTGCTTTTTTAGGTTTGCCACCAGCAATTATCCTAAAAACGGTTCGCCCTCTTTCTTGCGGATTTTCTCTGAGTTCGATGACTAAACGTGTAGCAAATGCTCCACCATAAACCATGATCGCGGTTGCGACTAGTGATAACAAAGCAACGCTCAAAGCCGCAATCCGTGCCACAGGATTTTTCCAAACGAGCAGACCGTGGAGGAGTAGGTTGCCTAGAAATAAGCTGTATAAGCCAGTAATGAACCACGGATGGTTCAGGAACTGAAATACTACGTCAGGTATCAACTCACCCTTCCGGCGACTAGAAACCAATAATAGAACGGGAAAAATACCACCTACAAGGGAGTTGCCAAGCACACCAGCAAAGCCGAGGACGTTGGTAAATGATTCCGTACCAGTAAAGAAAAGCCATTCACTTAGTAGCAAAACAAGTACTAATGGGCTAATGGACAAGAAGAAGTGACGCTGTAACTTTAAATCTGCCCAAATCCGTTTTATGTAGGCGCGAAACCTTGAGTAAAGAGACATCGTTGGCGAACTCTCAAGGGAGGCTTTGTCTGCATTCGTTTTTGCCTGCAAAACTCCTTCATAGGTAAGAATCATTGGTGAGATCACTTGTAGGCAGACACGATCTCGATCGGCCGATTTTACCTCTAACTTTAATTGAATACCGTATTGATCTAGGTCTGGGAATTGAGGAAGTAACTCCTTAATTTCCCAACGTTCAATCACCGCGATCTCTTTGCGAACGATATTGCCACCCGATTGAATATCCAGGCTAAACCTTGGCTGACTTTCTTCGATCCCTAAATAGGTTATCCCAATATAAGTAACATGACTGGAATTGCCACGCGGGCGTAAGAGCAATTTTCCCTGCTTGCAAGGCAGTGACACAATTGGTTGAGTTTTGGGGGGAAACCATTCTCTCGCTAGGTTGATCAAAAGGCTTGAACTGCGAATCCAAGCCATTCCCAGGAGGAGGGTGACTAAGACTAGCCCCAAAACTTTAACAATCGGGCCGACCTGTTTTGCCAAGGGATCTAGGACTGTGCCGGATTGAGCAGCCAGGACTTGCGGCGCGATCGCCCCATTAATTGCCAATACCCAAATACAAAACAAAATTGTTAAAAAACCAGTTCCCGCCACACTCCCCCAAATTAGAGAAGAAGCACTGGCATCTCGAGGGAGTACAAGCTTGCCACATTCACCTACATATACATGCCCGAAGTAAAGCATGAGGCTGACACCAAGAACCTGCTGTAGCATCTGGGGTTTGAAGGTCTGTTGGTTGAAGAAAGGCAAGTTTACATATAATAAATTGTGCAGTTGTATGTGAGGCAAGGCGAGAAACGAGAGTAACAGAATCAGACTAACGTTAATTGCTGCTAACAGTACCAAGACAGGAACAGTAAAGTTGAGTGATTTTTGGGACAGTAAGTACAACCCCGCAAAAAAAAGTAACACTGCACATGCTGACGCTGGGATATGCGTGAAGTTAGCCAGTGTAGAAGACAAGCCGATGTAACAAGCTAGGGCAATAAAAAAAACACGGATACCCACAGCTAGTGAAAAGATCGACGAACCTGCATCTCCCAAGTAGTTAGTTGCTAATTGTTTGACAAAGGTATTGCCATAACGGAAGTCACCACTGCGACCAATAGCTTCAGCCATGCAAGCCATAGTCAGTATATTTACGATTCCCAGCAACACCAGGAATATAACAGTAGGCAGTGGTCCCACCTCAGTTGCTGCAATGGGTAAAGCCAAGAAAGCTTGGGGAAGACCGAGAGCAACAGTCACTAATGAGGCAAGCCAAAAGGGTGGTATAGATTCCAGGCGTTGCTCAAAGGCTGTTACAGTCCACTTCAGCTTTTCAGTCCAAGACAGTCTAGAGGCAAAGATTGTCTCTAGTGGTTTTTTGTACAAGAGGTAGTAAGCCTGTTGTACTGCTTCCTCATTTAAACCCAATACTACTTGGATGCTAGGTATAGCCTGATAAGTAAATTGATACTTCTGACCCAGAGCATGGATAAGAGCAGCTTTTAGTCTTGGGGTTTCTGGTACGAGGATTTGCCAATGAGTTGCGTAGCGTTCTAAGTGCTGAATTGTCAGGCGAAATCGCGGTAGCTGTCGTAGAGCAAAAGCATTAAAAAAAGCTAGTTCGCGCTCATTGGCAGCTTCCTCGGTCAAGGAAAACTCCACGCGCGATCGCATTACTATTTGCACCGTTCGGCTCTCAATAAGAAACAGTAAGGTCTTGGCTTTTTTGGCAGGTAGACCAGCCCATACCTCATCGAGCGAGATTATTTCATCAGATAACATATTCAAACACGGTTTTAGCTTTCTCTAAGGCGGCTCAACATCCAATCAAATTTTGTTCCAGCCAATGTCATTCGATCCAAAGCACTTGAATCAAGTTCTTCCTCATACTGAACATTTTCATCCAGTGGTTGACCTTTGCTGTAAACACGTCTGCCATAACCAAGCCGACCAAACATTCCCTGCAATCGATGGGAAAGTAGAATCGCAATGACTCGATAAAAGCGAGAAGCAAAACCGATATCCTGTTGTAATTTTGCTGCTAATCTCTGTCGCTGAATTGACAACACCAGCGAGTCTTCAATAGCCCTAACAGTTGCAGCAGGTAAACGGGCATCAATAAATGATGTTTCTCCGACAATTTCTCCCTTTGACAATCTGCCGATCTCTCGACCTGTTGTCTCACCGCCCTCTATAATTGCAAAAGCCCGAGTTAAGGGATTACGCTGATCGTCAGAAACAGAAATTGACATTGTGCCATTTAGTAAAATATGCAACGCATCCACAGGACTTCCTTCACGGATGAGGACTGTGTTAGCAGCAATTTTTTGGCGACGACCTGTAGCAATCATCCAATCAATGTCACTATCATTCAATTCTCCCAACACAAACAGCATATCTCTGAGTGTCTGACCGCGAGATAGTTTGCTACGACCAAGCTGACTAATTTTGTCAGAAAGGAGAATGGCGATCGCTCGATAAAAGCGGGAAGCAAAACTGACATCCTGCTGTAATTTTGCTGTTAATTCCTGCTGGGGAAGTGATATCAGAGTAGACTTTTCCGTAGCCCTAACAGTGGTACCAATTGAGCGTAATTGGACAAACGGGATTTCTCCTACGACCTCACCGCTTGACAACCTAGTAATTTCTCGGTCTTTTACTTCGTCACCCTCTAGGGCTGCAAAAGCACGATCTAGATGATTGTTTCCAGATTGGGAAGCTGTAATTACGAAACTCCCATCTAATATAAGATTCAGGCTATCGAGGATTTTTCCTTCCTGGATTAGCACAGTACCAGCAGCTATCTCTTGCCGACGACCTGTAGCAGTTATCCAATCGATATCGCTATTATTTAACTCTTTTAATAAAACTTCTGTCATGTCTAAATTTCCTCCAGTAATTATAAATAAATATTGTTTGCTAATTACTAACTGCGATAGTTCGCAATTGGTCTATGGTCGTTAGGAGGAGAGAGTTTGCCTCTTGGGAAGCTAACTCTTCTAATGTCAAATAAGTCAAAGCCATTAACATCAGGGGTTGAGCGTTGATAGTTCTTAACTCCTTTGCATACTTGGCATCAAAAGACTCTAAATTTTCGGCAGCAGCTTTCACTAATGCCTGTAAAATCTTAAAGGCAACCTCTGAAAGTTGTGGTTGACCACGATAATTTTGCAGCCGCCCTCCTTCTCGGTAATTTGGATATGACTCTAAGCCCACAAAGCGCAAGAACCAGTCAGCCCGATAGTATCCTATAGCCGCTACAATCCCCCTGTAATCGGCAATCACTTCGTCAAGCAAATTGTTACGCATTGAGTCAAACAAACGACAGGTAAAATAGTGGGTACATTCATGTTCAAGCCGAATTGTCAGCGATAGACGTTGCCACTCCCCTTCTTTGATTCCTATATCCTCGGCGGGAACATCACTATAGGGGCCGTCACTTAAAATAATAAACCGATCCTGATAAAGCTCTTTTCGCGGGACAATTCGCTGAAATTCCTCTGTCCAACTCGCTTCGGAGCAATTATCAGAATTCTGTTCCCATTGTCGTCGATAGGAGCGAATCCGATCCCAATTATTGAAACCAGCGATCGCACAGGCTCCCATAGAATTAGGGACTGACTTGGGTTCATTCCGCATTGTCAGCGCTTGGATCAGAGAAACAAAATCTTCCCGATTGTTGGTAAGTAAAACAGGGATGGCTCCTGCCAAGCTTTGATGGATGAGCAACTGGAGTTTTTCCGGTTGCTTCAAAATCAAACCAGTCGCCTCAGACATACCATCCACAGAAATACCCTGACGAGTGGCGAGGCGGTACGCTTCGGTATGGCTGATGCCTTCGAGTATGGGAAACTGTAACTGTGCTAGTCGCTCTTTTAATACATCAAAAGCTCCTACAACTTTAGCTTGAGTAGCGTACTCCTCCCAAGTACTCACATACATTTCCGGTGGTAGTGGGAACTTCACAGGGAGTTTTAAACAACTGCGATCGAAAACATTTTGATTGTACGCCAGCAGCTCCTCTGTTTCTAAGGGACTAGCACAATATGAGGCAAGTACACTCTCCCGAAGTTTCTGTTGATTCATAAAGCGCTTCATACTTCCAATGAGTAAATTATTTTGCTCAATTCTGACGCAAAATTTGTTGAGTAATTTCTTTCACTGTGTGGCTGAAGGGATGATCGGAGTAGCGGAGGCAGAAAATATCACTACTTGCTAGCTGAACTACGTCTTCCGAAAGAGCCAGAATACCAGCTACGGGAGTGTTATATGTCGTCTCCATTTGTAGACGCAAGCTATCGAAATCAAAAGCTGGTAGGACTTTATTAACCACAAGCAACATATTAGACACTTCCAACTTTTTTGCCAATTCTACCGTGACAGCCGTTCCTTGGAAGTCTTGGCGGTCTGGACGTAGGATAATGACTAAAACATCAGAAATTGCAATGGAAAGTAAAGTTTCTTCATTAAGACCGGGATGAGTGTCAATCAACAGGTAGTCCAAGTTCAGAGAGCGAATAATATCCTCAAAACCATCGTTAAGTCGTCCGACATCATATCCCTCACGCAGAATTCGAGAAATTTCACTAGCCTTGATGCTTGAAGGAACAAGGTAGAGCCTGTCATTTACCACACTCGTCTCGTTTTCCCTTTTGAGAACATGACTGACATCATAGGCAGTATCTTTAATACTACAGCGACCCCATAAGTAGTCGTTGAGAGAGTGGGTCATTTTTTCTTCATCTAGACCAAAAAGAACATGAATCCCTGGTGACTGGATATCAGTGTCAACAATACCTACACGTTGACCTTGGAGGGCAATAGTCGCGCCGATGTTAGCAGTCAAATTTGATTTGCCAGTTCCACCACGGAACGAGTGAACAGAAACAATTTGTGACATAATGCAATATCTCCAAGGATGAAATAGTCTTATAAATTCAGGAGATCGAAGACACTCCTTTTTCTACTTACTCAGTCTTTATATTTCGCTCTTTAAGTTTCTGTGCCTTTATCTGCAACTGCTGGAAGTAATCAGTTTCAGTTTCAGTTTCACTAACTTGTTGCGATCGCTCTTTGAGCTTTCGGGCTTTTTTCTGGATTTGTTGGAAATAATCTGTCTGAGTGATTTCAGCGACATGACGGGCTTTTTTGACTTCATCAATCTCGATGTGCAGTTCCATCACTTGCTGTTTCAGGCTCTGCTCTCGTTGCTTGACATCTTCAGCCATCTGGAGGAAAACGCGTACCAATTGAGCGATGTCATCAGTTCCCCCAGCCGCTTGAGCTAACTCTTGAGGATCGAAATCGTTTTGCTCAAACATAGCTTGGGCTGCGTTGGTAAGAGCATGAATTGGTTTGGCAATGCTTCGTGCTAAAAGCAACGCGATGATTGTGACGATCGCTCCGACGGCTAGTAAGTTGCGGCTGTTATCCCAGATCAGGTTATTTAAGGGAGCAGTAAACTGTTCAATTGGTTTATTCACCCCCAAAACCCAAGGTTCCTGTTCTAGGGGAGCAAAGCCAAGTATCTGGTGCGTCTGATCGTGTGGCAGATAATAACTGGTATGACCCGATTCTTTAGCTCCCAGCATGCTTTTTGCTAACTCTGGAATATCCAAACTTTGAATTTGTTTGAGACCATAGCGCCGATCGCTGGCAATTGCTCTAAGTTTATCTGGGGGCAAACGAGTTAGGCTATGGTAGAGAAGAGATTTATCAAAGTGACTGATAATGACTCCGTTCTCATCAATCAAAAAAGCGTAGCTTTGAGAGCCAGCCTGGAGCTTATTCACAATCGCCCAGATGTCCTCTCCCTTGATCTTTAAAACTGCGACTCCTATAATATCGCCGTTTTCAGACCGCACGGGGTTGGAGAAATAAATACCGGGTCGTCCGCTAGTTGCACCAAGGAGAATGCTAGAAACGTTAGAACGTCCCAAGAGTGCCTTTTGGAAATATTCACGAAAGGCGTAGTTTTGACCAATAAATGTTGGATCGGTGGCACCCTGGCATTGTCCGTTTTTGTCTACAATGTAAACCACATCGTAGTCCGGGTTGGAACGAAAGATATTATCTAGCGATCGCTCCATTGAACTACGTAAATCTATTTGTTTCTCAGGTACAGAAGCAAGGAAACGGATGACATCCTTATCGGTGCTGACTTGCACCGCAACCCGTTGTATATCTAAGAGTAGCTGGTCAAGACGACTAGCGTTACTGGTGGCTAATAGTTCTAGTTTTCGGTACTCGCTGTCCGTTGCACTGTTGAGATTCTGTTGGAGATTATTATAGCTGGTGAGGCTCATCGGTATCAGAGCAACTGAGAGCAGTGCTACCGAGAGTTTAGTCTTGATCGACCAACCTGGTGGGTAAAATAAGCCATGCAATTGCTTGATTGAGTTGGTTGATGGCTTTAAACCAGACCAAATTCTCTGGGGTAATTGGTAGTTGAACCATACTTGCTCCTGAGCAACAGTCCCTACCCCCCCAGCGATCGCCTCTAACTGTGCATCACTAAGTTTACTATCATCCAATCTAGAAATTTCAGCCAAGGTGATTTCCCATTCTTGGCTTGTAAAACTGTAGCCAGCAGCTTGTATAATCTTTAAACGTTGGTTATTACTCCCAGCATCTCGGAGTTGCTTTTGGAAAGCTTCATCGGTGGCGACTCTTTCATAAAAGGCTTTTGCGCTTTCAACAGACATATTTCGCGCTTCCTATTAATAGATTGCCTCATTACCATAAAGTATTCCAACAAAACCTTAAGTTTGTAAGTTTCATTAACTGAACTTTTGAGGCGGGAAAAATAGAAGTAATGATTGTTAACAGTTGACTATTAACGGTTAATAGTCAACTGTCAATAATTTATACACAAGCTTTTACAAATCGTTTAGTAATATCAGATTTTTCTAACATTTATGGTCCGGTAAAAATGACATTGCCCTTAATGTTAGTTGCTCCCGGCTCTACTCCACCTCCAGAAACAGAAGCTACTTCTTGCTCAGATAAATCATTCGTAGTTTTATCCTGAGCAATGAAATTTTTCTTTTCTCTTGAAAAAGATGCGTTTGGTACAGCACCTCCAGAAACAGAAGCTACTTCTTGCTCAGATAAATCATTCGTAGTTTTATCCTGAGCAATATGCTCTTTATTTTTGGAGTCTTTGTTTTCACTCATGGTATTTATCCTTGATTTTTTAGGTATTTATCCGCATTTGTACCACTGAGTAATTATTATTAATCACTTATATGAAATTTATCAATGCTCTATTTGGATTGATACCTTATAGCTTAGAAGCAATCAAATATTTTTACAATACACAATATTTAGGTGGGAATAACAATTTTTTAGTTTTTGATATTTTTCGAGAGAGTAAGGGATGGGGAAAAGTATATATATAATAAATGTTGTGTACAAGGTAAATGACGATCTAATTTGAAGCCAGGTTAAAAATGTGAATAACTCACCGCGAAGCCGGATCACCGAAAATAGTGGATATTTTCCGGGGGAGTACGAAATGGAGAATTGAAAGTGGGTAAAAGTTTTCATCCAAGTGTTCTGTACGAAGTACATGAATATCTCACTTGAAAACAGGTAAAAATATGAATAACTCACCGCGAAGACCGATCGCCGAAAATAGTGGTTTCTGATTCTAAGAAGGATGTAATTTCTGCTATGTCTAGGGATCTTTTTGCCTTAATAAGAGCGGTAAGAAAGGCTCGTCGGTTTTGCCAGCCAGAACGGGGTAACAGAGGAGACTGAGCGTTATGCTGATTATCTAAGCTCTTGGACAACTCCAGATCGTCAGATTCTGTGTAGGAAACTGAGTCGTTCTCTACAGCAAGAAAATTACCAGTTGTTTCATTCATATTATTTTTCGCTTTCAAGATGGGATGGGCTTAGTATTCTTCGGAAAATAACAAGTAAAATAAGTAGGCCGGCGAGAAAAAACCAAACTATGTAATGAAAAGTAAAATCTCTGTATTTGGCTCCTAGTTGCGCCCTCTTGCGCTTTAGCGCAACTACAAACTAGTGATAATTATTTGCGCCGACTTACTTAGTGCGATCGCACTTGTTAATTAACCACTTACTAGAGAATATAGCGATCGCTCTTTTGTATGTAATACATTCTCTTCTCTCTGCTCACAAGAATCAGCCTTTGAGGCTTACTCGCCAACACTACAACGGTTGCGGTTGTTTTTGTTAGGTTTATACTGGACTCAATTGATACCAATTCTGTATGAAGATGCCCTAAACCATATTTAAGTACAAGAAAGAAAAACGAACCGCAAAGTCCGCAAATAACACAAAGAAAGAAGAAGTTAAGAGGGTTTGGCGCAGCCTCACAAAGAAATGGTATGAGAATCGCTATATGCTGATTTAGGTTTATCCTGCCAGTTATTAGGCCACTGGATACGGTCGGCAGTAAAATGAAGTGGATCGTTCTCAGTCCAAGGAGCATCAAGCGGCTCCTCAACAAGAGCGAACTCTCCGTTATCAAAAGGAAGTCCCGGCGCTGGCACTTTTGGGTAAACTCTTTCTCGGATATTGCGCTTTGCCTGTTCTAATGCCCGGTGATGGCAGTAAGGGTTGTTCCCTCTGCGATCGAAGAAGACGTGCGCCGTCCAAGTGCAGCCGCCACGGCAAAGTTCAGCGTACTCACAACTTTTGCAAAATCCCCATAAGTGGTCTGTTCCTTGGGAAGTACCAGCGTTTAAGTTAAACCGCAACTGTTCTGTTTGTTCAATAATTTCTCGTAGGGGGCGATCGCGAATGTTGCCACCTGTATAAGCAGCTGTGGGTAAAGAAGGACAACCTTTAATCGCACCGTCTGCCTCAAGACCTATTGTAGATAGTCCGGCACCGCAACCCGACCAAAAGCTCCACTCATCTGCTCCTCTTCGCAAAATCCGCTCGTAAGGACCGTAATAACCAATATTATTCCCGGCCTGAATTATAACTCCTTCACGATGGCCACGACGAGCAACCTCAGCCAGCATTGGGTAGAGATCCAATAACTCGGATGGTTGCAGTAGTATATCTGCGTTGTCTGCGGCATTGCCCATTGGCACAGTAAGCTGGATTTGCCATGCACGCGCACCCGCATCACGAATCTGCTCGTAAATCTGCGGAAATTCTGGAGCGCTTAAGCGGTTGATCTGTGTATTACAACCAAAAAAATTAAGACCAACTTCCCGGAAATGGCTCATGGTTCTTAATGCAGACTCCCAGGAACCTTTGCGACCACGAAGGCGGTCGTGCGTTGCTTCCAGTCCATCGATGGAGACAGATACTGAAGCAATACCTGCTTCTTTCATCCGTTGAGCCGTCTGTAGTGAAATGCCAAAGCCCCCAGTTGTCATACCACAGAGCATACCTGCTTGAGTAATGGCACTAGCAATCTCCAGCCAGTCAGGACGCATAAACGCTTCTCCGCCGATAAGGGTCACTTCTTTAATCCCGACTTCGGCAAGCTGTTGTACAACCAAGAGAGCTTCTTCAGTCGAAAGTTCTTGAGTGCGGGCTTCTCCTGCCCGAGATCCACAATGACTACAAGCCAAATTGCACTTCAGGGTAATTTCCCAAACCGCATAACTAGTACGGCGATATTCCTTAGGCATGTACGCTTACCCTCTATACGAGAATTTATTTAGAAAAGAAGAACACTTTAAAATATCAATGTCAAAAAGGCCAAGAAAGTTCCTTCGGAAAAACGACACCAGATACCGCGCCAGTCACTATCGGATTTATTGGCAGTGCCACTCCACCAGTAACTGTCTCTAACATTGGTTCACTAAGTTCTCTGTTTTTTAACCGCCTAAGTTCGTTAATCACAATTCCCCATTCTTCTGGAGTAAAATCATAGCCAGTCGCTCGTATTGTTGCTCTGCGTTGATCGTCACTGGCAGCGTTTCGCAGTTGGTTTCTGAACGCTTCATCCTTGGCTATTCTCTGGTAGAACGCTCTGGCATTTTCGATAGACATATCTTTACTTCTTTGTTGAGAGCCATCTGATACTGTCTCGGTTAGGGGGAAAAAAAGGTTCCCCCATTACCCTAAAGTATAAGTTGTTACTACTCAGGCTAAGAAAGTTCGCCGTTGAGAGGAATTACGGGAGAAACTACTATCCCATACATTGCCTGGGACATAATACCACCACTAACTGCTTCTAGCTGCGACTCGCTGAGTTCTTGATCATTTGACTGTTTAATTTGGTCTACAACGGTTTCCCATTCTTCTGGAGTATAAATCATAACCAGCCGCTTGTATAGTTGCCCTACGTTGATCGTCACTGTCAGCGTTCCGCAGTTGTTTAGCGAACGATTCATCGGTACTTACTTTCTGGTAAAATGCTGTAGCGCTTTCAATAGACATACTTTAGACCTACTCTTAGTATTTACCTGACAGATTAGAGGCTGTAACTGCTGACCACAATCCATTATTTTTCTGATAAGACTAACAATTTTTTACTTCTATTTTATTTATGGCTTAAGTAGGTAGGCGCGAAAATTTATAACTATGTTATTGTGAAGGGAGCAAAGCAAAGTGAAGCGATCGCAAGGGTTTTGAACATTTTACATGTTGTTACATAGTTAGGTTTATTTATGCCTACCTACTTATATCATGTCCGGCTGATTAGTTATGATTCTTGCATCTGTGCAAAAATCTGAAAACTCCCCCTGCGCTCTTAATGATAAGTCTTTAACCGGACATGATATTACAGGCTGCGATCGCTATTAATCGTGCGACACCATACAGGATTAGAATCAAAACTGCAAAAACGGAGACTTCCTTGCTTTGCCTTTGGTTAAAAGTGCCTCGGCAAGCGCTTTATATATCATCAATTTTTAGAGTTAGTTATCTATAGGACTTACGCAAAAGTACACACCGTAGGGGCAATTCATGAATTGACCCTACCTTAAAATAAGGATTTCGGCTATTGTTTGCGTAAGTCCTGATCTAGGTAATTTTGAAATAGCGTTTTGCAACGCTTCATCCTTGGCTATTCTCTGGTATAATTCTCAAGATTTTCGATAGCATATCTTTACTTCTTTGTTCAGAGCTATCTGATACTGTCTCGGTTGGGGGAAAATAGGTTCCCCCATTACCCTCAAGTAGAAGTTGTTACTACTCAGGCTAAGAAAGTTCGGTGGAAGAAACTACCCCATATAATGCGCGGACGGAGCCATCCCCCAAAGGTAACGTTGTTAATCCACCACTAACTGCCTCTAGCTGCGACTCGCTGAGTTCTTGATCATTTGACTGTTTAATTTGGTCTACGACGGTTGCCCATTCTTCGGGAGTAAAATCATAACCAGCCGCTTGTATAGTTGCAAAACGTTGATCGTCACTGTCAGCGTTCCGCAGTTGGTTAGCGAACGCTTCATCGGTACTTACTTTTTGGTAAAAGGCTCTAGCGCTTTCCGTAGACATACTTTAGACCTACTCTTAGTATTTACCTGATACATTAGAGGCTGTAACTGCTGACCACAATCCATTATTTTTCTGATAAGACTAACAATTGTTTACTTTTATTTTATTTATGGCTTATAGGCTGCGATCGCTATTAATCGTGCGACACCATAGGGCATTAGAATCAACCAATAAAATGCGATCGCAGCGCGACATTCTCAAGAATTATTCACTTCAAAATAATTCAAAATATTCTCTTTGCTCCCAGTTAGTCACCTGCAATAAATAGTCTTCTGGTGGCTCATCGGCGACGGACTGCAAAAAGCGATTAATTTCACTCTGTTTCATCTTAATAATGAAGTTTATAAACTGCTGCCCCATTTTTTGAGAAAAAAGTTCGCTTTGGCTCAAATATGAAATCGCCTCTGGCAAACTTTTGGGTAAGGTCGGACTTTCTGTAGTGTAAGGTGACTCTGTTGGGGAGCCAGGGTCAACTTTATAATCTACACCATCTAACCCAGAAATCAATTGCGATGCCATATACAGATAGGGATTGGCTGCTGGTTCTCCAACTCGGTTTTCAATGTGGGTGCTGGGGTCATCATAACCGCCTTGTAATCTAATCATTGCTCCTCGGTTTTCCAACCCCCACCCAGCACGATCGGGAGCTAGGGAATAAGGTCTAAATCTTTTGTAGCCGTTAATTGTCGGGGTTGTGAACACAGAAGCGGCATTGGCGTGTTTAAGAAGACCACCAACGAAGTGTTTACCTAAATCAGACATTAGGGTTTTGGCGTTTGCAGACATGAAAGCGTTGTCGCCTGTAGTTCGGTCTACAAGGGATTGGTGCAAATGCCAGCCATTGGAAGAAGAACCTTGCAGTCTTGGACGACACATAAACGATGCGATGTAACCTTGTTGACGGCAGATTTGCTTGGTCGCCATTCGGAATATCATCATTGTATCCGCAGCTTGCAACGCCGGGATCGGGTCAAAGGTAAATTCAAATTGACCGGCACCTCCTTCGTTTTCTACGCTCCTTAAAGGCAATCCCATTTCAACTAAGTTTTCTGCCAGAACGCGCAGCAAGTCGTGAATCTCTGGATTGTGGGATTCTAAAAGGTATTGGAAGCTATGCTCTACAGCCCTAACTTTGGCAGGTTCGCCAGGTTTTCCAGAAGTACCAACATTAGCGATCGCTAACATCGGATCTGACAACTTTGCCAAATACCACTCAACTTCTAAGCCGACAATATGCTCCAACCCTCTTTGATGCAACTCTACCAATGATTGCCGCAAAATACCGCGACTGGAAAAGGGCATTACCTGACCATTTTGAAAGTACTCGTCACAGAGGATAAAGCCTGTGCGTTTTGCCCAAGGCACAATTTTGAAGGTATGAGGGTCAGGAACAGCCACAAGATTTGGCGCACCTGTCATCTGAGACATATCTAAGCTCCCGCCCGGAACGAAGGGATTAAACCGACTTTCCGCACTTCATCGTGTAATATGCGTAGATTTCCCATAGGTGGAAAAAAATGGTTAAATCAACAACATAAATCGCCAATGGTATTCAATATTAATACTTAATAATTTGAACATTATTAGGAATTTTTATTGAAAAGATAGATAATACATTTTGAAGTGCGGAATGTGGGATTAAATACTATTGCACCACCAGTATCAAACAGGAATGTCCCTGTGCTGAGAAAGCATACCGTTTTCTAAGGCGCTTAAAAACGCCTGGGGTAAGAGCGACTTGCTGCGAACAATGCCATGCTGATCTGCCCAAGCGGTACGAATCAACAATAGATCCCGTTCTTTAACAACAGCCTTAATCTTTGAAGATGCTTCTTTTTGGATTTCTGTCCACAGATGATGACGCTCAATAAATCCAGGTCTTTTCATTTAAATTGCCTATTCATAAAGTCTGCATTATTGCAAAAATATTAACAAAACTTTGCATTTTTCCTGTGAATACATCGATACTGTTGGCGAAAGGTTTTTGATGGCTATCAATCAGATTTCTCAGTCTCAACGCTTGCAGGATTAGGGCTTTGTACATCAATATCAGAATCAGATAAAGCTAAATCTAAAAAGGATTGAGGTTAAATTTGTACCGCATCAACTCATCTATCTCCAGGCAGATTTTAGAAAAATCAAATATGGTGTTAGTATGAATTTAATTCCGGTTTGCTCAATTGTAACTAGTACAACAGAGCGTAAATAAACCTACCATCTTAAAAGAGGCACAAGCCTTAATATATCAACGTTGTGACTTTTGAGTTTTGAATGCGTGACTTTTGCCAAGCTGTACTAAGTAGCCTGTCCAGCCAAAATTGCGTTTGGAGGATTGGGGTGTATGTTAAAAGGGGAAGGGATAAAACATCCCAAAACATCTTCTGCTGCTCTGATGAATGTGCTTGAACTGAATGCTGATACTACGTGTTTTGATTTTTACAAAATTGAAATTAGTTGCTCTGTACCCTAAATGAATCAATTATCAATTACGTCGGAAAAAGCTAATTGTTCGGTCAAAAAATGCCTGAAAATAAAAGGAAGTAACGCTCCCATATTCCGACGAGACGACGGTCAAAGGCGTTGATACCGACTATGTTGGCGAATTGCGATCGCTATCCTCAAAGTCAAGAGATGTCGTCGTAGCGCCTCACCCTATAAATTGTGATTTAGATTAATTCGCAAACATTGTCATATAAAACGCGAACACCTTATTGTTTGTTTTACCTTGTATTTTCCTTAACCGAACAGTATTGATCCGAGTGGGAGTCAGGCATTGGCGAGATCGCTGCCTTCATGAAACTGCCATGCGCTCGCAATAGTAGGAATCAGTAGAGTCGCTTTTAGCTTTTCAATGGAATTAACTATCAGGCTTTTGGTTGAATTAGACATACACCAACTTCACTATTAAGCAGGTGTGTAAAATAGTTGTTTGAAGCGAGACAAGCGCGTTGTGGCAATCGCTATGCGCGATCGCTAGCTTCTAATTGGTTCACAGGCTGGTGCTTTCCCTGGCGGCTTACCGTCGGGCGGTATGCCAAAGAGCCTTTTGTATTCCCGGTTGAAGTGCCATTGGCATCATAGCGATCGCAGAAGTTTTCCGTTTACTGACTTTTCCTAACTCATTAAAAAATAGGCGAATTGCAAGTTAAAAATAAAAAAATATGTGTTTTAGTCTAAAAAAGGCAAAATGCAGGTATCCTAAGTTTAGGAAAATGCAATAACTGTGTAGTATCTGTAGTCTTGTAAACTACAAAAAGTAATAGCTATAAAATCACAGCTTCTACTGAGTCGCTTAAAAACTTAGCTATTCTCACCCACAATTCTTGCTTGGGTTGATAAATTTGTGTGGAGGAATAAATCCATTTTGTCCTCTACCTTTAGAAGTAAAGTAGAGACTTGAGTTTTTCAACCAGCAATTAACCTAAGAAGTGTTGCATTAATCATAAAAAAAATGTATTGTTTAAATTGATATTTAACAAATACACAAAAAAAAACACATAAATACACAAATGGGAGAAATGAAAAAATTGTTTGATTAATTCATGAGCAGTATTAATCTGTACTTTGCAGAATTCGCCTTTGCAAATTACGACTTTATAGGCATTTCAGGATTTGACAATGATTGAATTTCTTGAGTATGTTCTATTGATAGCCATTTTTGTCTAACCCAATATCTGTAGTCTCTAAAAGACTTGGGTTCCCTAATTTGAACTAATTTTATTTACGGAGATTTTTTTAAAAGAGGGAAGGCTGTGATGTTAATTTAAAATAGGAAATTTACTTCAAAAATCAGCTAAAAACCATAGTGCAGTTAGATTTACCTTGGAACATCAAAAATGTTAGCAGGTAAAAATTCAGCTCTAACTTAAAGCGTGAGGTAACCCCCCTAGTCTCGCAAAAGACCAGAGGGATTATCCAGATTTTAGCTGTCTATCAGGCTATCAATACAAAGTTAACCTTTGTGGGCTAACTTAATATCCATTTTTCTGCAAAATCTCCGGCAAGAGAAACTTCAGAATCAACTGCGGCACTTTTGTGCAGCAATTTTTACCATGAACAACAACTAATCACAATTATGACACTAAGTCTTCGTCAAAATCAAGCTTTAATAAGGCAATTATTTGTAAGCTTTAACGCTTGCAAGAGCGGTTTATTCTACCAACCCAGCGCTACAGCCAAAATTGGGACTGATAATCCAATTATGGCTCAATATAAAATTTGTTTATCTGTTTTCTAGTAAATTCTCAATTCTTGCCAAAATTAGGCGAATAAAATCTTTAAAATCCTAAAAATTGGATTTTAAGACACAAAATCAGCCAATTTAATTTTATTTCTAGGCAAAATAATTTTGCTAATAATGCAAAATTAAGTACCTAGCAAATTTGGTTAGCTAATCTGAGAATTGTACCAATTAATCAATCATCTATGCACTCCAATCAAGATAAATAAACACATCTGGAGATTGCTTGTTTAGCAACGCCTTTATTTGCAGTAAAAGCGGATAGTTATCTTCAAAGCAACATAGGTGCATAGAAAGCATAGATAAAAATTTTAATTTTTGTAGCGTGTTCTAGGAGGTGAGTTAACTGCTATATCTATATTTAATTTATTTCCAAACATGAATCTATTTGCATTCAAGTATCAATCCATTTACACCATCGTTTTGATTTGAGCGAGGAAATCCTCAAATGAGTTTTTGATTGAAAAAAATTTAAAAATAAATGCAGAGGTGACAATATAGAAGGAAAGAAATATTAATGCAAACCCTAGTTGTGGGTAGAAAGCGCACTAATATAACAAAACAAAATTTGTATTAAGATGCGTAGCACAAAATACAAAAGAGCTAGTGCAATCTCTGGCTCTACCCAAATAGAAAAACCTGCTGCGTAGGCGGGTATCCTCACCTAAGTGGACTGGGATCATCTGGCGTCGAATCCCACGCTTAAAAATGTAGCTTGCTCCTGTCTGCTGAATAATATATCCAATACTGCAATGTTGGAGAGAATGGAAATTTTTCACGAACTTGAATGTAAGAAACATCCACTATTATTGCTCACTTGCAAATCTAACTTAGTTGATTGCAAGCACTACAACGAGTCAGCATTTGCATATTTGTAATTTAGTTACTAATATTTTTAAATCCTAATTTCCCTCAGATATAAGGGAATAAATAAAAATTTTATAAAAATATTGGAATAACTAAAAATATATGCTACTAAAAGTAAAATAGTTGTTATATCATCATTTGAAGACATAGATAAATAAGGATGAACAAGCATTTTTAGAATCAGATTACAGCAAAAATATGTCCCGGATATTGAGTGTATCGATGCCAAGAATAGAAGTCAAATAGGCTTTTATCCAGGCTTTTAGGCTTTAATGCCTGAAATTTAATAATTAAAAATTTACTGTAATTTACTTTTTTGCTTATTAACAGAAACGTAAATTACAGACAGTATTCCTTAATACATTTTTCAGATAACTAAATCTATATCAGTAGAGGTATTTATGAAATTTTTTTAAATATTGTGTTGACTTATAAGAAAATTAGCTATATTCTAAATCCATCAAACACAAACGAAAATTATATCTAATTTGTAGAATCGGGGAAACAGATATAAATTAATTTAGACGGCAACCAACCAACCAACCAACTTTAATCTGCAAAGAATAAATCAGGATTTCTAACTTGATTTATGTTTTTAGATTAAAATCCATCATTTAAATGTTTGTTAATCAACAGGATATAGTGAGATCAACTCAGGATATTTAGAAAATAAAATAGTCTTCTTGACATCATGCGATCGCCCTAAGTTGATGCAGATTAAAGATAATATCTGGCTGCAAAATATAACTGTAATTGAATAGAGGTATATCGATGAGTGTTTATTCCAACAGCTTGATAACTCCGCATCAGTTTTCAACGTTAGTTGAATTGCTGATTTATAGAGCAAAAAATCAGTCTGAGCAGAAAGCTTATACTTTTTTACAAAGTATAGAGAAAGAAGCAGCATCGTTGACTTATGGAGAATTACATCTGCAAGCACAAGCGATCGCAGCTAATCTCCAGGCTCTAAATCTTGTCGGTGAACGGGCTTTGCTGCTATATCAACCCGGTTTAGATTTTATTGCTGCTTTCTTTGGATGTTTATATGCAGGCGTTGTTGCAGTTCCGGCATATCCACCCAGACGAAATCAAAAATTGTCCAGGTTGCAGGCAATGACAGCAGATGCCGATGCCAAGATTGTACTTACTTCTAAATCTCTTTTAGATAACCTGCAAACTAGCTTCAATCAAGAGGATCTAAAAATTTCTGAATTGCATTGGCTAGCTACCGATGAGTTGAGTAACGATGTTGCAGTTGCATGGCAACCGCAAGAATTGACCGATAATACCTTAGCTTTCCTCCAGTACACATCCGGCTCTACAGGGACACCAAAGGGGGTGATGATCACTCATGGGAATCTCCTGCATAACGAGCGGATGATCGAGAAAGCCTTCGGACATACAGACAAAACTATCGTTGTTGGTTGGTTGCCTGTTTTCCATGACATGGGACTAATTGGAAATGTCTTGCAACCCCTATATTTAGGGGTTCCTTGCATTCTGATGTCTCCAGTAGAGTTTCTCCAAAAACCAATTCGTTGGTTGCAAGCAATATCTCACTACAAAGCTACAACTAGTGGTGGGCCAAACTTTGCTTACGATCTTTGCATTCGCAAGGTGACACCCGAACAGTTAGCAACTCTCGATCTCAGCAGTTGGGAGGTTGCTTTTACCGGTGCTGAACCCATCCGGGCTGAAACCTTAGAGCAGTTTGCTTCTACTTTTGCACCTTGTGGGTTTCGTAAAGAAGCATTTTATCCCTGCTACGGTATGGCAGAAACCACTCTGATAGTAAGCGGGGGTGAGAAAACAGCTTTACCAATCACTTGCAACGTAGATAAAGCAGCATTAGAGCAAAACCTAATTGTCAAGCAGCATAAGAGTCGGGGAGATATCCAGACAATAGTAGGTTGTGGGCAAAGTCCTTTTGATCAGAAGGTGATAGTTGTTGATCCCCAATCTTTAAGGATGTGTGCACCTGAGCAAGTCGGGGAAATCTGGGTAGCAGGGCCGAGTGTTGCTCAAGGTTATTGGAATCAACCCCAAGAGACAGAAAAGACTTTCTATGCCTATTTAGCAGATACAGATATAAGCGATGGTGAAACCTCAATCCCATTTTTCCGCACTGGAGACTTAGGATTTTTGCAAGATGGAGAGTTGTTTATCACAGGCAGAGTCAAAGATGTAATTATCATCAGAGGGCAAAATCATTATCCACAAGATATTGAACTGACTGTTGAAAAGAGCCATCCAGCCCTGAAACCTGCTTCAGGAGCAGCATTTTCCATCGATTTCAAGGGTTCCGAGCGACTAGTTATTGTTCAAGAGGTAGAGCGCAGTTACTTACGTAAGTTAAACGTTCAAGAAATTCTTGGAAATGTAAGACAAGCAGTGATTGCACAGCATGGACTAGATATATTTGCTACGGTACTGATCAAGACTGGAAGTATTCCCAAAACCTCTAGTGGCAAAATTCGCCGTCAAGCTTGTCGAACTGCATTTAATGCTGGCACCTTGGATGTCATGGAGGATTGGAGTGAAAATCCTCAGAACAAAGCTAAGTTTAAGGATCTAGAAGCAGAGGTTGATTCTGTTTTAAGGCAGTTAACACCTACTAACCACCCATAAATAGCAATCAAATTATCCACTAAATAGCAGACATACAAGATGAGTTTTGTTAAATCCCTTCAGAGGCAAAAAGAAGCGATCCCAAATAAATACCTGCAAACTTTTTAAAGGTTTATCTATAGGTAGTTAAATTAAAAACTATCAAGCATTTCCAACAGATGACTTGCAGTAGTGGCAGATAGCTCCAAATACCGGGATCATTTATCTTCTAGAGTTTTTTAGCTTGGTTTTGAATGTAAATATCCCTAAAAGAGCTAGCTATGGTTGCAGTCAAAAATTGAACAGATTTCATTTGATTGTTGAAACATTTACACAGACAAGGAGTTAAACCATGACAATGCAGAATCTTGAATTGGATACCACATCTACAGTTGCACCCAAGCAGATCCCAACAGCAGTAGAGATTCAAGCATGGATAGTCTCTTATCTAGCTGACTTGTTAGAAGTCGATTCAGATGAAATCGAAGTCACAATTCCTTTTGACCGCTATGGTTTAGATTCTTCAGCAGCAGTCGGTTTAACAGGTGACTTAGAAGATTGGTTGGGATGTGAACTTGATCCAACCTTACTATATGATTACCCAACTGTTGAGGCTCTAGTTAAGCATTTAGTCTCAGAGTTAAAAACTGAAAAATAATCTCAACTATCTTCATATTTAGTGTCATTCAGGAGAAAATCATGGTAACTACAAACAAGACTCTCGAATCGTTAGGAGTGCAGGAGCCAACTCACTTCCATCGCATTGAAAAAACTTACCAAAATAATCAAGACTCAGATTATACTGAGAAACTCAAAGAACTGGGTAATGAATTTAATTACGCCAAAAACAGCAATTATTATTGGAGCAAACCCGACCTTTCGCTTCTCTATGGGACTCCTCTTTATGATGCTGCTTCTGAAACCCAAAAACTAGCGCTTAATCATCTTTATTGGGTGGGAAATTATAACCATACTGCTGTCAGCGAAGCCAGTACAAGTATCTACAACATGGTTACGTCTGGTGTTTTTCGGGCGGTTGGTGGTTACGAAACACTTTGTGATGAACTTGACTTTGAAACCGATCAAGAAAGCTACCACATTCGGGCCTTTCAAAAGATTGGTTACAAAACAAAAATGGGTATTGTTGGGAAAACCATATTAGGTAATTCCCTCTATAACAAAACCGGAAAAGACAATAATAATTGGCTGAGTCTTTTGGTTCCGCAACCTGTTCGAGAGTATTTCACCTCTAGTCAAGGAAGTTCTCCCTTTTCGATACAGCGAGATAATACCTTAAGTGCGATCGCTAAGACAATGTTGAGCGACAAAAAAGAGTATTATTCGCAGTATTTGAGAAATTTAGAAGAAAAAGGTCAGCCAATTCCCGCGCCAGCAGATGGACTAGCAGGGCGAATCGCACCCCGCTACTGGCTACGGTTTTATACTGTTCACTGGGGTATGTCGCCGTTTATGGCATGTCAGTACTATTCCTTGCGCTACACGGCTAATGCAATTCTCAAAAATCAAGAATATCCCTATGTCAGATATTACCGAGAGTTAGAGCAAAAAGGCGAGTATATTCCCACCCCAACAGCTGTTTCTTATAACCACTTATTGGATGAGGCTTTCCATACCACCATCTCTCAAACCATTGCCAGAGATATGTATAAGGATTTTCCGAAACCAACTGCTTACGAGAAATTTATCTCTGGTTTGATAGTTTATCAAATCCAACGTAACCTTTTGAGCGGACTTTCTGGAGTCTTACCTGGTCGTTGTGTTTACGATGATCCGATGTTAATGCTCTTTTACTACAAGCTTTTGAAGTCTCCTCTATTCAACATGGAAACAAAAGAAGCACTCAATTGGATGGAAAAGTGCTTCTGTCAAGACCACGAAGGTTATCAAACTGGGCTGAAATATCATCACAGTCTTTTGGAATTGATGCGGAGATTATTTAGCCGCCTAGACTATCAGTGGTCTGTGAACCGTGAGATGGGGATCATGGCTGCTGGAGGCTCAATTGAGAAAGCACTTCCAATCAATACTCGCGTCTTTAAAGAATTCTCAAAATCGGTTTTAGCTCAAGAAAGTTAAAGCAATATCTAAGGGAATTCCAAATAAAAAATATCCCAATTTCTGTGTGTTCTCTGTGTTCTCGGCGTCTCTGCGGTTTGTTTATTTGGGTAATTTATTTCTTGGAAATCCCTAATTCGTAATTCGTAATTGAATTCTTAACTACGAATTGGTAATTATTTAAAGAGGGGCATAGTATTTTGATGGAACCCATAGCAATTGTTGGCATTGGTTGCCGTTTTCCCAAAGCGAAAAATCCTGAATCATTTTGGCATCTTTTGCGTGATGGAGTCGATGCGATCGCCCAAGTACCACCAGAACGATGGGATATAAACGCCTTTTATGAATCTAAGGCAGCGACACCAGGAAAAATGAGTTCCCGTTCCGGCGGTTTTTTAGACCAGGTAGATTTATTTGATCCCAGCTTTTTTGGAATTTCTGACCGCGAGGCAGAACACATGGACCCCCAACAAAGATTGGTGTTGGAGGTAGCTTGGGAAGCTTTAGAAAATACTGGACTTTTACCAAAAACTCTCGCGGGTAGCCCAACTGGGGTGTTCATTGGTGTTACCAACGCCGACTATCACAAACTTATTTACAAAAATTCTTCCCAGATCGGGGCATATAGTGCTACGGGTACAACCCCTTGCATTGCCGCCAATCGTTTATCCTATTTGCTGAATCTGCGTGGGCCAAGTATGGCCATAGATACAGCTTGTTCTTCCTCATTAGTATCAATTCATTTAGCTTGTCAGAGTTTACGGAATAGAGAGTCTAATCTTTGCCTCGCTGGAGGAGTTAACTTGATGTTGGCTCCCGAACCTGGGATCTCTTGCTCCCAAGCTCAAATGATGGCTCCTGACGGTCGCTGCAAAACCTTTGACGCTAGTGCTGATGGTTATAGCAGAGGAGAAGGTTGTGGGATCGTCGTGCTAAAGCGTCTAGAAGATGCTCTGCGTGATGGAGACAACATTTTGGCGCTGATTAGAGGTTCAGCAATCAACCAAGATGGTACGAGCAATGGATTGACAGCCCCGAATGGCCCTTCCCAGCAAGCAGTTATTCGTCAAGCTTTGGAACAGGCGGGAGTAGCTCCAGCCCAAATTAGCTATGTGGAAGCTCACGGCACTGGCACTTCTTTAGGAGATCCAATTGAGGTAAAATCCCTCAAAGCCGTACTGATGGAAGGTCGTTCCCCAGAGCAACCCTGTTGGATTGGCTCAGTCAAGACCAATATTGGACACTTGGAAGGTGCGGCTGGGATGGCTGGGCTGATCAAGGTGGTCTTGCAAATGCAACAACGGGAAATTGCCCCCCATCTGCACCTCAAGCAACTTAATCCTTATATTTCTCTGCAAGGAACACCCTTTAACATCCCGGTTGAGCTACAGCCTTGGTCTTGGTCTTACCCTGGAAGTCGTTTGGCAGGGGTCAGTGCTTTTAGCTTTGGTGGCACCAATTGCCACATAATTTTAGAAGAAGCCCCGATCGCTACTTCAATTACCAGCCAAGCCGAACGCCCCCAACAGATCCTCACCTTATCGGCAAAAACTGCTCCGGCTCTGACGGAATTAGCTAAAGATTATCAAGATTTCTTCGCCTCTCATCCAGAAGTATCTTTGGCGGATGCCTGTTTCAGTGCCAATACAGGGCGATCGCATTTTGAGCATCGTCTAGCTGTTGTGAGTGAATCGGCTGAACAAATGTGTCAGCAATTGAGTGCTTTTGCGGCGGGAGAAGATGCTCCCGGTTTGAAGAGTCAGCAATTAACTAAAAAGAAGTTACCGAAGCTAGCATTTTTATTCACCGGTCAGGGATCGCAGTATGTCGGTATGGGTCGTCAACTCTACGATACTCAACCGATTTTTAAACAAGCGATTGACAAATGCGCCGAAATTCTGCATCCCTATCTTAAACAGCCTTTACTTGAGATTCTCTATCCCGAAGCGGGCAAAACTTCGCCTTTAGATGAAACTGCTTACACTCAACCAGCCTTGTTTGCTGTTGAATATGCTCTGTTTCAGTTATGGCAATCCTGGGGAATCAAGCCTGATGCAGTCATGGGGCATAGCGTCGGTGAATATGCCGCCGCTTGTGTTGCCGGGATATTTAGTTTAGAAGATGGTCTAAAGCTGATTGCTGAACGCGCTCGTTTGATGCAAGCGTTGCCCCAAGGTGGGGAAATGGTGGCGGTAATTGCCTCGGAAGCTTTGGTAACTTCAATTATTCAACCTTATGACCAAGTAACCATAGCTGCGATTAATGGCCCGAAGAATATTGTAATTTCTGGCGATCGCCACGCGATCGAAATAGTCACCAAGATTTTCCGCGCACAAGGAATCACCACCAAAAAGTTACAAGTTTCTCATGCCTTCCACTCTCCCTTAATGGAGCCAATGTTAGGTGAGTTTGAGCAAGTAGCAAAAAGTATTACCTACTCTTTACCTAAAATTAGCTTAATTTCCAATCTCACTGGTCAACCAATTACAGATGAAATCGCTACCCCTGAATATTGGTGCAATCATGTCCGCCAGCCAGTACGATTTGCAGACAGTATGGAGGCGGTGTATCAAAGGGGTTACAAGATATTTGTCGAGATCGGCCCCAAGCCAATATTAATGGGAATGGGTCGTTATTGTTTACCAGAGGGAGAGGGAGTTTGGCTGCCTAGCTTGCGTCCGGGGCGTGAAGATTGGCAACAAATTCTTGAGAGCTTGGCGGTATTGTACATTAGTGGGGCGATCGTAGACTGGAATAGCTTTGATCAAAACTATGCCCGTCATCAAGTAGTGTTACCAAATTATCCGTTTCAACGCCAACGCTACTGGTTTGAACAAGTTAATCATCAGGATTCAAAAATAGAATCTTCATCCCCAGATCGCATCCAAACTAAAATCTTTGATCTCTTGCATCAGGGGGACACTGAACAACTAGTTAAATACTTACAAAGTGCAACACAATTTTCCCCAGAAGAAATCAAAGTACTCCCCAAACTGTTAGAAATATTAGCCAAACAACATCAACATCAACTAACAGCAACATCCTACAAAGATTGGCTCTATGAAGTCAGTTGGCAGCCCAAGCCACGGCAGTTGACAAAAATCAGCGCTCAAGAACCTGGTAGCTGGATGATTTTCGCTGACGGATGGGGTGTTGGAGAAGCCCTAGCACATCTTTTACAAGAGCGGGGTGAAAGTTGTTTTCTGGTCTATCCTGGGAACAGCTATCAAGTTCAACAGCCGGGAACTTGGAGGATTAATCCATCAAAACCAGCCGATTTTGAGCGACTTTTCCAAGAGGTAGTCGGAACTAACAACTTACCGTTAAGGGGAGTTGTTCACCTGTGGAGTTTAGAAGCCGGATTAGGTTCAGAATTAACCATCCCTTTAATAGAAAAGATTCAGGTTCTTGGTTGTGCTAGTACCCTGCATTTAGTACAAGCTCTGGCCTCGCGCCTCGCCTCGCCCCGTTTGTGGTTAGTAACCAGGGGAGCAGTACCAGCAGTACCCTCATTAGTATCACCAGCCCAAGCTTCTTTGTGGGGATTGGGTAAAGTTATTGCTTTAGAGCATCCCAAGTTATGGGGCGGATTACTAGATTTAGCTGCTGATGCTCCCGCAGATGAAGCAGTAAATTTGTTAGCAGAGATTTCGGATTCTCAAGGGGAAGACCAAATTGCCTTCCGTCAAGGACAGCGTTATGTGGCTCGCCTGATCCGTAGCGAAGTTAGTGAGGCTGGTTCAATATCTCTGCAATCCGATAGGACATATTTGGTTACTGGAGGATTGGGAGCTTTAGGTTTAAAAGTAGCGCAATGGATGGTAGAGCGAGGGGCGCGGCACTTAATGCTGACTGGACGCAAACAGCCATCTGCTGAAGTCCTGCAAACGATCGCTCAGATGGAAAATCTGGGAGCTAAGGTAGCGATCGCCACTGCTGATGTCGCTCAATGGAGTGATATGGTCAGAGTATTCGAGTCGATTAAAACCTCGATGCCGCCTTTGGGAGGAATTATACACGCTGCTGGGATGTTACAAGATGGCATTCTTCGACAACAGGAGTGGAAATCCTTCGAGCAAGTTATGGCAGCCAAGGTGAAAGGAACTTGGATTCTGCACAGCTTGAGTCAACAGTTACAACTAGATTTCTTTGTCACATTTTCCTCGGCGGCGGCGTTATTAGGTTCGCCAGGTCAAGGAAATTATGCCGCGGCCAATGCTTTTATGGATGCCTTAGTGGGTTATCGCCGAGGATCGGGATTGCCAGGATTGAGCATCAACTGGGGACTTTGGAAAGATGCCGGCATGGCGACAAATCTGGCAAACCGCGACCAAGCCAGATTAGCGGCTCAAGGGATGGAGTCAATACCACTAGAGCAGGGATTGCAAATATTAGGAGATTTGCTCGGACAAAATCGAACCCAGGTAGGAGTATTACCAGTCAACTGGTCGAAATTCCGCGAACAATTTGGTGAAGGTGTGGTTTCACCGTTTCTAGAATCTTTCATTGCCATAGAGAAAAAACCATCATTGCCGCGAACAAAATTTTTAGAACAGTTAGAAAAAACTCCTGTTAATGAGCGGCAAACTGTTTTATTTACTCACCTCCAAAGTGAACTTGTTAAACTTTTAGGGATTGATTCATCGGAATTAGATCCACAACAAGGTTTTCTCGATCTCGGCATGGATTCTCTGATGGCGGTGGAGTTGAAGAACCGTTTGGAAAGTACTCTAAGTTGTTCTTTACCTGCAACTTTAGTTTTTGATTATCCCACACTCGAAACCCTTGTAGATTATTTACTTCAAGAAGCGATACCTTCCATAAGCTTTCCTGCGGAACGCTGCGCGAACGCTAACGCAGCATTTTCTGATGAATCTGCTGTGGAGTCAGAAAAAACCAACTATCAGCAGCAAGAGCAAGCTGAAACTGAATATATAGACGATTTATCGGACAGCGAAGCCGAAGCACTGTTACTTGGTAGATTAGACAGCATGAGGTACTGAAGAAATGAATTCAGAACAAGAAAAGACTATATCACCCATCAAGCGGGCGCTTCGAGCGATTGAAGACCTGCAAGCCAAAGTTAACCAGTTGGAATACGCCAAACGAGAACCAATTGCAATTATTGGCATGGGTTGCCGATTTCCCGGTGCTGAGAATCCAGAGGCATTCTGGCAACTGTTACGCAACGGAGTTGATGCCATAACTGAAGTTCCGGCCGATCGCTGGGATTTGGAAAAATTATATGATCCAGATCCTGATGCTCCTGGCAAGGTATGTACCACCAAAGGCGGTTTTTTGACTCAGGTAGATGGCTTTAACCCAGAATTTTTTGGGATTTCAGCTAGGGAAGCCGCAAGTATAGATCCTCAACAACGGCTGTTACTAGAAGTTGGTTGGGAGGCTTTAGAAAATGCAACTCTTGCACCAGAGCATATATATAACAGTTTGACAGGAGTGTTTATCGGCATTTACCTGAATGATTACAGCAAGGTAATGTCGGCAATGGGAGACTCAACCCAAATCGACGCTTTTAGTGCGATCGGTAACTCCTTGAGCGTAGCGGCTGGGCGTTTGTCGTATATTTTGGGGCTAAAAGGCCCAAGTATGGCGATCGATACTTCTTGTTCTTCTTCATTAGTTTCAGTACATTTAGCTTGTCAAAGTTTGCGTCTGGGAGAATGCAATTTAGCTTTAGCTGGCGGAGTTGGTTTAAATCTCGTCCCAGATACCAGCATTGCTCTCTCCAAGTCACACATGCTAAATCCTAACGGTCGCTGTCAAACCTTTGATGCTGCTGCTAATGGCTTTGTGAAAGGTGAAGGGTGTGGAGTTGTCGTCTTGAAGCGTCTCAAAGATGCTTTAGCTGACGGCGACAACATCTTAGCCTTGGTTCGGGGTTCTGCGGTGAACCACAATGGACGTAGTAGTAGCTTGATTGCTCCCAATGGGATGTCTCAGCAAGCTACCATTCGCCAAGCTTTAGAAAATAGTGGTGTAGACTCAGCCCAGATTGACTATGTAGAGGTTCAGGGTACGGGGACATCAGTTGGAGAACCGATTGAGGTGGCAGCTTTGGGGGCAGTTTTTGGTAAAAATCGTTCCGAAGCCAAACCTTTAGTTATTGGTTCAGTAAAAACCAATATTGGTCACTTAGAACCCGCTTCGGGGATAGCCAGTTTAATTAAGGTAGTGCTAGCTCTGCAACATGGGGAAATTCCACCCCATCTGCACTTTCAGCAGCCTAATCCTCACATCAAATGGGATGAATTAAGCTTAAAAGTTCCCACAGAGCGAATGCCCTGGTCTGTAGGAGGAAAGCGGCGACTGGCGGGAGTGAATACCTTTGGCTTTAGCGGCACCAATGCTCACGTAATCGTCGAAGAAGCGCCGATTTCCGAAGCAGCGCCAAGATTAATAGAACGCCCCCTACACCTACTGGCACTATCAGCCAAGACAGACGAAGCCTTAATCGAGTTAGCCGAAAAGTATGAAAAACATTTGGCTGCTAACCCAGACTTAGCTTTAGGAGATATCTGCTTTAGTGCTAATAACGGGCGATCGCACTTTCAGCATCGGTTAAGTGTGGTAGCATCTTCATCTAGCGAACTTTATGAAAAGCTAGCCGCCTTCAGCGCTGGTCAAGAAGTAGCAGGATTATTTAAAGGAAAAGTCGCAGGTTCTCCGAAAATAGCCTTTATTTTCACAAATTTTAGCTCCCAGAATTTAGGAATGGGGCGTAAACTCTACGAAACTCAACCTACCTTCCGGGCTGCACTCGACCATTGCGATCAAATCCTCCGTACTTACATAGAGCAACCATTACTAGAGATACTTGCCTCTGCATCTGCTCCTGCCCTCTTCTCCCTAGAATATGCCCTTTTCCAATTATGGAAATCTTGGGGTATACAACCCACCACAGTTATGGGGAACAATATCGGCAAATACGTTGCGGCCTGTGTAGCTGGAGTTTTCAGCTTGGAAGATGGGTTAAAGTTAGTTGTCAAGTCTCAAGAGGATGATTTTCAGCAAATAGCTAGAGAAGTAACCTACTCGCAACCAAAAATTCCCGTAGTTTCTCAGCTAAGTGGTGAAATAGCTACCCCTGAGTATTGGTGTCAGCAAATACGAGAACCTTTGAATGCTGCCAGCGTGAATATTTTAACTCAACAAGGGTACGAAATATTTGTAGAAATAGGTAGCGATCGCTTATCTAAAAATGAAAAAGTTTCGCTTCTGAGTCTGCAACCAGAAAAAGAAGATTGGCAACAGCTACTAGAAACTTTGGGGACATTATATATACATGGGGCAAAAGTAGACTGGTTAGCTTTTGATTTGGATTATTCGCGTCAACGTCTGCAATTACCAACCTATCCTTGGCAGCGAAAGCGCCATTGGTTTGGAGCTAATCGGAATGGGCAAGGGAAAGTTGAAAGTTTGTCCCCGAATCAAACCATTAATCAACCAGATTTTAAACAATTAGTCAAGCAGTTAGAAATGACAGCAGAACTCTCACAAGCAGAGTTGAATTTACTCCCTAGACTGTTTGAGCTATTAGAAAAGCAACACCAGCAGAGCGAAATAGAGGAGGAAACTAACATAACATTGCAGCAGCTAAATCTTCAATCTCTGACAGCAGAAGACATTCAAGCTTGGTTAGTTAGCCAAATTGCCCAAGAACTGGGAGTCAAACCCGATGAAATAAATGTTCGCATACCTTTTGACAGTTATGGTTTAGATTCCGTCCTAGCGATCGGCATTGCTAGTGCTGGTAAACAATACCTTGGACTTAATATGTCTCCACTTTTATTAGTGCATTATCCCACCATAGAGTCACTTTCACAACACTTAGCTAAAGAAGTAGAAGATTCCGAATCAGAAACCTTTGAAATTTAATTAAGTTAAGCATTTATTCCTTTGTTATCTTCTCTTTTTTGCGGTTCGTTCAAAAAATTGACTTTTAGAAAGAACTTTAGCCTTAACTTAACCGGATTGATAGATAATTTCTTGTGAAATCTGACTCTTAAATTCTGTTTAAATAACAACAAAAATGGTGAATCTATGAACGTATCAGAGCTTTTGGAAAACCTGAATCATCAAGGCGTTCAGTTGTGGGCTGATAATGACAAACTGAAAATTAATTCTCCCAAAGGATTATTAACAGCAGAAATCCGCACAGAACTAGCTGAACGCAAAACAGAAATTCTCGCCTTTCTGCAAAAAAGTAACGATGCCGTTAGTGATAGTTCGACAACGCAAGACCTGAGTTTACAAACAATTGGGCGTTTGATTGGTGGTTATTGTCGAAAAATTACAGGCTTTATTCCTCCTGTCATCGATCCAAAAATGATGGCAAATAGACTAAAAGTAACCTTTAGACCTTTGCCTAAAGGTTACAAAGAAGAAGCCGTTTTAGAATTTAGGAAAAAATTAGAAAATAACCTGCAAGAAAACGGAGTTCAGATTCTCTCTTGGGAAGAAGCAACTAAAGAATTTAACTATGAAATTACTATTCCTTTTGTTAATTGGAAAAGGAATATCAAGACAAGGGTGATAAAATCAGGCGTTAACGCCGTCGTAGATGTTGAAAAATTTCCTTCTTTATTTGGGAAAGCAAAGATACTTTTAGCAGAATTATTGTATCGATTATATTCTCATTTTGTTTTCAACAACAACCCGATGTCTGCTTCTAAAATCATGCAATTTATCAGTTGGGCTGAAGAGAGTGTCCAACCAATTGAAGACCCGACAAATACTCAAGCGATCGTTTTAAGCAAACTGAATCCCAAGCTAGTTGATCCAAAAATACCTTATCAGCAAAAAATTCCCATTGGTGTAAATACCCTGATTAAGAATTTTTCAGAAATTGTGATTGGGGTTGATAGCAGCAATATCTCTATCTTAAACATGAATCTTTCCGATTCTGTATTTTCTAAAGATTTGCTTGATGAATTCGTTTCTAAATCTTTAATTCCGAAAATATTTGTCCCAATTCAACCATTACCTTTAAGTCGATTTGAAATTGGAGAATATGACGCCGAAACATCTGTATATGCTGCTCAATTAGTCAAATTGGGTAAAGAGTTAGCATCAACAGACTTACTCCCTTCTGGTTTTAAAATTAACGATGTGATGAAAAGAAAATCTCATCGGGATATTGTAGACTGGATGATCAATGGGAGAACAGGAGTTTCTTACGGCTTTGTTGCTTTCGCCGAACCACCACAATATATAGGTGCTGTAGAAATATCCGAAAGTGAATGGGATAGGTTATCAACCATCGCCGGATTCAGCCCTGATGAACTGCGTCAAAATGAAATTGGTAGAAGGTTTATCAAAACCCAGATTGCAGGAAAATACCTATTTAAACAAATACCAGATATCTGGCTTGCTAGTGCTCGTTCCGGCTCAAATAAAACCAACCTGAATTTAGAAACAGACATATTTAGGATTGGATTACAAGACACATTATTACTCCAGTTGCCAAAAGGACTTGATTCGGCGGCGGGGGAGATCAAACCATCTTATGATATCTATGTGATGGTAGCGATCGCACTGGCTGCTGCTTTATATGCACCAGAGTTAATTCAAAATGGAATGCCAATGGTTCATTTTCACGGATATCCATCAAAAGAGTGGTTGCAACCCGATGAGTATTGCACTGGAGTTCAAAATCCCTCAGTTCCTTGTGGAACTTATGAATCAGGAGTTTTTAATTTCTTAGGTATATACAATCTAGTGAATAAATATGGCAGCAATATTGCCTTAGCCAGTTTGATCGAACCAGATCATGGCACAAATATCATTGCCTCTGACTCGAAATATTTACTAGCCAGAATCAAAACTGGAGTTGAACAGGAACAAATTGAACTGGGTGGGAAACATTTCCCTTCTCTGAAAGAGAACATTGCTATTTCCTAAACTATAGCGGTTCTCAATTGCATGAAATATACACCAATACCCTTGGGTTGAACTTTAGTGTTACCCAACAAACCCTCAAAAATGTTGGGTTTCGTTCCTCAACCCAACCTACTAAACTGTTCACTGTTCAAAGCCTCTCTCCTTTTAGGAGAGAGGTTTGGAGAGAGGTCAAACTGTATTACATCCAAACCAGAAACGCTATAGTACAGCCTTGCGTTACTCGGTTGCTACTGAATCAAAAAGGATTAAGCAATCATGACAATTATTGCAGGTCAGACAGTACTTTTGACAGGAGCCTCACGCGGCATAGGAGTTTTTATTGCTCGTGCTTTGGCAAAAGAAAAGGCAACGATAATTGGTGTTGCGCGATCGCAAAAGGCACTAGATCAAGTAGCGATCGAAGTCAAAGCTTTAGGAGGTCACTGGTTAGGTATTAGCCATGACCTCAGTCAGCTAGAGGATCTGCCAAACCTGATTCAACAAATTAACCAGTTTGCCGGGCCTATTGACATTTTAATCAACAATGCTGGGATAGAGATATACAAAGAATTTCAAGATTATTCTACTGCCGAGTTGCAGTCGATATTAACTATTAACTTGCTCTCCGGGATGGAATTAACTCGTTTGATACTGCCAACGATGTTAGACCAAAATAAAGGTAATATTGTTAATATTGCTTCTCTGGCTGGTAAAAAGGGAAATCCTTATAACAGTGTTTACTCTGCTAGCAAAGCTGGTTTTCTGATGTGGACTGATGCACTCAGACAAGAGTTAGCAAGTAGTGGCGTGAGAGTTTCTGCAATCTGTCCGGGATATGTTTCTGGTGAGGGAATGATTGCCGATACTGGTGTACCCATACCAAAGTTAGCCGGCGCATCTAAACCGGAGGATGTAGCAAAAGCCGTCATTCGCGCTATTAAGCAAAATCAGCCAGAAGTGATTGTCAATCAAGATCCGATAACAGCAAGTATATCAAAGCTGTTAATGGCGTCGTGGCAAATTTTCCCCCGATTTGGAGACACAGTTTATCGCTGGATGGGAGTAGGTAAGCTTAATAAACTCCGAATCGAAAATCAAAAGCGCCAGCCGCCGAATTTTAATGAAAGCAAATCAATGGTAACAGCAACCTCAGACAAAACCACCGAAATCAGAAAATCATAACGAATTAAAATTGGCAAAACTCAGCGCTCCTCTGCGTTTCCCTCAGCGCCCCTCTGCGTTAAAAAAAGCATAAACCTGATATAAAAATCCTTCCTTCTCATACTGAGCAAGATTCAAGTAGGATTTATATATTAGATAAGAAATTAAAAAAAGATTGTCTCAAACCCAAATCCAAACCGAATTAAAAAAGCCATGAAAAAAGTATATTTGATGATTTATGATTTAGGCGCAGGTCATCGCAGCACAGCCAATGCTTTGCAAAAAGTGATCGAAAAGCGGCAACTACCTTGGGAAATTCATATAGTCGATGCTTTCAAAGAAATTATTGGCACAACTGCTCCCCACTACGTTTACAATAATCTGATCCTCAAAAAAGATTGGGCGAAAATTATTAATGACCCTTTCTTAGTTCCCTCATTCAAATTACAAATACGCCTTTCTCGTTTTGCTTGGCTAGGACGTTTTAAAAGATATTGGCAGCAGCATCAACCTGATATGGTGGTTTCATTACTGCCCTATATTAACGGGGTGATGAATCAAAGCTTGCAAGCAGTATCGCCAAACGTGCCTTTTGTAACCGTAATGACCGATCATGCCGATTGCCCGCCGCAATTCTGGATTGATCCACAAGCACAATCCTTAATTTGTCCGACTCAAAAAGCAGTTGAACAGGCAAAAAACTTAGGTTATACCGAAGATCGAATTTTCCGCACTTCAGGAGTGGTAATTCATCCTCGATTCTCTGAATCCGTAAATAGCGATCGCCAAGTTGAGAGAAAACGCTTAGGTCTAGACCCAAATTTACCTACAGGTTTAATCACTTTTGGTAGTCAGGGGTCAAAAGCAATGCTCGAAATTGCCGATTCTCTAGAAAAATCGTCACTGAATCTACAACTCATTTTTATCTGCGGACGCAATGAAGAAATAGCAAACACTCTGCGCCGTCAACAGAGCCGTTTACCAAGATACATTGAAACTTTCACGAGTGAAATTCCTTATTATATGCATCTGTCGGATTTCTTTATTGGGAAATCTGGTTCTGTAGGTGTGAGCGAGGCTGTGGCGATGAAATTGCCAGTAATTACAGATTGCAATGCCTTAAGCATGTTTCAAGAAAGACCCTCGGCTGACTGGATTGCAGAAAATGAGATTGGAATTGTAGTCCGCGATTTTCGGGATATTAACCAAGCTGTAGCAAAGCTAATCGAACCAGAAAATCTAGCCCGATATCGGGCTAACGCTGCTGCGATCGACAATCAAGGAGTATTTGAAGTTGTTGATATTTTGGAAAAAATGCTTGAGAAGTCGTTCTCAGTTTTGTCTTATCCAAGCAACAAAAAATTATCTTCAACAGTTTAATTCATCTAGGACTTACGCAAAAAGACACGCAGTCTGGGCTAATTCATGAATTGCCCTTCCCATAGAATCAGGGTTTTAGATATTGTTTGCGTAAGTCCTATTATCTATCAAACGCCGATGCTGACATTAACGCTGTACCACCAGCAATGGTCGATTCTAAACTCTTTTAAATCCAAAATTTGAAAACATTAATATCGCCGAATTTAAAACCACTAAAGATATCTACGCTTTCAAAAAAATAACTGGAGTGAAATAACATGCTATTTGATTGGCTAATCGTAGGGGCGGGATACTCAGCTTGTGTAATGGCTGAACGGCTAGCAACTCAGATGGGACAGAGAGTGCTGATTGTAGAGCAGAGAGACCACATTGGGGGTAATGCCTACGATTACTACAATGAGCATGGTATTCTCGTTCATAAATATGGGCCTCACATCTTTCATACTAAGTCTAAGAAAGTATGGGATTATCTCTCCCAATTTACAGAATGGAGGCATTACTATCATCATGTGCTGGGAGTATTGGAGGGTAAGAAAGTCCCGATTCCTTTTAATATAAATTCTCTCCATGCACTTTTTCCAGAAAAATATGCAGAGAAGCTGGAGAATTTACTTCTAGAAAACTTCGGTTTTGGAGTGAAAGTACCCATTTTGAAACTGCGGGAGAGTGCTAGTGGCGATCTAAGTTTTTTAGCTGATTATATTTATGAAAATGTTTTTCTAAATTACACAATCAAGCAGTGGGGAATGAAACCAGAGGATCTGGATCGGGGGGTAACGGGACGTGTTCCAGTTTATATCAGCCGGGATGACCGTTATTTTCAAGATCCATATCAGGCTATGCCTAAGCTAGGTTATACAGAAATGTTCCGGCGAATGCTGGCTCATCCGAACATTAAGGTACTGCTAAATGCAGATTACCGCGAGATTATCAAAGATGTGAAGTTTCATCGGCTACTTTGCACTGCGCCGATTGACACTTTTTTTGATTATATGTATGGTGAATTGCCCTATCGGAGTCTGCGCTTTCAATTCGAGACTTTGGATCAAGAACAGTATCAAGAGGTGGGTACAGTTAACTACCCCAATGATTATGACATCACTCGGATCACTGAACAGAAGTATTTGTCAGGGCAAACTTCTCCTAAAACTACCTTGGTGATGGAATATCCCCAGGCTTATGTACCAGGAAAAAATGACCCTTATTATCCTATTCTGAATGAAGAGAGCCGCGATCGCTTGAGCTTATATCTTAAAGAGGTAGAAAAACTCAACGGTACAGTATTGTTTGCAGGACGACTTGGGGATTACAAGTACTATGACATGGATCATGCAGTGATTCGGGCGCTTGGTTTGTTTGAGAAAGAAATAGCTAATTAAATCTAGAAAAAATTATGAAAAAAAGTGTATGTGTGACCGGAGGAAGTGGCGGTATCGGTCAAACATTGTTGAAATATTTATTGCAGACCTTTCATGTAAAGGCTCTTTTCAGAAAAGAAAGTGCTACGACTGAAAAATGGAAAAAACAAGGATGCCAGATTATATTGGGCGATTTGAAAGATGAAGAATCACTCATGAATCTGGTTACTAAAACTGAATTTGTTTTTCACTGCGCGGCACTTACTGGTAATTTTTCTTGGCAAGAAGCACATGAAATTAATGTGGAAGGGACTCGCAGGCTAGCAGAAGCTGCTGCAAAGTCAGGTTGTAAAAGATTCATTCACGTAAGCTCCATAGCCGTATATACTGGTGTCTCCATTGAGAACCAAGTTTTTACAGAGGAGGTTCAAGTCAGAGAAGATCCAACAATGGATTTATACTGCTTGACAAAATTTCGTGCCGAAACAGCGCTCAAAGAAGTTGCTCAAAAGCACAAATTAGAGTGGGTAATTTTGCGTCCTACTTGCGTATATGGCCCAGCAATACCTTCATATACTATGGCACCCTTGAATTCGATTAAAAAAGGGGAACCAGTTCTTTTAAGAGGTGGAGAAGGACTGCTAGATGTTGTATATGTAGACGATGTTGTCAGAGCTATGCTTCTGGCAGCTAATTCTCCTAAAGCCAATGGAGAAATCTTCAATGTGGGAGGAGATAGTGTAACATTCAAAGAATTTTATTCTTATTATGGTCGGATGCTGAAACAGCCTATACGACATATTTCTAAAGGAATAGCGAATGTTGTGGTGAGCCTTGCTAGCCTACAAAATAGGGGATTTGGGAAAAGTTTAAAGTCGTATTATGAACGACAAGAAAAATCAGAAGAATATCCATCGACAAAAGCAAAGGTATTGTTAGGTTATATTCCACAAATTCCCCTTGTAGTAGGAATGTTAAAAACGGAATTGTGGCTTCAAGCCAATGGCTATGTTCCTTTAAAACGCCACGTTTTTCATAGTGCAGTTTCACTCTACAGTTTCTCTCCTTGTGCAGCAGTTCAACCTACTACAGAAGAAGAAATAGTCCAAATAATTCAAGAAGCAGCAAAACAAGGTCTTAAGGTTAAAGCTATAGGTGCTATACACTCTATTGCCCCAATACCATCAACAGAAGGTGTTTGCATCATTCTGGATAAGTATAAAAATGTTGTAAATATTGAAGACTCCCTAGTAACTGTACAAGCAGGAATGAAAATTTGGGAGTTAAATGAAATCTTGGCAAAACATGACTTGGCATTACCTATACTTGGAGCAATTGATAAACAAACAGTCTCTGGAGCTATTTCCACAGGTACTCATGGTGGTTCCCTCCACCATAAAAGTCTAAGTGGTTACGTGCAAGCTTTGAGGATTATTCGAGCCGATGGAAGTGTTTTACAAATTGATTGCTCACAAGAAATCTTTAATGCAATAGTTATTTCAATGGGATTGTTTGGAATAATTTCCACGATCACATTTAAATGCGTTCCAGCGTTTTCTTTGCAATCCAAGAGCTATGCTATGTCGATGGATGAGCTGCTCCAGAGATTTGATGATATTCATCAAGACAATAAGTATGTTGACATAAGGTATATGCCTATTAACGATGACGCTAAAGTGTTATTAATAAATCCAGCACTGGAAGAGACTAGGGAAAATGGAGGATGGCATCCTGTTAAAAAAACCAAAATGGAGCTAAGGTTAGAAACTTTTAATATTAAAATAGCGCTGCGTCTTTTTCGTTCTTACAAATTCAATTGGCTTCAACGATGGGCGATGAAAGAGTATGAAGAAAAAGCGTACACTTGCCCATTCGGTCGAAGCGATTTTGTATTGACTCATTTTGAAAACACAAAGGATGATTCAATTGAAGTCACACAGGACAATTCAATGCGAGTTTCTAACATGGAAATTGCCATTCCATATTCACAAGCACGTGCTGCACTCACTGTTCTCCGAAATCATTTTCATAAAACTCGGCAATACCCCAATATTTACGTACATCTTCGTTGTTGTGCTGAAGAAAATTTTTGGTTAAGTCCTTCCTATGGACAAGCTGTTTGCTGGATAGAATATTGGGAATACCCCCGCACAGGCGAATTTTTTGAGGAAATGGTTGAATTACTGAAGCCATTCAATTTTCGTTCCCACTGGGGTAAACAAATAATGGTAGACCAAGAATACCTCAAACAACAATATGAAAAATGGAATGACTTTGTTAAATTACGTCAAGAGTGGGACCCCGATGGGATGTTCTCCAATTCTTACTTAGACAAATATTTTTACTCACGAACTAACCCTCTCTTGACAGTTTGTAATTAAGTACTGTCATACTCTTAGTCAAAGGTGATTACTGAGCTTAACAACTAATAAGTCGAAAATCAATTCGCGTAGCAACCTAACAAAAAATAATTTTTTATCAAGGAGATTTTTTGTATTTATGGAAACATTGCAATCACACTCAGATCCAAAAAAAAAGCTTTTAATTAATGTTATTGTCTCACAGGGTGGTAGTGGACATTACGCTGCCTATAATGCGCTACGTTCAATTGTTGAACAGCAACAATTACCTTGGCAGCTGAATGTAACCGATATGGACGCAATAACAGAGCGTTTATCAGAACAAAAAAAGATAGTAGATTTTTACAAAATATCTGGAATGTCTGGATATGAGTTATATAACCTGATGCAGAAAAGCGGCTGGACATGGCTTTGGCCGTTGAAGATGCGTCTAAATAAACTACTTGTTAGCCTAAATTATGATGTCGGTGTAACGATATTTGAGGAATATTGGCGCGAACAACAGCCAGATATGGTAGTATCTGTCGTACCTTTGTATAACAAAGGAATATGGGAAAGTCTGCAAAAGGCAAGACCAGGCACCCCTGTTGTGACTATTCTGACAGATTTTGCTGATTATCCACCTGCGTTTTGGATAGAACCAGAAGCAGGAAATTATTTTGTCTGTGGAACTCAAAAAGCAATAGAGCAAGCTCGTTCTCTAGGAGTTAAAGAGGAGCGAATCGTTAAAACTTCAGGCATGGTAATTCACCCTCGTTTTTATGAACCGATTGTATGCGATCGCCAAAGTGAAAGGCAACGCTTAGGTTTAGATCCAGACTGTCTGACTGGAATTGTATTATTTGGGGGTAATGGCTCCAAATTGATGCTGGAAATTGCCAAGCGTCTGGAAAGTTTTCAACAAAAACTACAACTGATCTTTATTTGCGGACATAATGAAGAATTAGCTTTGGCTCTACGCGAAAGCCAAGGTTTGCAAAAGAGGTTTGTCACCACCTTTACTCAAGACATTCCTTACTATATGCATCTTGCCGACTTTTTTATTGGAAAACCAGGCCCTGGTAGCCTCAGTGAGGCGTTAGTGATGAAGTTGCCTGTAATTGTGGAACGTAATGCTACCACCCTCATCCACGAACGATACAACACTGACTGGATTCAACAGCAGCAGGTAGGTTTGGTTATCCCTAGTTTTAAAAATATCCAACAGGCAGTTGAAAAGTTTCTACAGGCGGAAAATTTTGCTCGCTACCGTACGAATGTCGCTGCTGTGAACAATCAAGCCGTGTTTGAAGTTCCTGATATTTTGCAGAAGATTCTCGCTACTAGCTACAAGACAAAAGTGACAGAACCACTAGAGTCGAGGTAGTGAGCGTGAAGTAGAAAAACTTAACGGTACAGTACTGTTTCCAAGATGACATGGAGAACAAGTACTGCTACATGGAGATCAGTTTGTTTCAAAAAGAGATAGTGAATTCAATCTTAGAAATAAAAAAATAACATCTACCCAACAACACAAGATAAACAAGCAGAAATTTATGGAAACATTGCAATCGCCATCATATCTAGAAAAAAAGGTTTTGATTAATGTGGTTACCGGAGGAGGTGGTGGAGGGCATTACGCTACCTATAATGCAATACGTTCAATCGTTGAACAGCAACAACTACCCTGGCATATTAATGTAACCGATGTAGGCGATATAGGCAAAATTGGGAATCTTCAACAAGCAGAACAAAAAAAGATATTCGATCCCTACGAGCTATTTAGAACCAATGGACAGGAAGCTTACAGCCAATTACTGAAAAGTGGCTGGACATGGCTTCAGCCTCTGAAGATATGGATAGATAAGCTAAGTATCAGATTAAATTACGATGTCGGTGTAAGGATCTTTGAGAAATATTGGCGTGAGCAACAGCCAGATGTGGTAGTTTCTGTAGTGCCGATGTTTAACAAAGGAATATGGGAAAGTTTACAAAGGGGAAAACCAGGCACTCCTGTAGTCACTATTCTGACAGATTTTGCTGATTTTTCATCTGCTTGTTGGATAGAACCGGAAACGGGAAATTATTTTGTCTGTGGAACTCAAAGAGCTGTGGAACAAGCTCGTTCTGTAGGAGTTAAAGAGGAGCGGATCGTTAAAACTTCGGGTATGGTAATTCACCCTCGCTTTTATGAACCGATTGTATGCGATCGCCAAAGTGAGAGGCAACGCTTAGGTTTAGATCCAGACTGTCTCACTGGAATTGTGTTATTTGGGGGCAATGGTTCCAAAGTGATGCTGGAAATTGCCAAGCGTCTGGAAAGTTTTCAACAAAAACTACAACTGATCTTTATTTGTGGACATAATGAAGAATTGGCTTTGGCTCTACGCGAAAGCCAAGGTTTGCAAAGGAGGTTTGTCACCAACTTCACTGAAGACATTCCTTACTATATGCATCTTGCCGACTTTTTTATTGGAAAACCAGGTCCTGGTAGCCTCAGTGAGGCACTAGTGATGAAGCTACCCGTAATTGTGGAACGTAATGCTGCTACATTACCACAGGAACGATACAACACCGAATGGATTCAACAGCAGCAGGTCGGTTTGATTATCTCCAGTTTTCGGAATATCAAACACGCGGTTGAGAAGTTTCTTCAACCTGAAAGTTTTGCTCGCTACCGTGCGAATGTTGCTGCTATGAACAATCAAGCCCTGTTTGAAATTCCTGATATTTTGCAGAAGATTCTCGCTACTAGCGACAAGACAACAGTTACAGAACTATTGGAGCAGAGGTAATGTTAGCGATGAGTCGAGGTCGTGTTAAAACCATAACACTAGCAACGATGTGTTTCGTCTCTTTTATAGCTCATCTCGATACCACTGTCGTGAATGTAGCGCTTCCCAAGATTCAGATAAATCTGGGTTCTAGTATGTCGGCATTGCAATGGATTCTCAACGCCTACACCTTGCCTACGGCTAGTCTAATATTAACGAGTGGGACATTGGGCGATATTTACGGGCGTAAGCGAATCTTCCTCGCGGGACTGGTTATCTTCACGATTGCCTCTGTAGTCTGTGGCTTCGCTCCCAGTCTGGGAATTTTGATTGCTGGGCGAACTCTTCAAGGAATCGGCGCTGCTGCTTTGGTGCCGAGTTCTCTTGCTATCCTCGCTGATGCGTTCCCTGAGCCGAAGGAGAAAACTAAAGCCATTGGTATCTGGGCTGCGGTGTCAGCGATAGCCCTCGTTACCGGACCTGTGCTTGGCGGGTTGCTAGTAGATACCTTGGGATGGCGCAGTGTGTTCTTGCTCAACCTATCGCTTGGCGTGATTGCCTTTGGAGTGACCTCACGTGTTGTCAAGGAAAGTCAAAATCCGAGCAGGCAGAGTCTCGATGTGCCAGGTTTGGTGCTCAGTATAGTCTTAATGGCTTCTCTCACATATGCACTTACCCAGGGCAATGCTGGAGTGGGTCAATCACCACTCAGTTTCTGGTTGCTGGCGGTTAGCGGACTCAGCCTTGTGGGCTTTTTGGTTATTGAGTCCCACAGCAGCCATCCGATGCTGCCACTATACTTGTTTAACAATCGAACGTTTGCCATAGTCAATGTCGTCTCGGTTTTGGTATTTTTCACTTTCGCCAGCTTGCTGTTCATCTTCAACCTGTTCTTGCAGCAAGTGCAGGGTTACTCGGCGACGGCTACGGGTCTTGGCTTCCTACCGTTGAATGCCGCTTATGTAATATCACTGCTGTGTTCCGGGTGGTTTGCTGCTCGGCTAGGGTGGCGCTTTGCAATCTCGATGGGACTGATCCTAATGGCCGTGGCTACATTGTCTCTCATAAAAATCAGTGCCGATACTGAGTATCAAACAATCATGTGGAACCTTATTCTCTCTGGCTTGGGCGGTGGCTTGACAGTAGCGCCCCTAGCAGCAGCAGCTATGAGTTCTGTATCCTCGACTCAGGCGGGAATTGCCTCAGCTGTACTCAACACCAGTAACTCTCTCGGCGGTGTCTTGGGAGTTGCCCTTCAGGGAACAATTCTGACACAATCATTAGCCTCAGACCTTAGGCGATCGCTTTCTGCTTGGGGTCTACCTACAAATCTGCAAGATCGACTAATCGCTGGTGCTTTGCACGGTGGAGCCAATGACCTCCCAGCCAGTATTTCTGGGCTTGCTTTTCATCAGGCGTTTAGTGATGCGTTTGTATCGGGTCTACACACAGCTTTGCTCATAGCCAGTGTTGCTTTGCTAGCCGGAGCCTTTTTGGTTTTGTTGTTTGTTCAGCCAACTTTTAACCAAGTCACTAAGAATTCTCTTATTTCTATTAAACAGAAGAAAACGTAGTGTTGCAGGTAGTGAAACGTTCTAGATACCCCTAGATTCCCATAAAAGACCGGGGTTATAGGAGATGATAAGTGCCTAAAAAAAATCACAATTAACTACTTTTCAAACAACCTCTAATTTTGAATTTTGTGAACACAGCCTAAAGCCTACGGCATAGTTTTGCTTAGAGCAAGCCTGCATTCGCGCAACGTCTTGTAAGAGAGCGTCATTTGGAATTTTGAATTGTTAACAATTCACTATTTTGTTATTTTGTCAAGAAGTAAGTTGATAGTAGTTTGCAAAAAAAACATTTACTTTTCGGCCTAACTATTGATATTATTCTTTGGAGATACTTAAATATAATCACCAGAGTATCGATACCAAATAACCACAGATTTATCACCAAACCACAATTCTCAAAACCTATATAAAATCTAGATTCCAGATTTTATACTGCATCAAAAATAACCCATTAAAAATGCCGGAAACATATTCTAGGTAAAAGCTATGATGGTTGCGATGGCAACGAGAACACCGCAGGCATCGTGGGACTTATGATAAATGTGGGCTAAGGGGAATTAGTCACAAATCCGAAACTGAGTGTTGAAAAAATCTAAATCGTTTCAGAAATAAGGGATTTAAACCAAATGGCTAATGACATAGAAATCTCATTGTTGACACCTGCTGCCGATCTAATTACAGGAGGGGGTACAAATGCATCTGAAGCCCTTTTTGGTCGTGCTGGAAACGATACCATTTATCCTGACAATCCAATTAGAAACCCTACTCAAGGAACAAATGTAGATTATTTGTTCGGGGATCTATTTGACAACTCTCCTCAAGAGTATGAGATTATTCTCAATATTCAGAATAGTCAACAAGGTGGAGATCCATTTCTGATTTTAGATAGGGATATACCATCTGTAGGGGCAGACAGATTTGTTCTTGGTGATACAAGTCAGCCCTACTATACTACCTCTGATCCAAATACTCTACTCAATACAGACTTCCTTGGTTTGAACGAGTATGCTGTGATTTATGATTTCGGTCCAGCTAATGATGTCATCCAGCTAAATGGGAAACCAAAAGACTATCGAATCGTAAAAATTGATGGATTACAGATTGCAGGAGTCGCACGACCTCTTTCTGGAGAAGCGATATTTTCACTGCAACAGGGAGCACCTGACCTCGTAGCTTTTCTGGTTGAAAAGCCTGATGTCACTTTAGATTTGAAGTCGAATAATTTCCGGTTTGTCGGTGATAAACCAGCAAAAAAACCAACGGAAAACAAGAAAATTTCGCAATTAGGGACTACCGGTAACGATGTCAGTGCTGGTGCACATACAGATTCTGCCGGGAATATTTATCTAGCAGGAACTACCAGTGGACCATTGTTTGGAACTAATCAAGGTTTTGGAGATTCTTGGATAGCCAAATATGACACCAATGGCAACCAAGTTTGGGGTAGGCAGTTCGGCTCTTCTGGTGATGATACTACCCAGGCGACCGCTACAGACAGCAGCGGTAACACCTACGTCGCAGGTGTCACGTCGGGTAACTTGTTTGGAACCAAGCAATCAGATTCTGATGTTTTTGTGGCTAAATATGACACCAATGGCAACCAAGTTTGGGGTAAGCAGTTTACTTTTAATCCTGATGCTTTTGCTAATGTAGGCTTTGGCATTGATCTAGATCCAGCAGGCAATGTCTACGTATCAGGAATAGCAATTAAGAACAATGACAGAAGAGACATTTTCGATTTTGCCGTTCAGGATGATTCCTGGGTGTCCAAATTTGACACCAATGGCAACCAACAATGGATTACCCAGATTAAGGATCCTTCAGCGACCTTCCCTTTTAACCTAACTCCCTTTTTTGATGAATCTTACGACCTTGCTGTTGATAAGGATGGCAACAGCATAGCTGTCGGCTGGACTCAGGGCTTAGTCAGAGAGTCAGACCCATCACGACAACTTTTGAAGTACGATGCCTGGGTGTCAAAAGTGGACACTACAGGGAAGGTACAGTGGGTTCAACAGTTTGGAAGTACAAATCAGGGACTTGATTTTGCTTGGGGTGTTGATACTGACAGCAAAGGCAATATTTACGTTACAGGATGGACTACAGGGGATATTGGCACAACGGTGGGAAAAAAGGGAATCGGGGGTCGTGATATTTGGATTAGCAAATTTACCCCAGATGGCTCTGAAGTGTGGGCTAAACAGTTTGGTTCTCCAGATGATGATGGCATGTTCTTTTCCGACATGGAGATCGATAAAAATGACAACATCTTTGTGATTGGAGAATCTAACGGGAAGTTAGGAAAAGGTCAAAAAGACGAATCTTATAATGCCTTTGTGGCGAGGTTCGACACTGATGGTAATAACAAGTGGATTCAACAATTTGGAAGCAAAAATAATCTCGACTTTGCTACAGGTGTTACTACTAACGGCGCTGATAAGGTTTACGTGACTGGAGATACTGATGGCTTATTAGGGAACACTAGTGGAGTTAATACCGCAGCTGTGGACAGTTGGTTAGCCGAGCTTAATCTCAAGAACGGAAAACTGCAAAAATTTATCGGCGGTTCAAATGATGTCATCAGTATTGCCGATCCTGGTCCAATTTCCACCATTGATATCACTAATGATTTGGTAACTAAGGAAAGGCTACCTCAAGGCGATAACGTGATTGACCCTGCTGCGGGTCTTAACCCTACTCTAGGGATTAGTACTAGTACTAACTCTACTCAGGGAACCAGTGCTACGGGCAGTGCATTCAACTATGGACAGTTCACTTCTAGTCTTGACGGCATATTTAACTCTCAGTCTGAAGGTTCTTTTAATTCCGCTTTGACTAAGGGAGTTAATAATGGCACTATCGTGATTTAAAATGATTGTTCTAAAAAAATTGACTCGTTTCTCTCACCAAGATTAGACATCTCCGAAAAGGAATGTAGAGACGCGTTAGCGCATAGCGGCACGAAGTGCAATTTCGCGTCTCTACAAGGGTTTCAGATTACGCATATTTAATTTATGGAGATGTCTATTGAGAATTTGAATAAGAATTCAAGGGTCAAAATTCTGGAGCGGAGCCTAAGAAGCTCCGTCTCCAGTCAGAATTAAGAGCATGGGGAATTCAGAAAGCCCTGCTTTTTTTTTGGGTGCATCCCATTTTTTATTTTCTAATGAGATAATAACCATCATTGCGTTCGTGTAGCAATTCATAATCAAAATCAAGGGAAATATTATTTTTTTATTAAGATTTGTAAAAAAATATATTATATTAAAAAATTTAAATTAAGCTATTGTATTTTGTAGTAGCAATGTATTAAAGTACACAGTAACTTAACCACGCAGATGGTGTGCGCTGCGATCGCTAAGGTGTCATAAGTATCTTCTTTAGATGCAACTTATGAAAATTTTGTTGGTAGAGGATGACGTATTACTGAGTACGGCATTAACAGAGTAGTTGACTGCAAATGGTTACAGTATCGACCTAGCAAGCAACGGACAAACTGGATTAGAACTAGCGATATCGACTGAATATGAGTTGATTTTGCTAGACTGGCTAATTCCAAAACTAGATGGCATTAGCTTATGTCGGCAATTGCGATCGCAAGGCTACCGTAAATCTATTCTGTTGTTAACAGGGAAGAATTCTAATGCAGATATTGTGGCGGGGTTAGATGCCGGAGCAGATGTATCAGGATGAAGGTTGCACCAAACTTGACAACAGCAAGATCGCGTCTTGCATTAAGGACTCCTGACGTAGTTTTACTGGATTTGAGTTTTCCTGGAACAGAGGAAGATGGATTAATATTATTGAGCGAGATAGTAGAGCGATCGCCAAATACGAGAGTGGTTGTCTTTACAGGACGAGATACCCTAGCAGATCGATTGGTAGTATCGCGTTTAGGAGCTAGACAATTTTTGCATAAGCCCGCGACAACCGAGCAGATTTTTCAGGCGATCGCTCGTGTCTTACCTAAACCGAAAACTTCAGACGCCAAGGTATTAATTGTAGATGATGACCCTATAATGCTGGCTGGATTATCGGCGTTGCTAACTCCTTGGGGGATGGAAGTAACAACTTTACTAGAATCACAGCGATTTTGGGAGGTGCTGATTGCAACATCTCCAAACTTGGTGGTGTTAGACTTACTGGCTAAAACCGTTCATATCTCAAACTATTGGTGCATTTTTCTACATCGCTATGATTACAAGTACCTGGTATGGTGGCTTGCGACCAGGGATTGTTACAGTTGTCTTTTCGACACTGGCAATCAATTATTTATTTATCTCTTTGCGATATCAATTTTGGATTGAGCAACCAGAAAAATTATTGCGAGTAAGTATTTTTTTGTTAGTTGCTTTAACGATTACACTGCTCACTAACAATCTTCAGTACAGCAGACAAAAGATTAAACAACTTAACCAGAAATTGCTTCAGGAAAATGCCGAGCAACGGCGAATGGCTCTGTCGGCAGCCCAAATGCAGGGGAGGCAGGGGAGGCAGGGGGGTAGGGGAGCAGGGGAAAAATGAAAAATGACAAAAAAATTGTTAATTGTGGATGATGAAGAACGAATCCGCGAACTCGTGCAAGCTTGTTTGGAACCCACATTCCGCACTTCAAAATGTATTATCTATCTTTTCAATAAAAATTCCTAATAATGTTCAAATTATTAAGTATTAATATTGAATACCATTGGCGATTTATGTTGTTGATTTAACCATTTTTTTCCACCTATGGGAAATCTACGCATATTACACGATGAAGTGCGGAAAGTCGGTTGGAAGATTTGGGTGGATGGGACACCCTGACGGCTGCATCTGGGCAGGAAGGATTAAACATCGCCCACACAGAATCTAATATTGATGCTATTTTGCTGGATGTGTCTATGCCTGACATGGACGGTTTTGCTGTATACGAACGACTTCAGGGAAATTTAGCAACCGAAGTGATACCAGTAATTCTACTAACAGCCAAAGTCCAACCGAGCGATCGCGCCCGTTTCGCTCAGATTGGAATTGCCGGGGTTATTACCAAACCCTTTGAACCCATTTCCATTTGCCAGGAAGTTTCTCACATACTCGGTTGGGACAACTAGTTGTTAAGTTTTGTAACGAAATCTCCTTCTTTATCAGTTCTTTATTTTTATAATTTATCTTTTTTGTTTAGAGAGAAAAAACTTTAATATCACAGAAAAGTATATGAAGACTTGTCAGGTGAAACGGTCTCAAGAAGTTACAAACTTTACTTTATTTTCAGTCGAAAGTGATGCTTTCAACAAAATTCTAGAGAATTTGTTTGACTTTCCAAATCGGGATTCACAAAGCGTGATGATTCGGGCCTTTTCTTCTCAACAATGCAAGCAAATTGGAAAAAATCCTTTGACTGCAAAAGAACTTTGTATTTTAGAAGGCGATCGCCTTTGGGGTCTTTTGATTGCTCATCATTGCACTACCCCGCGTGAGTGGCAATCTTGGGAGAGCAAACTGCTTCAGCAATTGGCAACACAAATAGCGATCGCTATCCAGCAATCAGAACTTTATCAAAAATTACAACTTGCCAACCAGCAACTTGAAAATATAGCAATGGTGGATCAATTAACTCAAATCATCTTGCCTACCTACTTACACACAAGTCGAATTACCCCCCTTAATCCCCCCGTTTATTGGGGGAAAACATATAAATCTAGTCCTCTGTCCCAAAAGTTTTCAGAGGTTCGTAGTGTTCAGATCCCCGACAACTTCTGCGAAGTCGGGGATCTCGCAGCCCTGCAAAATATATAACTCGCAAAATTTTTTATTGTCATTAGTAGTTGGTAGTTTAGCCGTCTGCCATCAACAATATCGAAGTGAACGGCATCATACTTTAACTCGCATTCACCATAATTTGAATTAAAATATTGCCAAATAAAAACTGATTAATCTAAAGCTTGAGAAAAACCGACTAGAGTAGTGATTGTTAATTTACCTGTTTCACTGTCAAATTAGCGATCGCCCCTCAATTAAAAAACTATGAAAATCCCTGAATTACTACTTGATTCCATCCTCTCCTGCACAACGATGTCCTGCACGAACGAATTGACACGACTCAAAGCAGTCTATCAGTTTCAGGGTTTGGATACTGTACCCGATCAGACATTAGATGACTTGACAGCACTGGCGGCTGAACTGTGCCAAACTCCAATGGCACTGGTAAGTTTTATCGCAGCCGATCGCCAGTTGGTTAAGTCTAAAGTGGGAATCACATTAACAGAAATTCGACGAGACCTCACATTTTGTAACCACACAATTCGCCAGTCAGATGTATTTGTGATTCCAGATACCTTGGCCGATCCCCAGTTTGCCACCAATCCCTTCGTTATAAATGCTCCCAATATCCGGTTTTATGCCGGAGTCCCCCTGATAACAGCTGGCGGTTGCGTCCTGGGTACACTCTGCATCATGGACTTTGAACCGCGCGATCTGAGCCAGAAACAACAGAAGGGATTGCAGACAATCAGCCACCAAGTGATAGCGCAATTGGAGCTAAAGCACAACACCACAAAGCTACGTCAAATGATTCCGCAAATCAAACAACTAAAACAGCAATTGATTACTCAGGAATTAGTTGGTCAACAAGATTCTATTTTATTTAATCTGGCAAATCAAATCCGTAATTCTCTGGATTTGGACACGATTTTACAAACGGCAGTAAATGAAATTCATACTCTGTTGCAAGTCGATCGCTGTGACTTTATGTGGTGTCTGCCCAACAAAAATCAGTTCAACTTTATGGTAACTCATGAAGCGACTAACCCAGATATCCAGATGGCGCTAGGGGAACTTTCATTAGCGCCAGGCTCCGTTCTAGCAGAAACTATCTTAAATCTAGATATGCTACGGATTGAGGATGTTTCTACTACCTCAGAGGCACTCACCCCGGAGGATCGCGTCCTGCTGCGTCAACTAGCAGTAACCTCGGTGCTGTTGCTGCCACTTAGAACCCATTCTGGTCAATTGGGTGCTATTGTTTGCCATCACTGTCGCGGTTCGCGCCAATGGACTGATAGCGAAGTTCGGTTACTCAAAGCTGTCACCGATCAAGTAGCGATCGCTCTCGATCAGGCAGAACTACTTGCCCAAACACGAGCAACCGCCTTTGCAGCCCAAACTCAAGCCACCTATCTGGGAAACGCACTAAGCCAGTTACAGCAAACCCAAATGCAACTGATACAGCAAGAGAAGATGTCGAGCCTGGGACAATTGGTGGCCGGAGTTGCCCACGAAATCAACAACCCGGTCAACTTTATTAACGGTAATATTGCTTATGCAAATAACTATGTTCAAGATTTACTCGAACTATTGCATCTTTATCAGAAAAGCTATCCCAATGCGACTGCTGCTATTCAGGAAAAGATGGAGGACATGGACTTTGATTTCTTAACACAAGATTTGCCCAATCTATTGTCGTCGATGCGAATGGGTGCAGAACGAATTCGGCAAATTGTTCTGTCTTTGCGGAACTTCTCGCGCCTGGATGAAGACGGGATGAAACCTGTAGATATCCATGAAGGGATTGACAACACATTGTTAATTTTGAAGAGTCGCTTACAATTCACCAGTGCTAAATTTGAGATTCAGGTGATTAAAGCATACGAAAATTTACCGCCTGTTGATTGTTATGCAGGGCAATTAAATCAAGTATTTATGAATCTTTTGGGTAACGCGATCGATGCCTTAGATGAAACGCCTAATCCGATCATTACCATTCAAACAGAACTCATTAGTAGACAATCGGGTAGTTCTGATCGAGAGCAATTCTCCCATGCAGATAGTGTAGTGATTCGGATTCGAGATAACGGTTCTGGGATGACAGAAACAACCCAGCAAAAACTGTTCAATCCATTCTTCACGACCAAACCGATCGGTAAGGGAACTGGGCTGGGACTGTCCATCAGCTATCAAATTGTCGTTGAAAAACATGGCGGCATTTTAAAATGCTCCTCAGAACTTGGAAAAGGCAGCGAGTTCTGGATTCAAATTCCGGTTGAGCCTCTGGTTAAATAAGTAGGTCGGCGTAAATAATTATCGTTGGGATAAAGCTATTAGCTGGGGGATAAAGAGTTTGAGCCTTGTTTACTTTTATTCACAAAATTTGGTTTTATTGCGCCCACTTACTTAATTGGTAATACTCTACTGAAGTAGACTTTGGCTATGAGTCGCTGAAATTCATTTCTGGACGGGCGTGGAAGACAACAGATAAGCGATTTCTTAAAAAATGTTAAAAGGACTCGAAATGTGTATTATAAAATATAAAATTATCAAAATATCAATTGTTAAAGTCTTACTTTGGGAATGCTAGGGTAAACGCCAACGATGATTGACTCATCGACTGTAAAGTATGTCAAATGGTACGACAAGCTCACCGATTGTTCTCGCGCTTGATGATAGCCCTGTGATTCATCAAATGATTAAACGAGCGTTAGAACCGGGCTATCAAGTGATGACAGCCGCTAACGCGGTTGATGCCCTGTCGATCATTTATCATCAACAGATTTCAGTCTTGCTATTGGATGTACAGATGCCGGATATAAACGGGTTGGAGTTTTGCCGTACAGTGCGGAGCCTACCCCAGTTTCAGCATTTGCCCGTGATTATGGTGACTTCTCAAGATTCCCCCTTTGACCGAGTGAAGGGGCATCTGGCGGGTGCAACAGAATATCTGACCAAACCTTTTGATGCTGAACAATTGCGAGAAGCAGTCCGAAAATTTATCCTAAATTAAAGGGTTTAAAGCTTCTATATTCATGGCTACAGCTAAGTCAGCCGATAACTGGAGATTCGATTCAATAGCATGGGAGCAATTTCGCTGATTGGCAAAATGTATTGGGCGGCTCCCAGAGCGATCGCTTCTTTGGGCATCCCGAAGACAACGCAGGTTTGTTCATCCTGGGCAATGGTAATGCCTCCGGCTTGGGCGATCGCTTGTAATCCATCTGCACCATCCCGTCCCATGCCAGTCAGCAAAATGCCAACCGCCGATCGCAAGTAGCAGGTGGCAACAGCTTGAAACAAAGTTGTAACGGAGGGACGATGCCCAGAAACGGTAGGGGTGCTGATAGTGATTAATCGCCCTTGAGTGTCAAGTTTCAGGTGTTGTCCTTCGGGAGCAAAGTAGACAGTACCCGGTTTGGGAAATTCTCCCGGTTGGGCGATCGTCACCGCCAGTAAACATTCTGCTCTGAGCCAATCTACTAGTCCTTGCAGAAATCCTTCACTGATATGTTGCACACACAGAATCGGTACGGGAAAGTTTGCAGGTAGTTGTTTTAGGATCGTGTGCAATGCCTGGGGGCCGCCTGTGGAGGCTCCGATCGCCACGACTTTGGGCAGGGAGAATTGCGAATTACTGACAGGTTTTGGGCTAAATCGTTCTGGCTGATTGGGGCTAACAGGATGCGTTCTGGGTTGTACCGTCGCCCGGTAAGTGTGGCGAGTAAAGACTGTAACCCCTGCCAGAACTTTGATCCGGTTAATTAGGGCTTGCTTCACCTGTTCATAGTCTGAAACAGAGCTGATGCTGGGTTTGGGGAAAACATCCAAAGCACCCGCTTGCAGCAGTTTAAAAACATTGCGGGAATCTTCTTGGCTGTTGACGGAGGTACTGATCACCAGAATCGGACGGGCATACTCTATCATAATCCGGCGAGTTAGTTCCAATCCATCCATTTTGGGCATGTATAGATCGGTGCAGATTACCTGGGGCTGTGCGGCTGGAATTCGCTCCAATGCTTCCACACCATTGGGAGCAGTTCCCACCACATCCACTTCCGGGGAACTCGCCAGAATCCGCTTGAGGATGGTTAAGGCGACGAGCGAATCCTCCACCAGAAAGACGCGAATCGGGGCAGAGTTTTTCATCGGTTGACAGTAAGTTCAGATTTTATGATAAAATTAGTCTTCATTCATCCGAAAATCTCTACACTAACCGTTTGAGAGTTGACAGCAAGGCTTCTTGATTAAAGCTGCCTTTGATAATGTAGGCATTGGCTCCGGCTTCCGCACCCCGACGTTTATCTTCATCGCTGGCAAGGGAACTAACCAAGATAATTGGAAGTTCGCTATATTCCTGATTTTGGCGGATTTGGGCAGTTAACCCCAAGCCATCGAGATTTGGCATTTGCACATCGCTGACAACAGCATCGATGGTGTGCGATCGCAGTTTGTTCAATCCATCCAAACCATCCACAGCAGTAATCACTTGATAACCTGCGGTTTCTAAAATCCGCTTTTCTTGAGTGCGTGTGGCAATAGAATCTTCGACTAATAAGATGGTTGGTTTTGTGGGTGCAACTTGATGGGTAGAAGAGATGGAGTGCGATCGGGCTGACTTTACCAAATCCTGGGGATTCAGCACCATACACACATCTCCAGTGCCTAAAATTGTTGCTCCAGAAACATTGCGGACTCGTTTAAGTAACTGACTTTGGGGTTTAATCACTACATCTTGCTCATCCACTAAGGCATCTACCACCACACCCAGTTGTGCTTGCCCAACCTGAAGAATAATACAGGAAAGTGCCGTTTCTTGAGTTAATCCAGATATCATCGGCGGCAGTTCTAATAGATCAGCCAACTGCACAATCGAAATGGGTTGGCTATCCCGAATTATTGTGTCACGTCCCTCCAAAGGAAAAATTTCTTCTGACTTGATCGAGCAAACGGTTTGCACAAACTCGACTGGGATGGCGTAGGGCATTTGGTTTACTTGCACAATCAAGACATGGGCGGTTGCCAAGGTGATACCGAGATTGACGCGCAGTGTACATCCCAATCCTGAAAACGATTCTACCTCAATCGTCCCTTTCAATTTCTCGACATTGGTTTGCACCACATCTAACCCCACACCCCGTCCTGATACTTCTGTCACCAGGGGGGCTGTTGAAAACCCCGGTGCGAAGATCAACGCCTGGATCTGGCTGGGAGTCATTGCTGCTGATTCTTCCTCCCCGCAAATACCCCGTTTCACCGCTATTTGTTTGATTTTATCCCCGTCAAGCCCGCGTCCATCATCACTGATTTCCAGCACAATGTTAGTGGGAGTCTGGTAAGCTCTAAGCCGAATCGTTGCCGTTGTTGGTTTTCCTAGCCGTTCCCGTTCTTGTGGTGGCTCAATCCCGTGATCGATCGCATTCCGCAATATGTGCATTAGCGGATCTTTCATTTCTTCCAATAGGCGTTTGTCGGCAAGGGTGTCTTTGCCTTCCAGAATTAACTTCACCAATTTTCCCTGCTGCTGCGCCAGATCGCGTACCATCCGCGGGAAGAGGTTAAAAATTGTGGCAAAGGGCAGCAATCGCAGGGTACGAATACCCTCTTCGAGATCGCTACTGAGTTGTTCCAGTCGGGTTGTGTCTTCTGAAAGGGAACTCTGCAAGGTTTTCACCAAATAGCCCAATTCCTCTAATCGTTTTTCAGAGTGTTGATGAAAAGTTTCTAGACGTTGGAGGACGACATCACCTTGTTGCTCTCGGTTGAACGCAAACCGATTAGTGAATAAATCTCGATTCCATTCTTCCCACAGATTGGCGATCGCTTCAATTTCTCCCAGCCGATGAGCAATCCGAATTTTAGTGACAGTTAACTCCCCTGCTTGCGTCATCAACGTATCCAGGTGGCGAGTGCCAACGCGGATGGTTTCGATGCGGTAGCTATTTGTGGGGGATTTTGGATTTTGGATTTCGGCTTCGCTGACTCGAACGATTTTGGATTTTAGATTTTGGATTGATCCGTTTTCTTTTGGCTGTTGATTTGGGTTACAACAAGTATTGTTTTTTGCTGTAATTTTAAAGTCAATACTGTTGACTTCTGGCTCCTGACTTTCATAGTTTACTGGCTCTCCCCCTTTTCCTGGCTGCCCTCCCATCAATTCCGCCAGAGCATAAAAGGTATCAATCCTGGCAGGTTCTCCGGTGACGGCTTGATGAACGAGTTTGCGGATGGTGGCGATCGCATGAGCAAGGCGTTCATAGAGTGGGTCTGTTGTACCATTGCCCAATGAGGACACAGGTTTTTCTTGCCGCTTGAGTTGAGTCAAAACATGCTCAATTTGATGTGCCAGAGTGCCTATATCTTTGACTCCTAGCATATTGGCATCGCCTTTGAGAGAATGCGCCTCTCGCATCAAGGCTTCCAGGACAGCCAGATCGTCGGGATGGTTTTCCAGATGCAGCAATCCATCATCCAGGTTTTGCAAGTGTTCTTCGCTGGCTACTTTGAAAACATCTCTCAGTTCTTGATCATCGATCATCATAGTTTTAAGTAGTTAGGGTTTGAGCAACTAAATTTATTTATGGTTACTGAGCGAAGTCGAAGTATGCGGTTTTCCCCTGCTCCTTCCCCCTTTTCCTCTTCGATGACTCTCATACAACACTCTGTAGCTTATAAGCTGCATCATTGAGTTGGTGAGTGCTAACGCGAGTCTGACTAATGCCGGTGGCTGTCTCTCTAGCAGAGCTATTGAGTGCATTCATTGCCTGTAAAATTTGCTGAACCGCAGTTGATTGCTGATTAGCGTTGAGCGAGATTTGCTGAATATTCAACACCATCCGGTTGACGGACTCGGTGACACTGGTAAAGACCTCCGCCGTCTGCTTAGTCATTGCCGCCCCCTGTTGAGCAGTTTTTGTACTTTCATCTGTCATCACAACGGTTGAGTTGATGGCAAATTGAATGTCATTTACCAGCACATTAATTTTTTCAGCCGATTTCTTGCTCTGGTCTGCCAATTTGCGAATTTCGGCGGCGACGACTGCAAAGCCCTTGCCCTGGTCTCCCGCCCGGACTGCCTCTACTGCCGCATTTAGCGCTAGCATATTGGTTTGATTTGCTAGGTCACTCACCAAACCGGAAATACTGCCAATTTGCTTGGTTTGTTCGTTCAGGCGCAGCATCTGGTCTGCTACTGCACTGACTCTGTGGCTCAAGGCTGCCATTCCTTCCAGGGTGCGGCTGAGTGATTGATTACCTTGCTCTGCCAAATTCAAGACCTGTTGAGCGCTGGTTGAGGCAGTGGCTGCTTGCTGGGCAGACTGCCCAGCAGAGGCGCTGAGTTCGTCCATTGTAGTGGTCGTTTCACTGACCGAGGCTGCCTGTTGGTTGGCAGTGCGCTCTTGTTGCTCGATAGTGGTGGCGATTTCAGCCGTTGAGGTGGCGATCGCACTGGCTGATTCATTTATCTGTCGAGCAGTGCGGTTAATTATCCAGATGCCAATCAAAACCGACAACAGCAAGGAGAGTCCAGTCGCGCACAGAATGGTTAGCTTGAGCCGATCAAGGGCTGCTTGCTGTTGCTGGACAGCCACGCTCACATTCTGGTCTTCCCGTCGCTGAATTTCATCGATGGCACTCGTCAGATCGTCAACCATAATCCTAGCGTTTTCGTTACTCCAGGTTTCAACAGCTTCCTGAAGCTTGCCCTGATTCACTTTGGCAATTAAATCATCCTCGACAACTATCAAATTATTCAGCAGCACCTCTAGTCTGGTTAAGGACTTTCGCTCTAGCTCTGTTCTGGTAAGGGACATTAGCTTTGAAAAAAGTTCGTTGAAGCTTTTTTGAGATTTTTGGTATTCGTCAAAGGATGTCTGATTTTTTTCTAACAAATAGCCCCGAACTGACTTAGAACCTCTTTGTACATTCGTGCCAAGGGCATTAATCGCTGAATTAACGTTATAGGAAGAAACTAAATCTTGCGATCGCTGACTCACTAGGTTGATATTAATGAATATCAGCCCCGCAGAAATTACTAAGGCTAAAATGGGAATCCCATAGCTGCCCATAATCCAGTATCTCAGTTTCCAATTTCGCTTATTTTCCATCTTGTTATCTTTTGTGAGTGAATGAGTTTAAAGATTTCCCAATATTTCTATCTATTTGTACCCTTTGCGATCGGACTTTTAAAGGGAAGATTACCCAAAATTCTGTAGTTTATTTATTAGCTGTGTTAAGTAGGTAGGCGTAATTAAATATAAGATCAAACCTCACCCTCAGTCCCTCTCTTTATTATTGTCGGGGGAAGCCGGAGGCTCAAACCTCACCCTCAGTCCCTCTCCTTATTATTGTCGGGGGAAGCCGGATAGAGGGTGAGGTTTTATATTTAATTAGACCCACTTACTTATCTCTGCCAGTTTCCTCCGAATCTGATCAATGATCTGCTTGCCTTTATCGAGAAAGGCAGAGGGAGTTCTTGCTGGAAGAATGCCCCCCTCAAGAGCGTTAGACTTCTTCATTGACAACCAACACCTCTGAAGTGAGCAATTTGGACAAATTGATGATGCTCATCATCCGATCGCGATAAGGTGCGACACCCTGGAGATAGTCGTCCTTTGCAGAATGCAGGGCAATTGGAGGGGCAATCATTTGGGAAGGATGAATATACGTCACATCGAAAATGTCATCGACGGCAATGCCCGCGACTCGTTGATCCAAACGCACGACAACGGCTTGCTGAGGCGATGGGCTACCCCCCGCCGTAGCCGATCGCACCTCATTCATGGGCAGATTAACCACATCATTAATGTTAATTAAGGTGACAATTTCGCCCCGCAAGTTGATGTTGCCAACAATGTGTGGCGGACAGCAGGGAATCGGAGTAATCTTGTGAATCTCAGTAAACTCATGCACCGTTTCCAAGCCAAACCCGAAGTACTCACCCCCCAACCCCACAACCGCCAGAGGCATAAGCCACGCCGAATCTTCGTCAGCGATCGCACACCGCAGAGCTTCAGTTCGCTCTTGCAAAATCTGTCGCTCCTGCGAATCGAAATGATCGTATAAGCCCTGATTTAGGGTTGAATTAGTGGGGTGTTTTAGTGCGTCATTGACTAAGCCGTTGTTAAAATCAGAATTTAGATTGAAAGCAGTCTCTATCAAGGCGTGTTGTACCAAAAGTTCGGGATTGAGCAATATAACGATGCCCTCCTCAACGTTGGCAATGCCAGTCACCAATCTATCCTGTAAACTCTCTTTTGATTGACCACAGACATTAGCAGCGATCCGATCGGGTGCGATCGCTTGCACACTATCCACCTGACTAACAATGATTCCGATTCGTTGAGTTTGCCACTCCAGGACAATCATGCTATCAGTCAATTGAAAAGGGGGACGTGCTTTTTCTAAACGGCGAGATAAATCCATCACGGGGAGAAACTTCCCTCGTAGGTTAATCACGCCTAAAATTGTGCTGGGAGTATCCGCGATCGCAGTCACTTCTGGCAGAAAGAACAGTTCTTGCACGGCTGTAGTCGGAATGCCATAGGATGTATGATTGAGGTTAAATATTAAATAAGATTTATCGCTCATAACTAGTTCAATTTAACTGCTTAAGAACGTATGCTTTTAATTCAGCATTGGTTTGCTGGTTATTGGAATCGATCGCTTGCTCTTGGGGTAGATTTTGCAAAATTTCTAGAAGCGATCGCCAGATTTTTTGAGCCTGTTTTTCATTTCCCTCTCGTTCATATATAGAACCCAATTCTAGGTGAGCATTAACAGAATTGGGAGCGAGATAAATAATCCGTTTTAAGAATAATTTTGCACTGTTATGATCTCCTTGATCTTCGGCAATTTGAGCCAACAAATGATAGGGTTCGATCGCCAATGGGCTGATATCGAGTGCCTGCTGACACGCCTGATTCGCCTGGGAGTAATCGCCAAAATTCGCGTAAGCTTCTGCCATCAAACAATATGCCTGAAAATGTTGGGGGGCAAGAGCAATCAGTTGTTTTGCTATTTGAATTACATCGGCATAAGCTTCTTTAATTAACGATTCCTTGGCTGCATCTAAAAGAGTTTTTTGAGTGTCTCCGCTCACCTCAAAGCCCGTCCCCAAGCTTGGAAGAGGGGGGTAAGAAATTTCGGTTTCCCTACTCTCAAATTTGGCAGCAGGTGTTATAGTATTCAAAACTTTATTCTGCTCGTTGAGTGAGCTATGCCTTTGATAAACCGCAGATTGCGGAAAATGTTTGATTTGAAACAATTCAGTTTTTTGTCCGTGTAATTCCGTATGTCCTGCGAGCAGAAACCCTCCCGGTGTCAGAGAGCAGTAAAACTTATCTATAATTTGTGCGATCGCCTTGAAGTCAAAATAAATAAACACATTGCGGCAAATAATCAAATCGAAATCGTGAATGCTAGACGCGTAAGCGGGATAGTTATCCTGCATCAAGTTTCCAGGTTTAAATGTGACCATTGCTCGAATAGCAGGATCGATTTTCCAACCTTTTTTGTGGGATCGAAAGTAGCGACTTTTGATTTCTGGAGTAGTTGTCCGAAAAGACCATTCGCTGTAAATTCCTTGTTGAGCCAGGGCGATCGCGGGTTGATTAATATCTGTGGCTAAAATCAGAATGTCCCATATCTGATTGTCAGGGAGCAGTTCCTTCACCAGAATCGCAAGTGAGTAAGCTTCTTCACCAGTCGAACACCCGGCACTCCAAAGCCGTAATGTCGGCCGATAAAATTCTCTATTAGCAGTGTTGCACTGAGTTAAACTAAGCTCCCGTTTGCGCTCGATTAACTCTGGGAGCAGCTGATTTTTGAGCAACGACATCTGCCCCTGATCCCGAAAAAAATAAGTTTCAGTGACAGTCAGTAAAGAGATGAGTTCTTGCCACTCTGTCCCACTGGGAATTAATTGATTTGTTGTCACCAAGAACTGATAATAATCATTGAGTGAGCATAATCCCAGCGCCGAGATGCGAGTTAAAAGATTTTTCTTTAAGGTATCTTGATACTGTGGCTTGATGTGAATGCCGAATGTATCAGCAATCAAATCAACCATCTGTGACAAACTAAAGTCATCACTGTCTTGAAAATTGGGTTCTAATAAAATGGGGCGATCGCCGATCATCTGATTCATCACTACATGATTTCCGAGCCGATACGCTTAGGTTTCCCATTTTAATCTCTTGATTCGGATTTGTATGATATGTAGTATTGTGAGATACAAGTAAAAACCTGCAAAATAATCTACAAACCTTTCTGTAGATAAGTTTTGGGGAATAAAATTTTTAAGCTTAACCCGGTTTTCTGCTCCATTGATGATGCTGTTGGCGAAATATTGCTTAACATTTCAAAACCCTATAGGAATCATATTTGATTTAAAAAACCAAGAGATAATACGGGGATAGGTTATAAGTATAATCACAAGGAATTATTAAGGATTACTGACAACAGGCGATCGCTGTTTCTATTTTTCCTGACCCTGTAGGTGGGCAAAGCAGCATGTCTTCACGTTTGAGGACGCTTCTCGTTGAAAGTTGCGCGGCGGAAAGGTCGTCAGAGTTTGAAAATATTCATTAATCATAATTGATAAAATGAATTAGGATGATTTTTATATTAGTCAGTTATCAGTTGTAAATTTGGAAACTTATAAGTAGGTAGGCATTATTAAATATAAGATCAAACCTCACCCTCAATCCCTCTCCGTGAGTAAGGAGAGGGAAGCCGGATAGAGGGTGAGGTTTTATATTTAATTTGACCCACTTACTTCCCAAGTTTTTACTGATTACTGATTACCATTAACTGCTTACTGATTCGGCGAGGAATTATGCTGCTAACTGAACGTCGCGCTGATCGAGTTGTTCTTTACAATATCAGTTGGCAAAAATTTGAGAATTTATTAGTAAACTTAGGTGAAAGCCGTTCAGCTAGGATAGCTTATGATGATGGCACATTAGAGATTATGGCACCATTACCAGAACACGAATATTACAAAGAAATAATTGGTGACATCATCAAAGATATGGCTGAAGTTTTGGAGTTAGATTATGAATGTTACGGCTCAACTACCTGGAAACGAGAACTAAAAAAGGCTGGGGTAGAATGTGATAATTGTTTTTATTTTCAAAATGAAGCTTTAATTCGAGGTAAACTCAAGTTTAATTTAAATCAAGACCCACCTCCAGATTTAGCTTTAGAAATTGATGTTACCAGTAAATCTTTAGATCGCTTTCCCATTTATGCACGTTTAGGCGTACCTGAGATTTGGTCTTATGACTCTGGAGAAATCAAAATTTACCAATTGCAAGGTGAGGAATATCTTGAAAGAGAAACAAGTTTAGTGTTTCCTAATCTAAATATTCAACAAATTCCCTCACTAATCGAAAGATACCGCATGTCAGGAAGACGAGTTTTTCGACAAGCAATTAGGGAGTGGGTTAGGGGACACTGATTTAAAAGCTCTCCTACGTTTACGAATCAAAGAGATAGAAAAACCATATCTTTAGAAATTTTGCATAGGCACAAATGATAATAAAAACAATTATCGTTACAATAATTAGTGTATAAAAACTACCTATATAGCTTTTACTCTTCCATATTTTCCATCCTAACCTATATGATAAATATATCTCTGAGGAGACTATCATAAAATGGCTTTAAATATCCGGGTACAATCTCTACGAAATACTTATAAATCCCTTAAAAACTCTATCTTAGAAAAATATCCACTTGTTCCTGGGGTGCTGACTGCATTCTTATCAGTGGGATTATGGCAAGTAAGTGCTTGGAATAGCTTAGAATTATTAGGATTTAACTTAATATTCCGCACCCGTAACTATCTACCGCATTCTAGTTGGGATCAACGGATAGCAGTAATTGGTATTGATGATCGGACATTACAACAATATGGGCAGTTTCCCTTATCACGCGATCGCTATACTCAATTATTAGAAACTCTAGAAGCTACACCTCCCGCAGCGATTGGCTTTGATATTCTTTTTACCGAACCCACAAATTATGATGCTCAACTAGCAGAAGCAATGGCGATTAACGGTACAGTTGTCTTAGCAGTTGCCCCTAGTCTACAACAACAAACCCTACATCCTGTGGCAATTTTAGATCGTGTCACTAGCAAAGGACACATAGCCAATAATGCTGATTTTGATGGCATCACTCGGCAATCTTTTCTCTACATCGATCAATTCCCTTCTCTGGGCATTAAGTTAATAGAAACATACAACAATAGTGTGCAGCAGACCTTCACAGCAAACACAAATAAAAACCAAAAATCTCTAATTACAATTCCATCTCTGCAATCAGGAATGAGCAAAAAATCCGTCTGGATTAACTGGGTAGCACCAACACAGAAAATCCCCACCTATTCTTTTGCCGATGTTTTACAGAAAAAAATAGATATAGCCAAACTTAAAAACAAAATTGTCTTAGTTGGATTAACTGCTACTGGTACAAACGATCCTCTCAAAACTCCCTTCGAGCAAACAGTACCCACTTCTGGTATTTATATACACGCCGCAATCCTGGATAATCTACTCAACCAGCGATTTCTGCGAATATTACCTTGGCAATTTGAACTTTTGCTACTACTTATTGTAGGTATTACGGCAAGCATAATACTAACTCCCCAAAAATTTTACCAACGAATTCTGCTACTAGGACTACTACCCCTAATTTGGTTTAGTTTATCAGTATTAGCCCTTACAACCATTAATCTTTGGTTGCCTACTGCTGCACCTATTGGTACTATTCTCTTAGCTGGGTTAAGTGTGCAGTGGCAAGAACAAAAAGAAAAACAACAATTGATGAGTTTATTTGCTAGTCACGTTTCTCAGGAGACAGCAGCATTAATCTGGCAAAATCGCACCGAAATTTTCCAAAACGGCCAACTAGATGCCAAAGAAATGGTAGTAACGGTTTTATTTAGCGATATCCGCAGCTTTACCACAATTTCTGAAGGCATGAAGCCACGAGATTTACTCAACTGGTTAAACACCTATCTGGGGGTAATGGCTGAATGTGTTCACCAGCATCATGGAGTAATTGATAAATACATTGGTGATGCCGTTATGGCTGTTTTTGGCATTCCCTTACCCCACACCCAAGCAGAAGAAATTCAGCAAGATGCCATTAATGCCGTCTCTGCGGCCATGGCTATGCAGGAAAGATTAATACTATTAAATAAAGAACTGGAACAGCTTTCACAACCTGCGATTCACATTGGTATCGGTATTCATACAGGTTTAGTAGTTGTTGGTAGTATTGGCGGATCTCAACGATTAAACTATTCTGTATTAGGAGATGCTGTCAATATTGCTGCTCGTTTGGAGCAACTCAATAAAAATACGCAAGAAGGAAATCCTAAAAACATCTTAGTTAGCGAGACAACATACCAGATAATTAAGGATGATTTTTATACACAAAAAGTGCAAGAGTTAAAACTGCGAGGAAGGCAAAAACTGACTATGATTTATTCTGTGACTGAGATTAAATAATTGATATTTCGGCAACCCTTGGCAACATAATTCGTAATTAACTTTTGTGAAGAAGAGTGCTGTTGTGATAATGGTTTGGGTTCAGGTTCGGCGGATTTAACGCGGTATTACGGTCTTGGTGTCGGACTCAAGAGGAGCAACTTTGTAAGACAAGCCCCGACCCAAAACGTTCTGCCGTCGTTAGGCTCTTGAATTAAACCCCTAAATTTGGTTAAAAACTCAGTGGATTCAACATAGAAGTATTGAAAACCGATACTAGAAACTTAAAAATTTTATATTAGTCATATATTTATAACTGAATAATTTTCAGATAAACTCTAAAGTGTAAAATATTATAAGTAAGTGAATAGATATATAGTTGCAGCAATACTCACAACTCTATTATGGAACACCCTATTATCTAAGGGTTGGACACAACCACGCTCATGTATTTCTCAAAGCTTACCAGAAGTTAGCAATTCTGTTAATAGTTTCCGACAGGGAGATGTTATTGTCATTGGGAAAGTACCAAATCGTCATTATGTAGTCGTTGTTCCCGGTAAATCAGAGCAGTTATTAAATGTTGTCAGAAGCTATGTTACCGACGCATTTTTAGCACACCATAGGCTTGGTGCTTATGTCTATGCTGGAGGATCTGCAAATAGGCATGAAGCGGAATGTTTATCTTCTGTGTTGAGATCCCACGGGTTAGATGCAAGAGTCGTCTATTTCCATTGAGTAAAGGTAGAAAGTTTTATGAAAGCTTGGTGGACAGGTTTGATGGTGGTTATGGTTGGGTTAGTTATTGCAATTCATGCTTTAGCGGCTGAACCACTGAGGGTAAAGAGCGAGCAGTGGCTAGAAGTACGCCGTCCTATGGGACAAGTTATTTATTCCCGTGGACAAACATCTCAACCAGTCCACAATGGAATGCGATTACAATCAGTCGGTGATACCATCACCACCAAACAAGGTTCTAGTGTAGTCCTGGGAATTGATACAGGTACTGGTTTTGTTAAAGTTGCTGAAAACACAACTATAACCGTACAAAAGCTGGAAAAAGGCAACAAAGGCGAACGCATTACAGAATTACTTGTCCTGTCTGGCCAAATAAACCTACAAGTTCGTCCCCTAACTAATAATGCCTCTCGTGTAGAAATTAAAACCCCGGCTGGAGTTGCTGGAGTCCGAGGGACTGAGTTTGGTGTGAGCGTTCAAAATGACGGGAAAATGGGTATTGGAACTAAAAAAGGAGCAGTAGCTACCTCTGCTCAAGGAGAAACAGTGCTGGTAGAAGCTGGATTTCAAAATCTGACTATCCCTGGACAACCACCCTTACCAGCAGTTCCTTTGCGAGAAGATACTCGTTTGAATGTTAGTCAACTTCTAGCTAGAGGTAAACAAGTCCAAATTGTTGGTACTGTTGATCCGGTAAATATACTGCTAATTAATCTACAGCCTCAAAATGTTGATTCAAATGGCAGATTTGATATTACTGTTCCTTTACCTTCTAACCGCAAAGTAGAAGCTACAGTATCAACACCGTTAGGGACAAAACAACTATATCAACTGGCAGTTCCTTAAATTTTGAGGAGTAATTGGGATGGTTATAGCGGTTCTCGTTTATGTGAGGGACATCGGTAGGGGTATGGCACTGCCATGCCCCTAAACTTGGCGACCATTTCTGGGTCTTTCTCTAAATTGATGGTCTTTCTCTAAATTGATGATAGTAGAGGCGCATAGCCGTGCGCCCCTACTGTTTATATTCCACCCAAGTCATTTGTTTCTAACCTATGGCAAATGTTGGGATTGGGGACTTCGAAAAAATAAATTAATCAACAAAAACCAAGAATCCATACTTAAGCAATAATGATAATCATTTCTTCGGGGGAGGATTGAAAACACTACGAAAGTAATTATTAGTCGTTGTAAATACTAAGTGTAAGGTGTGTCAATGTCGATGCGTTAGCGAAGCTCACCGAAGGTATCGCTATGAGATTTTATCGAAAACAGCCTTCGACTTGCAAGAAGTGCAAAGGGCAGTTGCTGTTTTAGGTAAACCTGCTGTTTACTGAATTCTGTAAAATTTCTTGACTTAGAGTTTCAGTTACCCTGAAGATAAAAGGGTTAGATATCTTGTGACAGTATTAAGCACATCTGATATCGGCTTATTTCCTTTCATTTCCCTACTTTTAGGGTAAACACAGAGGGTAAGGACGATAGGCATTAACGCGGCAAAAAACTAAAAAAAGTACGCACGGATTGCTAAAACGTGCCTGGACGCAGAGGGTTAAATGCGCCGTTGCACCCCGATGAAGCGTCAAGAAATAGCTGATTAAATCAAATTCTAAGCGATTTAATCATATATTTTGTAGCAGATACTTGTGGAAAAGAAAATGCTAGGTGTAAATGTTCTTATGAAAGTTGGCGATCGCGTCCGCGTTAAAGGTTCGGTAGTAGTGTATCATCATCCTGAACATCGGAATCAGCCTTTTGACATCAAAGGCACTGAAGGCGATGTAGTAGGTATTGCCACCCAATGGCGAGACAGACCAGTAAGCGCTAATTTGCCGATTGTAGTCCAGTTTAGTAAAAAGTTTAAAGCCCATTTACGTGAAAATGAGTTAGAGACGATATAATGCTTGTTGCTAGGTTCATAGAAGCCTAGCAATTTTATTTTTGAGCATTGAATGAGCATTATAGTAAATAGCGGCAAAACACCAACGGGTAAGGCTAGGAAGGGGTTAGTAACCATCAGGACTGACGGTGGATGTGTGAAGGCTTGTTTTCCGCGTTCACCGTTCCCAGGTGAGAATAATCAGGTGAAAAAGGCAACGGGTATCCCACTAGTTGATGGGTGGGATGTTTAATCTGAAACGGTTTAACGAAATATTGATTGAGTACAAACTAAGAACAGATTTAAAAATAGTAGAGAGTGCTGTCACATCAGGAGGACAGTTACCACCTAAGCCTCAGCTATCCCTGATGGAGGTGTGGGATATGTATTGTGAGTACAGAAGGCTTTGTGCAGAGAAATTGAAAATATTTTTCAATAATTTCTCTGGAAGTCTTGCCCTAGCTTGGCAGTAAGCACTCGTATCTGTTGAGGGAACTTCTACTTCTTCCTCAGCCAAATGTGCAATTATTTTACTCACAGTATTATGGCAAGTTTTGTCATTATCTAGAACCTGAGATAAAAATGCCCATAAAGTTACGAATGGGTCAAATAACCGCTTTTTATATTTTATTTTTAGCTCCGAGATGGCAAGTCTTATTACTGATTATGGTAACAATTCTTTAAACGGTAGTCCTAAACTCTGACTAAATTTATCCTTGAGGATTTGTACTCTTAGTGTCACAGTGGTGGTTATGATGTTGGCTTATTCGTCTCAAAAAAGTATTTCATGGACGAGTAAGCTTTTTCTACCTCCAAAAATTTTTGGGCAACCCTACATCATTCCTCCATCTGCGATCGCCTGACTCATGCCATGACTGCGGGAGTGAGCATTAAAGCTGTAGCCCTTATTCTACATAACTTAGAGCTTTTCTTAGTGCCATTCGGGTTTGAGGTAAAAAGTAATAAAAATAATGATTTTTGGATAGAAGGGGAACGAGTGAAGGTAGACAAACCCGACTCCCCATATCACCGGATAGATGCCGTGATAGCCAAGACAACTTCTGATGTATGGGTGAGGGAATCTTTCTCTTTGACTAGCCTGGTGATAAACTAGAGTATTACTATTCAAAAACAGCTAAAAGAAGTACCCAAATTTACTTCTAGGCACTAAATTACTATTTTAATACTAAAATTACTAGATTAAACCTTGAAACTATTGGTACATGGTATGTCGCTCAATCCCAATCTGGATGAAATCCAGTTGACTAAAGACGATTACGAACGCTACTCCCGACACCTGATTTTACCGGAAGTAGGATTAGAAGGACAGAAGCGCCTAAAAGCTGCCAGTGTCCAGTGTATCGGTACAGGTGGACTCGGTTCACCACTACTTTTATATTTGGCGGCGGCGGGTATTGGACGTATCGGAATTGTTGATTTTGATGTTGTCGATACTTCCAACTTACAACGCCAAGTTATTCACGGTACATCCTGGGTAGGTAAACCTAAGATTGAATCGGCAAAAAACCGGATTCACGAAATTAACCCCTATTGTCAGGTTGATTTATACCAAACCCGCCTAACTTCCGAAAACGCCCTAGAAATCCTTCAACCTTATGATATCGTGGTAGATGGTACTGATAACTTCCCCACCAGATATCTAGTTAACGACGCTTGCGTATTGCTGAATAAGCCCAACGTCTACGGTTCAATTTTGCGCTTTGAAGGGCAAGCTACTCTATTTAACTACCAAGGTGGGCCAAATTATCGTGACCTTTTCCCAGAACCACCACCACCAGGGATGGTTCCCTCTTGTGCAGAAGGTGGCGTATTGGGAATTTTGCCCGGAATTATTGGTTTAATTCAAGCAACGGAAACTGTCAAAATCATTTTGGGACAAGGTAATACCCTAAGTGGACGGTTGCTGCTATATAACGCCTTAGATATGAAATTCCGGGAGTTGAAGCTGCGTCCTAACCCAATTCGCCCTGTGATTGAAAAACTGATAGACTACGAACAATTCTGCGGAATTCCACAAGCTAAGGCAGAGGAGGCTAAACAGCAGATGGAAATGCAAGAAATGACCGTTAAGGATTTGAAGGAGTTGCTTGATAGTGGTGCGAAGGATTTTATACTACTAGATGTCCGCAACCCCAATGAGTACGACATTGCCAAAATTCCTGGTTCAGTGTTGGTGCCTTTACCAGACATTGAAAATGGCAATGGCGTTGCCAAAGTGAAGGAAATATTGAACGGACACCGCTTAATTGCTCATTGTAAGATGGGCGGGCGATCGGCAAAAGCCCTGGCTATTCTCAAAGAAGCCGGGATTGTTGGGACGAATGTCAAAGGCGGAATTACGGCTTGGAGTCGAGAAATTGATCCTTCTGTTCCAGAGTATTAAAAACGCAAAGTAACGCAAAGTAACGCAGAGGTACGCAAAGTTATTCTCTGCGTACCTCTGAATTTACAACCTGACTTTCTTAATTACGAATTAGCTACGGCTTTAATTTGACCCAGCAAACTGTGCAGTTTTTCGCCTTCAATGACTTCTGTTTCTAAGAGTTGAGTAGCGATCGCTTCTAGCAAGTCTCGGTTCTGTCTGAGAATCTCTAGGGCTTGCTCGTGGGCTGTTTCCACGATTTGCTTGACTTCGCTATCAATAGCTTTTGATGTGTCTTCACTCACCGCCCGCCGAGGATTAGCCCCACCATTACCCAAAAACATCGATTGTTGTCCTTGTTGGTAAGCCAGTGGTCCTAAGACTTTGCTCATACCATAAGCTGTTACCATCCGTTCTGCCAAGTCAGTTGCTCGTTGCAAATCGTTGGAAGCACCTGTTGTAATACTGTTAAACACAATCTCTTCGGCGGAACGTCCACCTAATAGAGTTGCAATCTGACCCCGCAGTTCCTGTTCATTCATCAAAAAGCGGTCTTCAGTTGGTAATTGCAGAGTGTACCCTAAAGCTGCCATTCCCCGAGGAATAATCGAAATCTTTTCGACGCGACCGTTTCCTGTTGTTAGCGCCCCGACCATTGCGTGACCGACTTCATGGTATGCAACAATCTTTTTCTCAGTCTCGTTCATCACGCGACTCTTTTTCTCTAAACCAGCAACTACCCGCTCAATTGCTTCGGCAAAGTCTTCTTGAGCAACGCTTTGACGCATATTGCGGGCTGCTAATAATGCCGCTTCATTGACCAAGTTTGCCAAATCTGCGCCAGCAAAACCAGGGGTACGAGTAGCGATCGCTCTTAAATCTACATCATCTCCTAATTTTACCTTTTGAGCGTGAATTTTGAGAATTGCTTCCCGACCAGATAAATCGGGACGGTCTACCAACACCTGGCGGTCAAAGCGACCTGGACGCAGCAATGCAGAGTCAAGGCTTTCCGGGCGGTTAGTAGCTGCTAGTACAATCACCGTTGCATCTCCAGCTGCAAACCCGTCCATCTCTGTTAGTAACTGGTTGAGGGTTTGTTCTCGCTCATCGTTACCACCGTAGAAGCCGTTACTGCTACGCGACTTACCGATCGCATCCAATTCATCGATGAATATAATACAGGGAGCTTGTTTTTTTGCCTGCTCAAACAAATCCCGCACTCTAGAAGATCCTACACCCACAAACAATTCTACAAACTCCGAACCAGAGATACTGAAGAATGGAACTCCTGCTTCTCCGGCTACGGCTTTCGCTAAAAGTGTCTTACCAGTACCCGGAGGGCCAACCAACAACACACCTTTGGGAATCCTAGCGCCAATTTGCGTAAATCGTGCCGGAGTCTTCAGGAAATCCACAATTTCCACTAACTCAGTTTTCGCTTCTTCTACCCCAGCCACGTCTGCAAAGGTTATTTTAGCTGATTCGCCTTCAACGTAAACCTTAGCTTTGCTCTTACCAATGGAAAGCGCACCTTGGGGGCCACCGCCACCACCACGGGCGAGAAAAAACTGCCAAATACCAATAAAAATCAGTGGTGGAATCACCCAACTTAAGAGGGTTGTAAACCAAGTATTTTTCGGTGGAGGTGTAGCAGCAAATTCAACTCCCTTTTGTTCTAGCAGTTTGGGTAACTCTAAATCAAATATTGGTGTAGTTGCAAACACCTGGGGCGGCTCGGCATTTTCTGCTTTTAGTTGGTAAATAATCTGGTTTTGACCAACGGAAACGCGGCTAACTTCCCCTTCTTGTACTTGATGAATAAATAAGCTGTAGGGAACACCACTCGGCCCAGAAGCAAATAAACCAGGCAAAAATAAATTTAAGAGCAAAAATAGCCCTGATACTGCCAGTAATATATTAGCAATAATCCGAAACCGAGGTGACTTAGGCTGTTCTTTAATTGGCATTGATGTTACTAATCCTTAAAATGAAAACTGTTGAGAATGTGACTTTTACAGAAAGTCTGTTATTTACCATCCAAATAGTTGAAGCAGCTTATACTGTTTCTAACCAATCAAAAATTTGGGCTAACTGATCCAGTGTTACCAGTCCATACTGCCAGAGGGTCATAGCGAGAAAGTTGGGGGTCTGCTCACAATGTCGCAAAGCAAGAGAAATTGCTCCACCAGAAATACCCAACTCTTGTTCTAAAAAATGTACCAATTTATCTGTAGCTTTCATAACAATGTTAATTAAATCTTATTTTTGAGTTAGCTCAAGAAACTTGATTAAACACCAGTCAAGATTTCTAAAACTATAAGAGACATAAACCCAATCATTGCCAAGCGACTATTGAGTTTTTCGGCATACTTAGTCAAACTAAGCTAAGATTCTTGCCTGATGTACATCCCAGGTGCTGGCGTACCCGCCCAAACTAGGCTAAGGGTTACGCGCAGAGTCGTTCAATTTGTCTTGTTCCTCAAGGATATTACCGCTTCTCATAATTTTTCCCGTTTAGCAATGTTTGCAGCATTTTTTTATTTATGTAACTAAACTTAACAATTAAATTAATCTTTGGGAACTAACGAGCAAATACGGTTTACCGTACTCAAAGAGTTAATACGACTCAAAATGAGAAAACTTTAGGAGCGCGGATTTAATTAAGTACAAAACCTCACCCCCAGCCCCTGTCCGTGAGTTCGGAGAGGGGAGGCTTTGACGAAAGTCAAAGGCGGGGTGAGGTTAAAAACCATATTTGGATGTTATTTAATTCATATTCCTTAGTGAAGAGAATGCTGTCAAAGAAGACGCAAAGATTCTGAGAGGCAAAGATAAATCACTGTGTTATCTTCCATATCTCCGTCTTAGGGACTTCCAACAAATAAATTACCCAATCTTGTGGGGTGGGCGTCTCGCCCGCCCTTGTATATGGGCGGGCAAGATGCCCACCCCACAAGAAATAGTTGAGTATTTTTTTATTTGGAAGTCCCTTATGTTCATTTTTCACCAATGATTTATATCTTTAGATAGATACGTACACAATCTGGAGAGAGCAATATCTACGATGGTCACCGAGCGGCTGGTGAGCGCCTGGTGAGCGGAGTCGAACCATGTCGTACTCCTTCAAAGAAGCAAGCTAGCAAGAGCGTCTCCAAGAGTTGTGCGGGCTACGCTTACACAAAAACTTTACTTTGCACCTTATAAAGTTAACTATAACTTTACCATAATTACACTTACCCTATTGACAATACTTATATATTCATAAGATTATCTAAGTGTTTTCCAAAATATCAAAGTCAAATCTTTTGACTAAATGATACCCAAAAATTGCTATCAACATAATTCGTAATTGAATTTCTTAATTACGAATTACGAATTACGAATTACGAATTATGATGTGCTGGCCTTTTTCTTGTCCCTTGTCTCTTCATTGGCACCAATGTACATCTGTGCGCCCTTGGAACACGGAACTTCAAGCTCAGAAGCTTAAAGCCCACTCCGTGACTAAGGGACTTCCAAGAAATAAATTACCCAATCTTGTGGGGTGGGCATCTTGCCCACCCCACAAGAAGTAGTTGAGTATTTTTTTATTTGGAAGTCCCTAACAACAAATAAACATAGGAGAAAATTATGGCTAATTCATTCTTCAATCTCAGTGACTTGAATGGTAACAATGGCTTTAAAATTAACGGCATTGCAGTAGATGACTTCTCAGGCCACTCAGTCAGCAATGCGGGAGACATCAACAACGATGGCATTGACGACCTGATTATTGGGGCACTTTTTGCTGACTCCAACGGCAACTCTGATGCTGGGCAAAGCTATGTAGTGTTTGGGAGGACAAATCTGGGCAGTCGCGGCACCGGCACCTTCTACCTCTCTAATTTGAATGGCACTAATGGCTTTTTCATTAACGGCATTGCAGCAAATAACTACTCAGGCAACTCAGTCAGCAATGCAGGGGACATCAACAACGATGGTATTGACGACCTGATTATTGGGGCAGCTGGTGCCGACCCCAACAGCAAGTCTCTTGCTGGGCAAAACTATGTAGTGTTTGGGGGCAAGAATCTGGGCAGTGGCGACAGCCTCAACCTCTCTGATTTGAATGGCACTAATGGCTTTAAAATTAACGGCATTGCAGTAGATGACTACTCAGCCGCCTCAGCCAGCAATGCAGGGGACATCAACAACGATGGCATTGACGACCTGATTATTGCGACATCTGGTGCCTCCCCCAAAGGTATCACTCAAGCTGGGCAAAGCTATGTAGTGTTTGGGGGCAAGAATCTGGGCAGTGGCGGCAGCCTCAATCTCTCTGATTTGAATGGCACGAATGGCTTTAAAATTAACGGCATTGCAGTAGATGACTTCTCAGCCACCTCAGTCAGCAATGCAGGGGACATCAACAACGATGGCATTGACGACCTGATTATTGGGACATCTGATGCCTCCCCCAACGGTATCACTCGAGCTGGGCAAAGCTATGTAGTGTTTGGGGGGACAAATCTGGGCAGTGACGGCAGCCTCAATCTCTCTGATTTGAATGGCACTAATGGCTTTATAATTAACGGCATTGCAAAATATGACTACTCAGGCTCCTCAGTCAGCAATGCGGGGGACATCAACAACGATGGCATTGACGACCTGATTATTGGGGCATCTGGTGCCTCCCCCAACAGTATCACTCAAGCTAGGCAAAGTTATGTGGTCTTTGGGGGGACGAATCTGGGCAGTAGCGGCACCCTCAACCTCTCTGATTTGAATGGCACTAATGGCTTTATAATTAACGGCATTGCAGGAAATAACTACTCAGGCATCTCAGTCAGCAATGCTGGGGACATCAACAACGATGGCATTGACGACCTGATTATTGGGGCACCAAATGCCAACCCCAACGGTATAACTCAAGCTGGGCAAAGCTATGTAGTGTTTGGGGGGAGGAATCTGGGCAGTGGCGGCACCCTCAATCTCTCTGATTTGAATGGCACTAATGGCTTTATAATTAACGGTATTGCAGAAGGTGACGTATCAGGCAACTCAGTCAGCAATGCTGGGGACATCAACAACGATGGCATTGACGACCTGATTATTGGGGCAGTATTTGCCGACCCCAACCGCAACAGTGCGGCTGGGCAAAGCTATGTGGTATTTGGGGGAAGGAATATTGCTAGTAGCAACACCTCTGTCAACCTGACTGGAACTCCTGGTGCAGATAACTTATTTGGTTCACCAAGCAACAATATCATCGATGGGTTAACTGGTGACGATACCCTAACAGGCAACGGCGGTCAAGATAAATTTCTTATTAGCCTTGGCGATGGTAATGACACCATCACCGATTTTGCTGGCGTTGGGAAAGGTTCAAATCCTTCAGCAGCAGTGATTGCAAATGTTGACACCTTGCAATTTACAGGTAATGGTTTAACTGCCCAAAATCTGCAATTAGCTCAAAATGGTAACAATTTAGAAGTTACCTTTGAAAATGTGGGTTCTACCAAAGTCACTCTGCAAAACTTCAAATTAGAAAACCTCGATAATCTGTTTGCTTCTGAAGCAAGCCCTGCGATTGGCAATATAGAGTTTGATGGGCAAAGCAACATCGCCGATAGCTTTGATGTGCTTGATGCCAACTCTACTCAAGCTCGCATTTTCAACAAAAACACTGTCACCTTCCTCAATGATTTAAACAATAATATTACAGGTTTTGACAACTCCAATGATGTGATTAATGGTCAAGGGGGTAACGATATTATCAATGGCTTGAGTGGCAATGACGTGTTGCGGGGCGGTTCAGGCGATGATATTCTCATTGGTGGAGAGGGCAATGATACTCTTGTGGGTGGTGTAGGCAATGATATTCTCATTGGTGGTGTAGGTGCTGACAAATTCCTTTACAATACCGATGCTGCTTTTGCCCTAAGTGCCGTTGGTGTAGATGCGATCGCTGATTTCAAGAGTTCCGAAGCTGATAAAATTATCCTAGATAAAACTACTTTTAGTGCTATTACTTCAACTCCAGGAACAGGTTTTAGCAATATCAATGATTTTAAAATCACCAGTTCCGGGGCGACTAGCACGGCGAAAATTATCTACGACGCTGTGAGTGGCCAGTTGTTCTACAATCAAAATGGCAGTGCAGCTGGTTTTGGTAGCGGCGGTCTATTTGCAACTCTTACTGGTGCCCCAACTCTGAGTGCATCAGATTTTATCGTGCAAGCGTAGGAGCATACAGAAATTCTGTTTTCTGAATTCTGAAGTCTGCTATAATTTATCTTTTTAAGTCCAACGCTTAAAATCAACGTATTTCTATTCTCTAGCGATGACAATATCGTTAGATTTAATCACTGCATAAGCTTCTTTTCCCGCAGATAGTTCTAACTCTTCTGCGGAAGCTCTAGTAATAATCGAGGTTAATTCTACTTTATGAATAATCTCTAGAGTCACTTCACTATTAACTGCTCCATAAACAACTCGTTTAACGATACCTTTGAGAATATTGCGAGAACTAACTTTTAGTGATTTCTTTTGAATAGTACTTTCTATATCAGGCTTTTGAATGTAAATATCTTCCTGTTTTTCCTGCTGAATTGATGGTGATATCGGTGCTGATGAGTGCTGATTAAGGCTACGCACGAGTTCCCGCAGAATCTCAGTCTTAGTTCGTTGAGACTGTTCGCAGAACTCCTCCAGAATCTTTCGCTCGTCCTCTGAGGTTTGAAATGTGACCCATCCTTGTTCTTTTCTTGGCATAATGTTATCAGTTTTGGTTATTCTTGGTATGATTCTACCAACTATAAATTCGATGTGTTATTTTAATAAAAATATTTTTTCGGAACCATTTTCTCCATTTTTATAGATAATTTCTCAACTAATCCCATACATTTAACTACATAAATATTTATTTTTTTTAGGGACAAAACAATTTGTTACTTAATATTAAGTAAGGATTCATATTTTCTACCAACTTATTTGGTAAAAAATCTATGCTGGCTTATTTTGGGATCAAAATTATGATTGTCTGCAAGCCTTTGTGTCGTGATATCCTCACTGATGAACGCTACATCTTGCAATCTAAACAGGGAGATCAAAGATGTCCGCCACAAATTCTCCACCCCAACTGAAACGAGAGTTAGGGGTTGTTGGTGCAACCTTGATGGGACTGGGTTCGATTGTCGGGACGGGTGTATTTGTCACTATCGGGATTGCAGCAGGGATTGCAGGTTCTGGGGTAATTTTGGCGGTAGCAATTGGGGCAATTGTTGCCAGTTGTAATGGACTCAACAGCGCCCAATTAGCAGCTAATCATGCCGTCAGTGGTGGCACTTATGAATATGGTTACAAATATCTTACCCCCGCCTTGGGCTTCACCGCCGGGTGGATGTTTTTGGTAGCAAAGACTGCCTCAGCCGCAACCGCCGCTTTAGGTTTTGCTGGTTACTTGCTGAATATTGGGGGTTTGAGTTCCAGTTGGGTAGTTCCTACAGCCCTCTTAGCTGTAGCGATGATGACGTTGGTTGTCTTAAGTGGTATCCGCCGCTCTAATGTAACCAATACGGTGATTGTGTCGGTAACGCTGCTATCTTTAGGCTTCTTTATCCTTGCTTGTCTACCCCGTGCTACTGAGGTGGGAATTAAGAATTTGACACCTTTTTTCACAACCTCCCCAGCAGCAGTACTTCATGCTAGCGCCTTGATGTTTGTCGCCTACACAGGTTATGGGCGCATTGCCACAATGGGGGAGGAAGCCCGCTCCCCCAGGGAAACGATTCCGAAAGCGATGATTGTCTGTCTGTTGTTGACAATGTTGCTTTACATGGCAGTAGCGATAGTTGGTATTGGGGCTGTGGGGGCAGATGTCTTGGGTAGTAGCACAGGGCAGACAGCAGCGCCCCTAGAAGTGGCAGTCCGCAGCGTTGCCGGTTCCGGTGGTGCTTTGGTTTTAGGGATTGGTGCAGTGACAGCCATGTTAGGCGTGCTATTGAACCTGATTTTGGGCTTATCTCGGGTGTTACTGGCAATGGGACGGCGTTCAGATGCTCCAAAATTCTTAGCGCGGCTTAACCAAGAACAGACAACCCCATACTGGGCTGTGATATTTGTCGGAATAGCGATCGCTCTATTAGTACTGTTGGGTAATGTCAAAACTACCTGGTCGTTTAGTGCCTTTAGTGTTTTAATTTATTACGCAATTACCAGCTTCGCCGCCTTGCGTCTAACCCCATCAGAGCGACTCTATCCTGTATGGATAGGTTGGTTAGGTCTTGTAAGTTGCCTTTTTCTGGCTTTCTGGGTAGAATCTGCAATTTGGCAAGTGGGTTTAGGGTTGATTGTCGCAGGGTTAATTTGGCACAAAATTCGCCGAGCGATCGCTCAAGGATCATGAAGGGGGTAGGGGAAGAAGAAATTTATCGCCAGAATGATGTTCATTGGTACCACTAGCATTTAAGCTAGTACGGGTGAACTATATATAGCATGGAATGTCTGACTTAATTTTGTTTTGGCATCGGCGCGATTTACGCATTTCTGACAATACGGGACTGGCTGCGGCAAAACAACAGAGTCCGAAAGTGGTGGGCGTGTTTTGTCTCGATCCAAATATTCTGGAACGGGATGATGTTGCTCCTGTGAAAATAACTTATATGATTGGCTGTTTGCAGAAACTCCAAGAGCGATATGCCCAAGTTGGTAGCCAATTGTTAATACTCCACGCCAATCCTGTACAAGGGATACCAGCTTTAGCAGAAGCAATAAATGCCAAAGCTGTTTTTTGGAATTGGGATGTAGAACCTTATTCGCAAGAACGCGATCGCACCATTATAAATGCCCTCAAACAAAAAGGTATTCAGTTTCTTAACCAAAATTGGGATCAAATCCTCAATTCCCCAGAGCAATTACGCACCGGTAGCAATCAACCTTACACGGTTTACACCCCCTTTTGGAAAAATTGGATTACCAAACCAAAAGCGAACCCAGTAGAAACTCTGCAAAATGTTGAGGGATTAACAGAAGCTGAACAGGAAATTGCTAAACTTGCAGGAGCCTTACCCCTACCTTCAGCCAAAGATTTAGGATTTATTTGGGATGGAGAATTGATTATTTCACCGGGTGAGGCGGCGGCGCAAGAACGGCTAGAAGAATTTACTGCTAAAGCTATTACTGAATACCAACAACAGCGAAATTTTCCCGCAGTGGACGGAACATCGCAACTGAGTGCAGCTTTAAAATTTGGCGTAATTGGCATTCGCACCGTTTGGCAAACCACTATAGAAGCACTAGAAAACAGCCGCAGTGAGGAAACAGCAGTTAATATTCGCACATGGCAACAAGAATTAGCTTGGCGGGAATTTTATCAACATGCAATGTATAACTTTCCGGAATTAGCTGATGGTGCTTTCCGCGACACTTTTAAAAACTTTCCTTGGCAAACTAACGAAGAACACTTCCAAGCTTGGTGTGAGGGGAGAACTGGCTATCCCATTGTAGATGCAGCAATGCGCCAGATGAATGAAAGTGGCTGGATGCACAACCGTTGTCGAATGATTGTTGCCAGTTTCCTTACCAAAGACTTGCTAATTAATCCCCAATTGGGAGAAAAATACTTTATGCAGCACCTAATTGACGGTGATTTATCTGCTAATAATGGCGGTTGGCAATGGAGTGCTTCTAGCGGCATGGACCCTAAACCTGTGCGGATTTTTAATCCAGCCAGTCAAACACAAAAATTTGATCCAGAGGGGGAATATATTCGCCAATGGGTATCAGAATTGCGGTCTGTAGATACAGAATATTTAGTTACTGGTAAAATTCCATCTTTAGAGCGTCATGCTGTTGGCTATCCTGAAGCTATTGTGGATCATAGAATACAGCAACAGCAGTTTAAACTCCGTTATCAACAGCAAAAAACCGTTGGGAGTGGTGAGTAAAATTGTGAGTTTTTTAATGTTTATTTATAGTATGTCCAGCTAATCAACATTCTTTCAAAAATGTTTGTAGTCAGGACTTCAGGTCTGATTTTGTAAAGCAATGAAGGGCATAGCTGCGCTTACCGCGTAGCGTATTGCAGAAAGGACTAAAGTCCTTACTACAAACTAAAATAAAATGTGGGTTTCGTTCCTCAACCCAACCTACAGATATTATAAGTGTTTAACCGAACCTGATAAGTAAGCAGGGCAAACGCATCTAAATATTGACGAGCCTGAATCAGGATGAAATACACCAAGACTCAAACTACATAGGGCTTTGAGGAAATTAAATCTCACTCAGCATGAAAATGATAATCATTGTGAGGGGGAGTTAGAGGCAGCCGTCGGCTGCCTAAATTTTCACGGTCAGTTCTCCACTCTTCTAGCGTAGGTTTTCTCACAGTCTGATTCTCAATAGTTTTAGATTAATGGCTAGGAATCACAAGAAGATCAGCGCAAAGAAAAACTCAATTTATGCGATCGCCATCAGGGCAAACGCATCTTAATTGGAACGAAAAATGAGGTATGATGGAGGGTTAGCATTTTTGCTGCTACTCCAGGTGAGCGGTGCATCCACTACTT